>JAGNHS010000086.1 GCA_018001635.1 Pseudomonadota bacterium | reverse complement strand
AAAGCCTTTTTCATTTCGCATGGCCGTAGACGCTGGGCCGGATAATCAGGACATTGAGTGCAAAGGGAAATTGAGAGATCCTCCAATGATGAAATCTAATTTAAATTAAGTTAGTGAAGGATTAAGGTTATATAACTTTCGTAAGAAATAAATTATGTAGAATTATTTCTAACCTCCTCTTTTTTTGTTATTTTTGGATACCTGCAAGCGCACAATCCGCTTTCTCAGTTTGTTTCCAGGCCAGGTAGTTCTTTTCATCTTTAGCTTGGTTATATGCTTCAGCAACCATGCCTGCTTTTTACACAAAGTTCTATTTTATCACCAGCTTTTTTAGTTAACTCATAGCTCTTAACGGAATCATTTGCCACTTGTTGATGAATGTCCTGCATACCTGGAGAGCATGAAGAAAATAAAGATACCTGAGCTATGAGAATGATGATCTGTTTCATGAAAAATCCTTCGGTAACATTATACCTTAACAAGGCCAATTAAGTTCTATTAATTAATCGATGAAAGAATTGAGCTTTTAATTGGAGATAAGCACTCTTTTACTTTTTCAACTTTAGAAGCATCAGTTAGTTGGCCATATTCATAACTAACCGGGGGTTTTAGATGTGACTCCACGGCCAATTCATCGAGCGATAAAAAAATTTGGTGAGAACAATCAGTGCATTTAATTTTTGGCTTCTTACAAATGGGATCAACCCATTCATTGGCACAGACTGGAGAATACCCTGATTTGCCTGCTTTGTTTTCCCATCTTTGAGGGTAAACATCTAATCTCGCTGCGAATAATTGCAAGAAGAGAAACTCTTTCATTGTCGAGTTTCAAGAGACGATCCTCTATTTCTTTAAGACGTTGCTCTGGGGTCATTTTTATCCCTTTCCTTAGGATAAAACATTAACAAATATTCTTCAAAAAGACATTACCAGGATTGTTTAGTTATGAAGCCAACTTATCAGCTATATCAATATCATTTGAAAGCACTTCAAGTAATCTTGCTGCAGCTCCGTCTGGAGTTCGCTGGCCTTGCTCCCAGGCCCTTATAGTTGCAGGTTTAACATTCAGCAAGGAAGCAAATATCGGTTGGCTCATATGAAAAACTTCAACGCGTAATTTCTTAATACTTTTCTTCGTCCACTTTGGAGCTGGACGTGATAATTTACGAAATGTCTCACGACCTTTCAACTCGCCAGTTTCCATTTGAACAGCTTCTTCCAAGCTATTTAATAATTCGTCCGCAATTCTTTTCTTTTTCATTTTCTTTCTCCCTTGATTTTTTCTACCAAAGCCTTGAATACTTTTTTCTCATCATTGGTTAAATCGTCGGCTTCATCTTTGCCGTATACATAAAGTAGATATGTAATTTCTTTTTCAGGTAAATCTAAATAAATCACTCTAAGGCCACCACGTTTTCCCTTTCCACGCGATAAATCCGGCATTCTAAATTTCTTAATGCCACCAGTGCCCGCGACAGTATTACCCACGGAAGGATTTTCTAAAATTACATCTTGAATGGACTTTAATAAGTTCGCATCGTCATATAATTCAAGTTTTTTGGTAAATATGGGTGTTTCTTTAAACAGCCTTTTCATAATACATAGTATTACATAATACTGTGTATTAATCAATGAGTATGGAGTAAAAAACAACTCACCAAGTCAAAAGGATAAAAAGGCAGTGCCCTAATCTTATAATTACACCTTGCCATCTCCTAATTTATTGATTGTTTTCAAATAGTTGGGGCGGGTTCGTCGCTTTCCGCTCCCGCCATTTTAGAAGAACAAAAATTAAGTTTATAAAAAAGCCCTGCAAATGCAGGGCTTTTTTGTTTTAAGACGAAATCTCTAAAATGTGTATAGGTCACGCTGTGGTTCTAGGACGCCAATTTTTTCGCTATTTCAATCAAATATATGTACAATTTAGGCTGGCCAGGTTTTAGCCTTATCAATAAAAGGACGAGCAGAGTGACTACTTTACCAATTCAAATTTCAATGGATCAAATTGAAGCATTTTGTAAAAAATGGAAAGTAAAAGAACTGGCACTTTTTGGATCGATTCTACGTAAAGACTTTAATTCTCAAACTAGTGATGTTGATGTCCTTATTTCTTTTCTACCAGACGACAATTGGGGCTGGGAAATAGTGACCATGAAAGAAGAATTAGAAAATATCTTCAATCGAAAAGTAGATCTCATTGAAAAAGCGGCTATTGAAAAGATCCGCAACCCGATCAAGAAGATTGAAATTCTTAACTCATACGAGATCTTGTATGAGCAAGCTGCATGATGACTCTTACCTATTAGACATATTAGATTCAGCTGAGCAAATTATTTTTTTTACAATTAACATAACTATTGATGAGTTTGAAAAAGATCTCAAGTGCAATTTTGCTGTTCAAAGACTTTTTGAAATCATTGGAGAAGCCACCAAAAACTTATCCACAGAACTTCGTGAGAATAATCCTCAAGTCGATTGGAAATCAATGGCAGGGATTCGATGGCTTCATCATAAAAAATTTCTTGCGGAGTACAGGCTTAAAAGAAAAATTACTTGGGAAGAAGCAGCCGCAGAATACAAAGGAATTCTCGATGATATTGGAAAAAATGAAAAAACAGATGACATTATGAAAAAGTTAAAAGAACTCCACCAAAAACTTAAAGAACTGAGAAAAAAGAAATGAAAGTAGTATTATTACTCTTTTTGACTTCTGCTTCTGCTTTTTCATCCGTAGAGGTTCATAAACGTACTCAAAACTTTGTTGATATAGAAGTAAATAAAAAAGACGTTTGGATGGACTGCAGTGACCACCCCAATAGCGGAAACTCTTATTTGGGATTTCGAGTTCTTGATGGTGATAGAATTTACTCTTTCTTTTATCGTCGTCCACTTACAATCAAGAATTGCCAAAAAGAAGAGAGAGAGTACCGCAAAATGATGGAAAGTGAGGAAACAGTTCGCATCGTGGGTACAAGCCCTAGCGACGAGATTCCAGATCCAAAGTATAAATACATCAAAGGGATTCCAGAACGATTCACAAACATCCAAAAAAAGACCTCATCCTACTTCGCTCGCTTACAATCCAAAAATAAATGCAAAGCTTATTTTCCGAATGATTGCGAATTACCAAAAAACTATTGGGCCGGAATGATCTCTGAATAGTTCTACATGGCGTAGTCTTTGTCTTTAACGACGTGGGATAAAGGACTTTCTAGCTCCATAGAGAGATCAGAATGGGCAGAAAACAAGATCGTCGGAGTCATAATCTGATGTTGACGAAGGTATCTCAAAACGTCTGCACCTGTACCATCGGGCATTTCATAATCACAGATAATCATATCAAAACTATTTTTTCCTAAAATCTCAATGGCCTCTCTTACATTGCAAGCGGTGTAGGCATGGCCTTTAAATACATTCCTAATCCAACTGGCCAGTAGCTCAAGAGCATCTATATTGTCCTCGATTACCAATATAGTTTTCATAATTCTCCTCGTGATGATCTTTATGGCCTATGTAATTGAGTTGGTATTTTTGAAGATCAAGGCTTTCAAAGTCGTTTGTTCCAAACAATGCATAAGTTCTTACGCACACTAAAACCCAAAAAGACGAGAAAATCAATCGCATAAGATCATACGCATATTGATTTGAGGACAAATGGGACTAACAAAAGGAACTTCGCTAATATCTGCAAAAGATAAGAAACTGCTAAAAGAGTTAGGAAATCGTATTAGAGAAATACGGAATAAGAAGAAGCTATCCGTTTATGATGTGACAGGAGAAGACTTGCTCATTAAGTCAAGACAGCATTGGCAGAAGATTGAAGCTGGTCAGCTTAGTCTGACCTTCATCACCCTGAATAAAATCGCCGAATCACTCGATGTATCCATCAGTGATCTTGTGAAAAATCTTTAAAACTTAAAAAGCATTCCTAGAGCAGTTGAAGCATCAAGAATTCTTGATTCACTCTTCCCCTTAGAAACGTCCCACTCGACATTTTGATTGAGATCTTTATAGCCAACACTTGTCACCCAAGTTGCATGAAGGGAGTAGTCTTCTTTCGCAAAAATCTGACGGTTAAGTTCTGCCAGTCCATTAAGAGCAAAGCCTGAAACAGATGATAGTTTAACTTCGGCTTTATCGCCTGAACTTGAAATGGGATAACCAACCCAGCCTTTCAGCTTTAAGACCGTAGGCTTTTTTGTGGGAAGTTCAATATCTTTTTTGGCCCCTACTGAGAGATACATTAAAGTATTCTTTGTCATCTCTATGCTACCGCCATTATTTCTAAATAACGGGGTCTCTTCAAAGCTAAGTCCTGCTATGATCCATCTATAAGACCCATAAAGATTTAATGAAGACATTTGTTTTGAATCGCCCTTGGTTAAGGACTCATATTTAAACTTATAAGTGTCAACTTGAAATCCCACGGACCAATCTTCAAAAACAAACTCAGAGTTCAATTTAATATCATTTAAAAAGAGTGCTCCAACATTGGCCTTCCCTAGGTTTCCACTTTGAGAAAGAGAAAGATATTTGGCCCCATAAAGAATTGAAAGATTCCACTCATCCAAACCAAGAGCACCACTGATTTTTCTTTTTGGTTCTGCTAAAGGTTCATTTTGACTCTCAATAGACACTTCACTTTCAGAATGAGAAAGAGATTTCTTCTCGTCAGGAAGAGAAGAAATTGATTCATTTACTTTAATTGCAAAATAAACTTTTTGATTCGGGTAAATTCTATCACTATTTTTAATATGGGGATTTTTCTTTAAGACTTCATCTAATTTCCCATTGGCACCATAAAGTCGGTCTTGTGGGTAATGCTGTCTAACTATATTTGATAAGGTATCACCATACTTGACAATGTAAGTATCTAAAGCAAAAGCTTGAACTGTAGCACATGAGACGATCATTAATTTTGGAATAAGTCTTTTCATACTTTTAAAGTCTAACAAAAAACATTTCAGACTCCAAGGGAAGATAAATCTTTCCCTTGGTTGGCCTAGGAATAAGGTCGGAAGTGTCTTGGGGCATCAAAGTAATAAAACCTCGAAGAAAGCGGCCAAAAACCTTGGTCTTTGACTTCCATCGCCTGTGTTGTCTCCCAAGATTGCCAACGCCAACCCACACGCAGCGAAAGCCAATGTTCGTGTTCGAGTTCGAGGCATCATTGTTCAAATTGAGAGCGAACGGACCCGCTAACGATCCATTGTTCCAATTACCACCGCGAAGCGCAGCGCCGCCGGAAGGCGGCGATTCGACCCTATACCTTTTTATTTCATTTCTCCTAATACTTTCCATGCTTCAAAAGATTGAACCATCTGGGCCTTTAGCGAAAGGCTTGCTCCATTTTTTGTCGCACGTTTTATTTTTTTAGCAAATTTTCTCTCATTTCTTCTAAGTGGTCTATGACCTTTTTCATCTAAAACAAAACCTAAAAAAGGAATGGGGTCACTCCCAAGAACCATTGTTTTCTCTGGAGGAATATCAAGCCTTAAAAAATCTTGAGCATGTTTTACTAACCGCTTGGCAGTGCTAAGGGCATGTTCTTTGTCTGTTGCTAAAACAACCATATCATCCATGTAGCGAATGTAGTGAGCATGAGCCTCTTTATGATCTTCAAAAAAACCGATATTCAATAAGTCACTGGCCATTTTATCAAGCGATGAAAGATAAAAATTAGCAAATAATTGAGACGTTAAATTTCCAATAGGTATTCCACTTCGTAATTTTTTATATCCCTCATGTGAAGCTATTAAACTTTTTAGAAGGATATTTACACTTGAGTCTGGTAATAAATCCAAAAAGCGTTTTTCAAGCACTTCATGCGAAATGGATTCAAAATATTTCTTTACGTCCAGTTTTACACAATAACGGTTTTTCCCCATTAAGGTCAGTTGCTCTCGAAGCCTTTTTACTGCATGGTGATTACCCATTCCGTATCGGCAGGCATAAGTTCGGACTCCCATTGTTGGGTCAATAATTGGAAAAAGAACTCTATGTATAGCTGTGTGTACGACTCGATCTCTATAGGGAGCGGCCATCACGATTCGTTTTTTGGGTTCATAGACTACAAAAGCTC
>JAGNHS010000045.1 GCA_018001635.1 Pseudomonadota bacterium | reverse complement strand
GCACTATACCCGCCTACTTCATGCTGTGCTCTGAATTCATGCCGGTGCTTCACGAGGGCAGTTTGCTTTATATGCCCACAGCTCTTCCAGGAATGTCAGCTCCACAAGCTATGGAAGTACTCCAAAAACAAGATCAAATTATTAAAAGCTTTGGAGAAGTCGAAAGAGTATTCGGAAAAGCTGGTCGCGCAGAAACTCCGACCGATACGGCCCCTCTTTCGATGGTAGAAACAACTATATTATTAAAGCCAAAAAAAGATTGGCCAAGAATTGAACGATGGTATTCCAATTGGCTTCCAAATTTCCTAAAAGCACCTTTTAGATTTTTCTGGCCCGATCAGCGCAGCGAAGAACAACTCGTGAGTGCTATGAATGAAAAATTAAAATTTCCAGGTATGCCTAATATTTGGACTATGCCCATCAAGAATCGCATAGACATGCTTTCAACAGGAATCAGAAGCACAGTTGGGGTGAAAGTCTTTGGTCCCGATTTAAAAGTGATTGAGGGCATTGCTACTGATATCGAAGGAATCATAAAACCTCTCAAAGGCACTCGAAGTGTTGTAGCCGAAAGAGCGGCCAGCGGATTTTTTCTAGACGTCGACTTTAACAGACAAGCTCTGGCTTCATTTGGTATGAGCCTTAAAGAAGCCCAAGATCAAGCCATGATGATGATCGGCGGGGAAAATGTGTCTACAAGTTTAAATTCCCGCGAAAGATTTCCCATTCAAGTTAGACTCAATCAAAGTTCACGCAACGATATCGATAGCATCAAAAAAATTCCTCTTAAAAACTCTTCTGGAGCCCTGATTCAATTAAGAGAGATTGCCAATATCTCCATTAAGGAAGCTCCCGGCATGATCCGCAACGAAAACGCTATGCCCGTAGCTTATGTGTTTGTGGATGTGGATTTGAACAAAACTGATATTGGAAGCTTTGTAAGCCATGGAAAAAAAGAACTCGAATCTAAATTAAAAATTCCAAGCGGATACACCATTTCTTGGAGTGGACAATTTGAAAATATGATTCGAGTCAAAGAAAGACTCAAAGTAGTTATCCCCATCACATTACTCCTGATTGCCTTTCTTTTATTTTTTAACACCAAATCATGGATTAAAACTGGGATTGTTATGTTGGCCGTGCCCTTCTCTTTAATTGGTGCCATTTGGTTTATGTGGATATTAGGCTACAACACATCCATTGCCGCTTGGGTGGGAATGATTGCACTCATGGGACTAGATGCCGAAACAGGCGTGTTTATGTTGCTCTATTTGGATTTAGCTTATGATCACAGGCAAAAAGAAGGCCGCATGAAGAGCATTCAAGATTTAAAAGACGCCATCATCGAAGGCGCCGTTCATCGGGTTCGACCTAAAATGATGACCGTGATGGCTTTGTTCATGGGACTCGTGCCCATCATGTGGTCATCGGGCGCTGGTGCCGATGTTATGAAACGTATAGCGGCCCCCATGATTGGTGGACTCGCCACAAGCTTTATTCTTGAACTTTTAATTTACCCAGTTATTTTTTACGAATGGAAAGTCAGAAGCGAATTGTCAATTAAAGACTGAGATTGGCTAAATCGATAAGTTTAGCGCGATTTTTAATTTCAATTTTGCGCCCAGTTTGCTCTATGACACCTTCATCTTCAAAATCGGCAAGACTTCGCATAACAGTTTCAGGCGTTGTGCCTGCCCACTCAGCAATATCCTTACGAGTCCAAGTTTGATCAGCAAACTTATCTTTTAAAAATAATAGAGCTTCAGCAATTCTCTCAGAGGCATTTTTATCTGTTTGACCGCAAAGCCTTTGCTCGGCACTTCTTAATTCTTTAGATATATAACTCAAAAATTTTAAACCTAAATCAGGAAACTTTTGTATCAATTCCACTATTGATGATTTAGGGATCAAACAAACCGTGGCATTCTCTTGAACCACGGCAGAGGCCTCATAGGGTTCTTCGGCAAAAAGTGAACGATAACCCAAAACTCCACCTGACTGCACCACTCTTAGTATGTGTCCATTCCCAGAAGGGCCTTCACTCTCAAGCTTAACAACACCGGAATTTATGCAATAAAGTCCACTGGGGTAATTTCCTGCGTAGAAAATAAATTGTCCACGCTTAAAAGAATTGACCACTTTATTTTTGCTAAGGATCTCTAATGCAGCTTCAGGCAAATCGCAAAATACGTTTTCCTTGCGACTCTCACATTTAGAACAATCTTTTGAACGGTTTGGAATATTCAACATCTTGTTGGGAAATATTATAGAACTTCAATTCGCAATCTGCAACGAATCTTAATTTGGCTCAGAGCCCAATTACTGATTTTTTAAGTTTAAATCGATTTTAAGGGCTTTAGACTCCAAAATTTTCAAGGATTCCATTAGTGTAATCTTATTTTGAATCAGTATTTCTGAAAGTAACTCCAATAAGTCATCTCGAGTTAATACACCAATCATAGCCTCATCTTGCATGACCGCAATCACACCCACCCGCTCATCCAACATCAACCTAACAATTGTAGAAAGTTCGCAACCCACTTCTACTGGGTGCACTGGCCCTTGCATATAATTTCCTACTTTTAATGCAGCCTGACTGATACCCGAACGACTAGAATAAGCATTAATAAGTGACTCAATATCTCGCTGCGTAACCACGCCTACTATTTTATCGTCAGATAAAACCGGCAATTGGTTTTTTCTAAATTTTTCCATCAACAAATAAGCCCTAGCCAAAGTGGCCCCGGGCTCAATACCGATAGATAAATTTGCTGAATTTCCCATGTTCCTAAGTCTCGCGCTTCTAGAAAATAAAGACCATGACCCCAGTCATGTTTAAAAAAAAATGCTTCTGCCGTATATTAGGGTCATGAATACAGAGCGGAGCGATATTGCTAAACGGAGCGATATTGCTAAGCAGCGCGATTTCGTGACATTTATGCTCAATGGCAGACTTCAAAAAGTCCAAGGCCAAGCTGTTTTTTCAACTTTAGCAGATTATCTCCGATACCAACTTCAAATGACAGGCACCAAAATTGTGTGCGCGGAAGGAGATTGCGGTGCTTGCACAGTTTTAAAAGCTCAGAGTCCCGATTCAAAAAATTTGAGCTTTGAGGCTATTAATTCCTGCATTTGCCTCGTAGGTCAATTAGACGGAGCTCATATTATCAGCATCGAAGGGCTTGAAGAAAAGTCACAATGCCATCCTGCTCAAAGCTCAATGATCAGCTCTGACGCTAGCCAATGTGGATTTTGCACCCCAGGCTTTGCGATGGCCATAGCTGGAATGCAAGAAAAGCACAAACAACTAAATAAACAGGATATTAAGAAGCAACTCACTGGAAATCTTTGTCGATGCACAGGATACGATCCGATACTTGAAGCCGCCAAGCTTTGCTTGAATCAAAAAGGTGAAAGTCTCAAATCAAGATATTTAAAAAAGGCCAAAATTCTTGAATTAAAAAAACAAACTCAAAAGTCTAAGTTCATTGAAGATAATAATAAAATATTTTTTATTCCTAAAAATTTTAAAGAACTCACAATTTTTCGTCGAAAACATCCTAAATCTACCCTTCTTTCTGCGGGAACCGATTTAGGTGTTCAAATTAACAAAGGGAAATCAGAGCCTCTCATTTTTATTTCACTTCATGCGATCCCTGAGCTTCATAAAATTAAGAAGACTGCACAAAGCATAGAGGTGGGCGCCAAAGTTTCGCTGTCAGAATTACGCAGATCGCTTCCCAAAAACGCTGAGACAGTAAAAAACTTTTTAAATATATTTGCGTCACCACAAATAAAAAACATGGCCACTCTAGCCGGAAACATTGCAAACGCATCTCCTATTGCTGACACTCCGGCTTTTTTATTGGCTCTAAACGCTCAACTAAAAATTCTTCGAACTAAAACTAAAAAGACGATAAGCATTCCCCTTAAAGATTTTTATTTAGCCTACAAAAAAACTCAATTGATTCCTGGTGACGTGATAGTTTCGATAACTTTTGATTTACCCAAAGCCAAAGAAAAACTTTCATTTAAAAAAGTGTCGCAACGTCGCGACCTCGACATCTCATGCGTCAATGGTGGTTTTTGGATGAAGCTCTCTCAAAAAGGCATTATTGAAGACTTAAGATTCGCCATGGGCGGAGTCGCGCCCTACCCTCTACGATTATTTAAAACAGAAACTCAACTCAAAGGAAAAAAACTCGATTCAATTGAAATCAAAAGTGCACTCGAAACTCTCAACAAAGAGATTAATCCTATTAGCGATTTAAGGGGCTCCAAGGAATACAGACTTTTTGTAGGCCGCAAATTGTTAGAAAATTTTTTAAACGAATCTATTGAGGGAGATCCCTAAAATGAGCCAGAACTCACACCATGATTCTGCCCTCTCTCATGTGAGAGGTAAAAGTGAATTCATAGATGATCGTCCGAGACTTCAAGGGGAACTTGATGTTGGACTTTTTTATTCCCCTAAAGCTCACGCCAAAATTAAAAATTATGATTTATCAGAGGCTCTTAAAGTTCCTGGAATAGTCGATATTTTTAGCGCTAAAGATTTTCATCACAATTTATGGGGAACAATATTCCAAGACCAACCCCTTCTAGCCGACAAAGAAGTGAATTATGTAGGTGAAGTTATTTTTATTCTCGCAGCCCATAATAAGGAAGCCATCAAGAAAGCTATCAAAAAAATCAAAGTCAATTTTGAAGATCTCCCCGCAATACTCTCTATATCAGATGCCATTAAAACAAAATCATTTATAGCTGGCGAAAGACTCATTGAAACGGGAAGCGTTGAAGATGCTTTTCGAAAGTCGACACATATTCTAGAAAACAATATTGAAATTCATGGAGCCGAACATTTTTATTTAGAAAGCCAAGCGGCCATTAGCTACCCCCATGACAACGGTCAAATTGAAGTTCACTCATCCAGCCAACATCCTACAGAAGTTCAACATGTCGTTTCACACGGACTAGGGATACCGAGCAAAGATGTCATTTGTGTAGTCAAACGTATGGGGGGTGCCTTTGGTGGAAAAGAATCCCAATCCTCTCCTATAGCCGCTTACGCGGCCTTAGTGACTCAAAAAACAAAGCGGCCTGCTCGCCTCATTCTCGAAAAAGACGATGACATGATCATCACAGGCAAACGAAATCCATTTCACAATTTTTACAAAGTAGCCTTCAATGATGATGGAAAAATTAGCGCTTTAGATGCAAAACTTTTTTCCAATGGAGGAGCCTACGCCGATCTCTCTACTTCGATCATGGAACGAGCCATGCTCCATATCGACAATGCTTATTTTATTCCAAACCTGCGAGTCAAAGGTCAGGTTTGCCGCACGCACTTTCACCCACATACAGCCTTCAGAGGATTTGGTGGCCCCAAAGGAATTCTCACCATTGAAAGAATTATTGAAGAAATTGCATTTAAACTCAATAAAGATCCACTCGACATCAGAAAATTGAATTCTTACCAAGCAGGTGCCGACACCACTCATTATGGTCAAAAAGTTGAAAACAATCTTTTACCCAAACTTTTTTCAGAAATTGAAAGCAAAGCCAATTACAGAAAACGTCGTCTAGAAATTGATGCCTACAACAAGAAAATTATAAGCCAAAAATTAAATCAACCTCTTAGAGGTCTATCAATAACTGCTGTGAAATTTGGGATTTCTTTTACTACGAAATTTTTAAATCAGGGAAATGCCCTAATCAATTTATACCGAGACGGAAGCGTACAAGTGTCTACGGGAGCTACGGAAATGGGCCAAGGTGTTTATACGCGCATTGCAACACTTGTCGCTGAAGAATTAGGGATCTCTATCGACAAGGTTCGTGTGATGCCAACTTCTACCGAAAAAAATGCCAACACCTCTCCCACCGCGGCCTCCAGCGGCACCGACATTAACGGATCGGCAGCTGTGCTTGCATGTCAAAAAATCAAAAACAGACTCGCCCAAGTGGCTAGACAGCTTTTAAACAAAGACCCCTCACTTTGGCCTAGTCGCACTTCAGTGTTAGCCACTGAAAAAGAAATTGAAGTTAATCAAAACTTCGAAAATGCCAGCACTCAAGAATCTTTAAAGTTTGATGATCTTATTTTTGAAAATGATTGGGTCATTTATAAAAAAGATTCCTTCAAAAAAATTCAATTTTCTGAACTCTGCAATGAAGCCTATCTCAGTCGAGTCTCTCTATGCGAGTATGCTCACTATCGCATACCGAACTTGAGTTTCAATAAAGTCTCCGGAAAGGGCGATGCTTTTCTTTATTTTACTCAAGGAGTGGCTTGCTCTGAAGTTTCTGTATGCTTAAACACAGGAGAAGTTAAAACGTTGCGCAGTGATATATTGATGGATTTGGGCCGCCCTCTAAATAAAAGTCTAGATTTAGGTCAAATTAGCGGGGCCTTTGTACAGGGGCTGGGCTGGATGACTATCGAAAATCTTTTCTATTCTAAGGAAGGACGATTACTTTCAGTGGGTCCTAGCACTTATAAAATTCCAAGCATTCACGATATTCCCAGAAGTTTTAATATAGATCTTTTGGAAAACCTCAATAACAAAAGCAATCTAAGAGGAACTAAAGCCGTCGGCGAACCCCCCCTTATGTTAGCGACTTCTGTTTGGACCGCCATTCAAGATGCTTTAAAAACTTTACCCTCATTTTCGAATCAGGAAAAAGTATTTCCTTCCCTTTCTGTGCCTGCTACACCAGAGGTGATATTGCGAAAGGCTTTCCCAAATGAGTTTTCCGAATCTATTTGAAAAAATCATTGAACTTCAAAATTCTTCCCAATCTTTTGTGATCATCACTCTTATTGACACTCGCGGACATGCTCCTCAAGAAGTGGGCGCCAAAGCCCTCGTAACACATTCTGGCTTAATCCATGGGACCGTAGGCGGCGGAAAAGTTGAAGCCAAGGCCATCGTTGTGGCACAAGAGTTACTCACTCAAAAAAAATCTCAAACCATAAAACACTCTTGGAACCTTCAAAGAGATGTAGGAATGAGCTGCGGAGGAGAAGTAGAATTTATTTTCGAAACTTACCATCCTCATCTTTGGAAAATAGCCGTTTTTGGAGCCGGTCATATTGCACAAGAGCTTATTCCTCTTCTTTTGAAACTGAATTGCGAAGTTTCCTGTTTCGACACTCGTTTAGAATGGTTAAACAAATTCTCTCCCCATAAAAATTTAAAAATATTTCACTCCTCAGAATACACTTCACACACAGGCGATATTGATCGCAATGCTTTTTGCGTAGTTATGACCCAAGGTCACACAACTGATCTTCCGGTGCTCAAAACCATTTTAAATTCCTTTTCGCCTCCCTACATTGGAGTGATTGGTAGCGAAGTTAAATCCATTAAAATTAGAAACGAACTAAAAGCACTGGACATTCCTGCAGATCGAATCGAAAAACTCAAATGCCCCATGGGATTAGCCATTGGTGGCAATGAACCAGCAGAAATTGCGATTAGTATTAGCGCTCAGTTGCTTCAGGCCCGCGATCAATTTTTTGGATTAAAGAGATCTTGGAAAGCACCCCATTTAGAATAAATCCAAATTTAGGGAATTTCATAAGAACACTGTTTCTTAATTTTTCAGTATTGAATGCTCTTAAAAAGTAAAACATTAAAAAACCAAAAGCCACGGGCCTCAAAGCCATCCAAATCATAGGCACTAAAGTTGATTGAGAATAAATTGCTAAAAATACAGAGAATAAAAGTCCCATTATAAACAAAGGTGAAAGAATGTCTTTTAAGGCTCCATAAAATGGAGATTGCTCTTTTTTTACTGAAGCCTCTTTCTTAAGCAATACAAGCTCTCCCAATCGAGAGATTCTTTCGCTCATGCCATCAAGCTTCGTTAATTGTCCCCGCCAGACTAAAATCGCGACTAAAATTGCAGAGATCAACTTCAAGGCTACAAAAATTCCAAGCAAATAAAATCCGCTCATTGAATTTATCCCAACGGATTCAGAAAAATGTGTCCAAATAGATAGCAATCCTTCAAAGAAAGTTTTTCCAAAAATAAGCCAAGCAAATAACAACGGTTGAATAAAAGCCCAAAGAGAAAGCAATAGCATCCCTAAGATTAGCCCCAATAGCGAAACTCCAAAAAAATAAACTCCTATCGAAAATAAAAGCCCCTGAACACTTATGGCCAACATCGGTGTCAGTTTTTTTCCCGCGGGTGAAAATGATTTCAACAAAGCACCTACTATTGATATAGAGCAAGATTGTTTAAAAGCCTCTTTTCGAGAAAGCATTTTAATTTGAGCTCTTTCCCGAAGAGCTTTACACAACAAATAGCCTTCATTGAGAGATAAAAAATGTCCACCCAAGGGTATATGAAGACCATGAATCAAGGCTCCCAAACCCACTTCAGTAATGCTTAGAAGAAATGTATATTGAAGAATAATTTTTGAATCTGAATTAGTATTCTCGAAATCAAGCGATGAATTTAAAATCTCGTGCTTCATTTCTTAGCGGCCAAGCAAGCTCCAAATATTGAAATTCCCACACCCAATACTCGAGTCCAACTCATACTGACTCCACTCACATAAAAATCCCACAATAAACCCAAGAGCAATTGACCTGCCAAACACCACAAAAAACTAACTAGGGCTCCAATTTTATCAATCGATATTGGTAGATAAAGAAGAACAATAAAACCTAAAAAGCCAGGCCACAAATACCACCAACGAAACTGCGAATAAGATAATTGCACTGGCATTATTTTCAACAAGAGAGCTGCAATGACACTCATTATTAATACAGAGGTGTTGATAATGAGCGCCCCACCCATCCCCAAACTGCCGCCAGCCTTGCCGTTGATCGTAGCTTGAAGAACTGTAAGGGCTCCTAGAACAAGAGACAAAACACAATATCCCATTGAATTCATCACTCTATCTACTAGCAACTCAGTTTAGATGAGTAAACATTGCCAAG
The DNA here is from genome assembly GCA_018001635.1 of Pseudomonadota bacterium. Classification (GTDB taxonomy): domain Bacteria; phylum Bdellovibrionota; class UBA2428; order UBA2428; family UBA2428; genus JAGNHS01. The sequence goes on along the minus strand of JAGNHS010000045.1, from coordinate 15,324 downwards.
CCCTTGGCGATATAAACTCGACAATGCTGATATACTGTATTAGTTCCTTTCGAAACTTAGCTTCTTTAGAGTTTAGGGCGCTGTAGAATTTGCTGTTAGCTGCCACATTAACTCCTAAGTCGCTTTATAGCCTTAGGAGGCCTAATGTCTGAAAAACCCATTTCATTTGAATCGTATTCTTTTCCCGTTTGCATAAATCAAGCACTCGACAAGATGGGATTCACATCACCCACTCCCATTCAACAAAAGTTGATTCCCCTCGCTATGGAAGGAAAAGATATTTTGGGTTCAGCCCAAACAGGAAGCGGTAAAACGGCTTCTTATCTTCTTCCCTTTCTCTCTCAACTCATCAATCAACCCGACGCTAATCTTTTAGTGCTTGTCCCTACTCGCGAACTAGCGGGTCAGGTGAGCGATGTTTGCACAGCTCTTCTTGAGCGCGCTCCGCAAATCCGTATCGCAAAAGTCGTTGGCGGTGCACGTATGGGCCAACAAATTCAAAAACTCTCTCGCAATCCTCGCGTGATTGTAGCGACTCCTGGTCGCCTCAACGATCACTTGAATCGTTTTGGAAAACTTTTACAAAAAACTTCATTTCTCGTTGTCGATGAAGCCGATCGAATGCTCGATATGGGATTTGCTCCACAACTTGAGCGCGTATTGCGCTTCTTACCAGCTAAACGTCAGTCGCTACTTTTGTCGGCCACTATGCCTGCAAAAATTCTTCAATTAAGCTCTCACTTTCTCAACAAACCCGTGTCTGTTGAAATCGAGCGCACAGAAGAAACTAAGCCACAAATTGATGAGCAAGTTTTGGAAATGACCCAAGACGAAAAGCCAAAGAAAATAATGGATATCATTATTCAAAGACAGGGAACTGTTCTTATTTTCACTCGTACAAAAATCAGAAGCGACAGGTTGGCTCGTCACCTCAGCATTCACGGTGTTGTCGCTGACAGCCTTCACGGCGGTTTATCTCAAGGCCAACGAAATCGCACTCTTCAACGTTTTCGCGATGGACACTCTCGCGTATTAGTAGCCACTGATCTCGCAGCTCGCGGAATCGACGTTCCTCACGTGGCCCACGTTATCAACTTTGATCTTCCCTTAATGGCCGAAGACTATGTTCACCGTATTGGTAGAACGGGTCGCGCTGGCCGTAAAGGTGAAGCTCTTTCTTTAGTGGCTCCCGATGAAAGACAACTTTGGAGAGCCATTAAAAAGCTCACTACAGGCGAAGATCTTCCACAAGAAAAAGGCTATAGAAAACCAAGCCGTAGCTTCGGTGGTGGCGGTAAATTCCGTGGTCGTCGCGGTGGTGGCGGCGGTGGTTTTAAGGGTCGCCAAGACCGTTCTGGCAACGGAAAGCCAGTTCATCGCTACTAACACATAGCTCATTAGCTTTGACTTCTTGCGCAATGCGATTTAGTGCTTTGCCCTATGTCCATTTCTGCAAAAAATCTAGCCAAGTTTATTCTTGGTCTTTATTTTTTGCTGTCCATTAATTTTAGTACAGCTGAGGATCCTAACAACGATTCTCAGCCACCTACGAACACACCCCTCGCCCTCGCACTTATCGATCCCAATAGCGCGTGCCAGGAGATGCTCTTGGTCGTTCAAAAACTTCCAGAAAGACAAAATACTGATTCGATAAAAAATGAAAGAGGCCAGCTCAATATTGAACGAATTTTAACTCTTCATAAAATTAAACCCGACTCAGTTGAACAACTCTCAAAAGAAATTCATAGTTTAATTTATGAAAGCTTATTTTTTAAATCAAAACTCATATCCCACTTTCTATACCTGAGCCTACGAAAACGAAGCATATACGACTATAAGCAATCCGCCGATTACGTATCTCGATTTTATTTACTTTCTGAAAATGAAAAAAAAGAAATTACCGAAGAAATTCTATTTAGAATAATGTGTGTTCTAGAGAGATTCGATTCTACAAGAGGAACATATAATCCTATTGAAGTTGCAAAACTTTTTGGGCTCGATCATGAGTCTTTCTTATCGCTTTTAAAATATTGGCACACTTATGCTAGCAGCGATCCTGGTCTCTACCGCCTTCAACTCGCCATGACTTTTGTTTTTCAATACTCAGCAGAGACTATACTAAAAGACTTCAAATCATTTTTTAGATGGTTCACTCCCTATGGGAAAACTACATTCACTTTTTACGGAGCTCCCGCCTCATTACTTTTAAAACCCTTATCCAAAGAAGAACGTGCCTTTAGCTCAACCATCGATTTACTCAATACTGAAAAATTCAAAGCTCCTAACCTATACAGAGACGGCTACGACAGAGACACTTCAGGTGACAACATCCTAGGACATCCTCATTTATATTTTCTTGAGTTCTATCTTCACCGAAATATTTATTTCTTAAATCTTAAGTCGCTAAAAATTATTAAAGAAAAATATTTTGAAAAATTAAAAAGCGAATCCAAAATACTTCTCGAAAAACACATTCAAGAACTTGAAGCCATTCAAAAGCCCGTGACCGAAGCTCTAGCCAAAGTTAAAGAGCATTCCGACCAAGTGGCATTACACTCTAATCAAATTGAAAAATTAGAAGATCGAAAAAAGGAACTCGTTAAATCAAGAACTCTTTTGCAAAATGAAATCGAAGTATTTCGAGGACAAGGTCAAAACCCTCTTCTTAGAGCCATTTCTCAATACATACGAAGTAAAGGAGCAAGATTTAGCGCTGATAACCCAGAGGCTTTTTCGGATTTAAAAGCGATTTTTCATACAAACCTTGAGCGCTCTACCCCTCGAGACTTTGTAAAAACTATTGAATATCTTTTTCCATACATCGTTTTAGAAAAAGGGGCAGATGCTCGTTCATGGGCAGGTTCGTGGATTTTATGGATTCGAGCTCTCGCTCGTTTTTATACTTTCACCTCTACAGACAAATTTTATCTCTTTGACAATTTACAAAGTAAATTTTTTCTAAATTCGAATGTAAGCACTGACGACATAAGTTACTTGAAAACATTTTTAGATGATAATAGTTGGGGACAAGAAACTCCTATTAAAACAAAAGCATCCTCTAAAAAAACAGCCGCAGGAATTAAAAAGACAAAGTCTGCACCTCAAGTTAAAGGCGAATCTAAAGAAAGTCCTGAGCTCAAAGAACTTAGCGATGAACTATCAAAGGTCAATTCTGAGCTACAAGACATCGAAACTAAGCTCATTGAAAGTCGTAAATTTCTGAAGGATTCATCCACTAAAGAAGCCGAACTCTCCAAAGAAGCCGAAGCCCTAAAATCCCGCCTCTTGCACTCAAATTAGACTGTGCGACGTTAAGAGTGGGAAATACAGAGTATAAATGCCGACAAGGGCACCCACGAGATAATTCGCTAAAAACTACCAATATAAACCCATAAAATTATTAAACAATATCACTTATACCTTATTTAGAAACCACTCTTAACGTCGCACAATTGTAGTGCCTTAACTAAGATTTAACGAATAAGAGCTTAAAAATACCCGATAATTAAGACAGCAATGGGTAAGTTAAAGTTGTTATTTATTCTATTAGTTAGAATTTTAATTCCCAAAACCTTATTAACTTCAGCATTAACTTTAGCTCTAACTTCAGCTTCAGTTTTATCCTTAACTTCAGTTATAGCTTTTACTACTTCACTCACCTTCAGCTTTACCTTCAATTCGCAAGCGGAAGATGTTCCTGGCCCCAGCGACTGTTTAAAAAGTTTGGACGATCTTGGAAATAAATTACATTTTGAGTTTAGTGAGCCCCTCTTTTCTGATGTACGAAAACAACTTCAAAAATTTCTAGACGATGCTGGCAGAAGTGAAATCCCCATTGATGGAGTCATGGGAATTGAAAGATCTCTTTATCTTTCAAATCTTTTTAAAGGTAGAATTTCATTAGAAGAAATTGCTGCAGCCGTTATGCACCCAGCTCTTAAGGGCAAAGAATTACCTCTTATGAAGAAAAATCAACAGCAAGAAGATTTAATCAAAGCACTCTCTGGTGAGAATTCTCCCAACACTAGAGCCTTCGCTTTTTATCATGCCGATAAATTCAAGCGATCCCACCCTGAGCTTCATAAATTTCTTAAAGCATTTGCAAACTCCATTCCCGAAGAATTGAAATTAAAGTCTTCCAAAAATGGCTTAGCTTTGATGTGGTATCCACGTTATCCTGATGGCCACACCTCTTGCACTCACACAAAAATTATAGTCGATGGCCAAGTTTGGGGTTCCTTACATAGCTATACCAAATTCCGTGAACAAAAAGTCCACGAGACACTGGCACGACGCTCACTTAAGGATAGCTATATTCAATTCAATCTCAAAGCTAGCCCCGAAGAAATAGAGCGCATGAAATACTTACTAAATAATAATGATAGGCGAGGCACAGGTGCCGGAACTTGTATCGCAGGCGCCTGCGGCGCACTCCGAGAAAGCGGAATTCAAGATATTCCATTCCCATTTAGCCAACTACCGTCACTAGCTGCTCTTTATCTAGGAATAAAAAGTAGATTCCCAAAATCACAAGTCTTCTCCATTGAGTTTCATGGAAAAAGTTTAGCAACGTCTTTATTTAGTGCCGACATCCTAGTTGATGGAATGGTCGTAGGAGCTGTTACTGGAGTCAGCAGTTTACCTATCTGGTATCCGATTTTACTTAAAGATCATCAGGAAAGGGAAAAGAAAAAAAGAGAAGAAAGAGAATTGTTCTGGAAAAAAATTGATGAAAAAATGGAAGCAGAATTAAAGAAAAACCCAAAACTTATTGAAAAAACTAAGCCAAAGGATTGGAATTATGAAAAATACCAACAATAGTTCACTCAGCAACAATCGAGATTGTTATTGTGAAACCCTCAGAGAAAAAGACCCTTCCTATTTTATTAAATATAAAATTCCAGATGGCTACTGTGGAATCTGCGAAAAATGCAAAATGCCAGGACACACAAGATCCCATCCAGGAGCCGTTTCCTATACGGGCTCTTGGTGCGATAAACACTACCGTCAATTAGCTTGGACCCATCCTCTAGCTTTACCCGGCATTTTTATTTGGATACTCGCCCTTTTTATTATTTTCTCAATTTTAAATGTTTTATTTTAAGTTGCTTATAAAAACGTAGCATTGTTGGACTACTCTTTAATTGTTCTAATACAAACTCATGAGCTTCATCAGCAGACATTAATGTGGCATTTTTCCAAAGTTCTTCAAAAAATAATTTTGTAGACGCCATATTGAGCGAAGGAAAAGCTCCATCATCTTTTTCACCCCAACCCACAATCAACAAACGCTCCCACAATTCTTTGAGTGCTTTTTGATATGTCGACTCCCAAAATTTTCCTTGTTTGGAACTCAACTTTTTTAATTGCTTTGTAGATAAAGGTGAATTTTCCTCGAGCAACTCTAAAATTTCTCGAGCATCGCGACTCAATCCAAAATGAGGTCGACACATATCATTAAGACTCGCCACTAATGCAACAGCCATTTTTTTAGAAATAAAAGTAGCTCGACCTCGATACCATTTGGCATAGAGGACTTTAGAAGACCGCGAAAGTCCTTCTCTAAAAACCCAGAGATCAGGCACACGATCATCACCATTTTGATCCCACTCCCATCTCATCGGTGTTCTGGGATGTAGTGCAAACCATAATGACAATGGATCTCGCTTATTATTATCAGGAAAAGTTAAACATAAGCCTACCTGATTAATAAATTTTACAGCATCGGGTTGAGTCAATTTCACGGGATTTAAAAAAGATTAGTGGAATTCTCTCCCTCAATCAAAGTTTCATTGGAGGCATCGTCGATAAGTTTAATTTTAAAAGCTCCCTCAGCTTTTTCAGGTACTTTTAATCTCACAATAAATTCACCGTGGCCATAATCGCCCCAAGTTTCATAATTTTTAGAAAACAAATTTAAACTTCGAGCATAAAAGTTCCACAATTCAGGCCACATGGAATTTTCATCTTCTAAACGGCGTTTAAAATTCCAAGCAGTTTTCTTTCCATTTTGAAACTCTAATTGACTACTCACAGGTGGATGCTCGAATCCATCTCGAATTTTTTGATCTTTGCAAACAACTTGAATTTCTTCAGCATCAGTTAGTCTTTGAAAATTATTAAACTCCATCCAAATATTATTTTTTTTGGATTTATACGCCATCGCTATCACTTCAGGAGCTATTGAATCAGAGATCTCGGGTGATACGTATTGAGGATTCACTCTGCTCACTCCATTGGGATCTATAATATTGTAATGAATATGGTGATAATCTCGAATTTCCCACTCCAGCACATCACCTAAAAATTCACCCACCTCTACACGTGAATTTCGACCTTTGTTAAGTTTATCAACAATGGCAGGTGGAAGAGTATTTCGATCTACATGATGAAACTCAAATCTAAAACCTTCATCGGTGATTATGGCGACTTCAAAATAAGTAGGATTTCCACTTTGAGGCCAAGGCTTCCACATTTTCTCTAATGAACCATTCGATTGAGGTGTATAGGCATAGTGTCCGGCCTCTATTCGCCCCGCGACAGGAGCCCTAACGTGACTGCCAAATGGAGATAATAAATCCAAGCCCCCATGAAAATACCCTCCATCATAGGGTTGGTACTCGACCATATCGTTTCCAATAGGATCTAAGGGGTTTTGAAAACTCACAGGCCAATTCAAAGAGTGAGCTGCCCAGGGTAATTGATTTTGAGTTTTACTTTTTAAATCTCGATGTTTAGCGCTGTCTTTTTTAATGTAACCTAAACTTTTTGCGATCTGCGCGTTTAAAATGAGTTCATTGGCCTGTAGACCCAATGAAAAAAATAAGAAAAAATAGAATTTTAAAAATCTCATAAGAAAATTCTACAGCAGGGGCTAAAGTGAGCAAGCTAAGCAAAAAATCATCTACGCGGGGCGTAATTTGTGCTAGAATTCACCGATATATGCGACTTTTAAGCCAATTATTGCTGTCTTCACTCATTATATTTTTTTCTAATCAAATGAAAGCTTCCGATCCCCAACAAGATAAGTTTTGTTTCGAAGCCCTCACTCAAATTGAATTTAGAGATAAGCTCTGGGCGATTCATGAGAAAAGAACGGATGCCGCCTCTCAAGAGGCCGTTCGAAATTTGCTTGAAGCCACCCACGGCCACCCAGAACATCTAAAAATATTTGGCGATGTCTTAAGTGATGAAGCGGGTAGAATTTTTCGCACAAAATTATCGGCCCTAATCGACTCATTTGAAAAATCTGAAATTGAAAACGCTGATGTTAAAAAATCTATTCAAAATGCCTATGGCGAAACTTTATCTGAACTTGGCGTCAACGTTATACAAATGGAAGACACGCCGATGATCTCAACACTTTGGCGACAATTCTTCGCAAAGAAAAATATAAAGCTGGCGCAAGCTGACCGAGGAGAAGAACTAAAATTTTGGATTGATTGCGCTAATCCTGAAACAACTTATTTATTCTTAGATGCCAAAATCTACGGCCAAATCATTGGTCCCGAAATTGCTCAATACGCTCTTAACAAAGGATTAAAAAAAGTATACATGGCTTCCGATGAACCCGACTTGAATATGCCCCCTGGTGTGATTAACATTCAAAAGATGCCAATGTCCGCGATTGAAATTATTCAAAGAGCTGCTCCTTGATGGGACAACTTATATTTTTATGCATCGGTCTAGTTGCAGGAGTCTGCTCAGGCCTTTTTGGAATTGGCGGAGGCGCCATAATTGTTCCGGCCCTTGTATTCATTGTAGGAATGCAACAACAACAAGCCAATGCCACTTCTTTAGTGGCTCTACTTTTGCCTGTAGGAATTTTAGCGTTATGGAAATATCATAAAAGTGGATTTATGAATGTCACCCACGTTAAAGGTGGCCTGCTCATAGCTTTAGGACTTTTTTTTGGTGCCTTAGTTGGAGCCACCTTAGCCACTAAAATGGACCCCACTCTACTTCGCAAAAGCTTTGCGGTTTTTCTCATTGTCATCGCTCTGAGAATGTTTTTTATTCGTAGTTAGTTATTAATTGAGGGCGAGAAGATGAAACACGAAGACTATATAAGAATCACTCTCGAGTTAGCCACTCAAAACGCCCAAAGTGGACAAGGCGGCCCCTTTGCAGCTCTCATAGTTCAAAATGGAAAAATCATTTCTCAAGCCACAAATGAAGTGACAACAAATTTTGACCCCACTGCGCACGCAGAAGTTCAAGCTATTCGAAAAGCCTGCGAATCACTCAAAAGTTTTCAACTTGATGATTGCCTGCTTTACACAAGCTGTGAACCTTGCCCAATGTGCTTAGGAGCCATCTATTGGGCACGACCTAAAATGGTTTATTTTGCTGCCACTCGATGGGATGCCGCCAAAGGTGGCTTTGATGATGATTTTATTTATCAAGAACTACCACTAGCCCCAGAAAATAGAAAAATTCCATTTTTAAAAATTGAAAGTTCTGAGGCTTGGTCACCTTTCGAAGTCTGGCTCAAAAAGTCCGACAAAGTCAGCTACTAATTTTTATTGTGCGCTAAGAAACGGGCCTGACAATCCAATACTTCCTTTAAAATCAGACACTAGAGCGGCTTGGGCGACCCCTGAAACTTGGGGCGTTGCCCCTCGTTCACCCCAAGATGCTCTAGTGTCTGATTTTAAAGGAAGCCATAACTTATAAGTGAAAATCTCAGGCCCGTTTCTTAGCGCACAATAAAAAATGCTTTAAGCGCGACAAAAGAAAAGCGCGCTGAAGAAGCTTTTACGGGCAACATCAAATAATGAGCTGTTTAGATACAACTACTAATTTGTAGAATTTTTATGTTCTAAGATAGGAGCCCCTTGCGAACGTTTAGCATTAAGATCTGCCAAAAATTGTTTACGTGCTTCCAAATCAAATTTTAAACGATTCAAACTATTAATGTAATAAGCCAAAGCCCACTGATTTTTTTCAGACTCTTCAGCATCACCCTTTGCTGACAATAATCCTTTCCAAGAAGGCATAGCGGTTCCACCAATACCAGTTCCTAAAACTAAATAGGTGCTTTCAATATTTCCACTAGTTTTAATAGATGACTTTGTAAAATCGGGAGGCATAATTTTCACATTATGACTGGAGTCTAAAAGTGTTGCTAAGTGTGGGTTGGCTCTCACTTCTTTTACAGGATTTCCAGTGAGCTCAAGACTATATTTATTAATTTCTTCAAGTGATGCGTATGAAGGGTGACATTGAAAACATTGTGCAAAACCATGATAGATTTTTCGACCTTGAGAAATAGCTTCGGAAGCTAAGGCTGGCCCCCAAGGATCTTTGCTCATTTCTTGAGGAGTGCCGGGAGCTTCTTCTTTCCATCGAGGAGAAAAAGTTTTTAAGTATTGAACGACTGCATCTAAACGCTTTTCAGAAATATCCCAGGGCAGCATCGGAGTTCCGCGCAAGCCATAACGAATGGTTCTTTTGAGATCTTCATCCGTAGGCAATTCACCTGTGGCTACACTTCCAAATTTGAAAATTCCCAATTGGAAATTTCTAGGTAAAGGTTGAGATCCCTGAGCTGCAGGACCATTACCATCACCCGCAATACCATGACATTGCATACAATAATTCATGTAGGTGTCGTGACCAAGATTTAATGTTTGAGAAGAAACCCATTTTCCACCCAATTTTTGAGGTGTATCAAATTTTTGTGATGTGCAGGCTGCCATCAACACAAAAGTTATAAGTAATAGGTGTTTCTTCATGTCGTTACTCCTAAAACAATAGCAATGGGCACATTATAACCCACACTACCCCTAAAAAATGCCAGACCCAGGTCCAAGCTTGAAGTGTTTCTTCACTACGAGCTTTATAAAATTGATGAACAATTCCACTAAGCGCCACAATAAGATGAAGCGCATGAAAAATAATCATAACATAAACTGCAGAAGCATAGAGATGTTGAGAAACTCTCACACCCTGCAAATACCAATGCCCCAAAGACCAAGTCTGTAACACTAAAAACAATATTCCAGACAAGACCCCTAATCCCCAAAAATATTTAAAATCTTCTTTTTTATTGCTTTCGAATTTTCTTAAAGCTTTGTGCAATAAAACAGAAGAAACTAAAATAGCTAAGGTGCTAATTATAGGTAATGTTGAATCTAGCGGTGTGATACCAATCGGAGGCCATACGGGGGCTCTCAATCTTGCAAAAATTAAACTGAGCACCAAAGTGCCAAAAAGCATTCCAAAAGAAGCCAAGACTAAAAGCATCAGCAATTGTTGATTGCTCAAAGGCTTATAGGGCTTTATTTCTGGAACACTCATGCCTTGACTCATGCAGGAGTGCTCACTCCATCTAAATATTCAGTTTGCGAAATCCAATCTCTTCCTTGCAACTTAGGATGCGAAAATTCGTGAGGGCCATTATGGACTACAGGAATTTTATCAAAGTTATGGAAGGGCGGAGGTGATGAAATTGTCCACTCCAAAGTTCCCACTTCCCAAGGATTGGCGCTTGCTACAGCACCACTTTTTATTGATTTCACCAAATTGTATACAAAAATTAATTGTGAGAAAAAGGCAATAAATGCCGCGATGGAAATATAACGATTCATATAGATCAGATGGGAAATAAAATTATATTCGTAGGGATTGTAAATTCTTCGATGCATTCCCGCATAACCCACTACGAACATTCCACAGAAAATATATAGAATAGGAATAAACGTTGTCCAAAAATGGATTTTTCCTAATCGCTCATCCATCATCCGACCAAACATTTTTGGAAACCAAAAATATGTGGCGGCCAATGTTCCAAGAAGCGCCGCAACAGCCATAGTCAAATGAAAGTGACCGACAACAAAATAGGTATTGTGAAGAAGTAAATTCGTTGGAACTGCACCTAAATGCAATCCCGTTAAACCACCCACACCGAAAGTGATCACTAAACCTAATGAGAAAAGCATCACTGTGTTTAAACGAATGCTTCCTCTCCAAATAGTTCCCAACCAATTCAAGAAAAATATCCCTGAAGGTATAGAAATTAAAAGAGTCATTGTAGTGAAGGCGCCAGTTAATAAAGGTGACATTCCAGTCGTAAACATATGGTGACCATACACAACGGTAGATAAAAATGTGATAGCGACAAAAGATCCCGCCGTCCATTTCGCACCAAAAGCTGGTTTTCTAGCAAAGAAAGATAAAAAGTCGGAAACCATTCCCCAAGCAGGCAAAATTACGATGTAAACTTCGGGGTGACCGAAAATCCAAAACAAATGTTGATACAAAATAGGATCGCCCTGTGCACCTACTTCAGAAATTGAAGCTGCTAAATAAAAAGTTGTCCCAAAAGTTCTATCCAAAAGTAGCAACAATAAGCCAGCTGCCAACACAGGAATGAATAAGGCGTTGAGCAACGCTGTGAGAAACAAACCCCAAATCGTTAAAGGCAATCGACTCCATGTCATACCTGGAGCGCGCAAACGAATGACTGTGCTTATATAGTTGATAGCACCCATAATTGAAGAGTTACCGATTAAGAAAATCGAAATAAGCCAAAGTGAATGACCCCAGCCTGGTGACCATTGAGAATGAGCCAAAGTCGGATAAGAAGTCCAACCCACTCCCGATCCACCCATGGGAACAAAGAGGGAGATAAACATGACGACCCCGCCAGCAAAAGTGACCCAAAAAGAGGCCATGTTGAGCCATGGGAAAAGCATATCTCTTGCGCCTATCATCAAAGGTATACAAAGGTTTCCAAAAGTACCCACCAATATAGGAGTGATGGCAAAGAAAATCATAATGGTGCCATGGAGCGTGAATAAAGTTGTATAAACATCGGGGGGAATAACTCCTGCTGAATCAGGAAAAAGCAAGTTCCCCACTACAGGAAAGGGCACTCCAGGATAGGCCAAAGCCCACCGAATGAGCATCGACATAAAAGCACCGATAAATGCCCAAAATAATCCAAACCAAAAAAACTGTTTGGCGATCATTTTATGATCGTATGAAAAAATGTATTTCGAGATAAACGATTTTGGCTCTGAATGGAGATGATCGTCGTGCTCGTGAAATAAATCCTGATAACTTTTAACTTCGCTCATAATACACCCCAAGCCCAACCCCAATGAGTTCTTAAATCATTAGGATCATACATTGCTGCTGACCATTCAGACATCTCTTTACTCCATGCTTCGTAATCGTCGTTTTCAACGACCTTCATAAAACCCTTCATTTTATAATGTGAAGTTCCACACAAATGCATACAAGCAATTTCAAAATCACCTGTACGAGTTGAATCAAACCACAATTTAGTCACACTTCCAGGAATAGCATCTACTTGTCGACGCACATTGGGAACCATGAATCCGTGAATCACATCTTTAGATTTAATTTGTAAATAGATAGGACGTCCCTTAGGAATTCTCATTTCATTTACAGTCACAATATCGTCAGCAGTGTTAAACTCCTGATCGGGTCCAGCGTATCGAAAATTCCAAACCCATTGTTGGGGCATGACTTCAATTTTAACCACATCTGGACCTTGAGGAACGGTCATTAAATATCTCTTTGTATCGAGAACTGAGAAATAAATTAAATAACAATCCATGAGTATGAAGAAAAGAATATCGACCACCATCGTGACCTTCTTTTCATTCTTACCAATTGTGTAAAATGCTTTATGGCCTGGTCTCTCACGATATTTAATAGAGAATACCAAAACGAGAATACACAAAATTACAAAACTAATAAAAGCGCCCCATGACACATATCTAAAAACATCATCAAAATGGGATCCCGTAGTAGAAATATTTTCGGGGGGAGCGTAACGCTGCCAAAAACTCAAATTGGGATCGGAATCTCGTCCCAATGTATGCACTTGTAATACATCTGCCTCAGGATGTTGTTTATGAAGTAATTCTTCTCCATCCTTTGCATTCAAATGAACAATAAATATTGCCCAAAAAAACAAACAATAAACGATTAAGTGTTTCCTCTTCATTTTATGATGCACTCCCGATGAGTTTGTCGAAAACCCATACGCCTAATAATAAAGGCAGATAGACTAAGGTCGCAAAGAAAACGAGCCTTGATTTTGCTGGATGTGGAAATTTTTTCATAGACTTTGCGCAGAGCGCCAGGAAAAAGAAACCTAAAGCCGCCGCTGAAATAAAATATAAAGTTCCGGCTAAATTAAAAAAAGAAGGTAAAAAACTCACGAAGATTAGCAAGCAGGTATAAAGGAGAAGCTGCTGACTAGCATTGTGCCAACCCATAGTTCCTGGAAGGGTTTTGAGTCCGGCATTTTCATATTCTTCCTGGCGATACATAGCTATGGAAATAAAATGAGGAAGTTGCCAGAGAAATAAAATTCCAAACAAAATCCAAGCCGTGATTTCTACTTGATTGCGCACCAAGGTCCATCCCATCATAGGAGGAATAGCGCCAGGAACGGCGCCCACAAAAAGCGCCCACATCGATTGGCGTTTCATAGGCGTGTAAAGGGCCACATAAGAAACAAAGGCTAAAATTCCCAACAAACAAGTTAATTGATTGCTGAATCGAATGAGTAACGCCATCGCGATTAAAAACAAAAGAGATGCAAATGCCAGCGCTACGTCGGAGCTCAAGCGGCCCGTCGGCAATGGACGATCTTTAGTTCTTTCCATGAAGGCGTCTACATCTCGCTCAATATAACAATTAAAAGCATTGGCAGAAGCCACCAGCAAAGCCGTGCCCAATAAAGACATGGCACAAGCTAAAATATCGTGTTGTCCTGGGGCTAAAAAGATTCCTATCAGTGCGGTCAACACAACCAAGGCGCTTAAACGAAGTTTAGTTAGGGAAATTAGATCTTTAATCATTAAGCTCTCGGCCTCATTTCTAAAGCTCTAAATTTAAGCACAATTAGCGAAGTCCACAACAGCATTGCAAAAAGAACATGCAGTAGAACACTTGAATTGGCAAGATGAGTTCCAATAAGCTTAGCCCCTAGCAACATTTGGCAGGTCAAAACTAGATGAATCAGCACAACATTAATTCGAATATTACGGGCATTATGCTTTCGTGCCCATTTTAAAAAGGGAACAGTTGAAGCAATCACCACAAAAAAGCTGAGAACACCCCACAAACGATGCTTCATATGAAGCTTGGCCGCTAAACTTGAGGGCCAAAAAACTCCCTGCCCAGAAACATCATCCAAACAAAATAGACTATTCTCCCAGCCCAATCCGCAGGCCATGGCCGCTCCTGTATGACGGGTCAAGGCCCCCAATAGAAACTGGATGATCACAAAGAGCAAAGCAATATTGAGATATAAAAGAACTTTATCGGGAACCTGCCTAAAATAAACAACACCCTTAGCACTACTATTACTCAAGAGGAGCAACCAAAGGATATTGGCCAAATAAAGCTGGCTCGTCATCCAATGAGTGGCTGATACATAAGGAGAAATTTTCTCAAGAACTGTAATGCCACCTAAAGTTGCTTGAACGAGCACTAAAAGCAACGCCGTGATAGACCAGGCCCAAACTTTAGGAAATTCGCTTCGATTTTTAAAGGCAATAAAAAATAAACTTAAAGTTAATAGGCCCAAAATAGATCCGAGCAATCTGTGGGAATGCTCAATGGCCACGCCACCCACCATTTCAGGTAAAAATTGCCCATGACAAAGAGGCCAATCAGGACAAGCTAATGAAGAACCTGAATTCTTCACATAGGCCCCCAGCAGAACCATGACATATATAAGGACAAGATTGAGCCAAGCAATCTTATGAAATAATTTCAAATCTAATTTCATAACGAAGCCCCGCCTGAAGGAAACCATTCATATAAAAAGAAATAAATCAGCACACCCGTCACGGATGTGTAAATCCATAGAGGCCAAATAATTCGAGCCAAACGCTTGTGCTCAAGAAATCTCTCCTTAAAGGCTAAAAAGAACAATCGTAATATAAAAGGTAAAATCACTACGGCTAAAATCACATGACTCACCAGCATGGAAAAATAAAACACTCGAATCAAACCCTGGCCTTGGAAGCGCTGCGAAGGAAAATTAAAATGGTAATAAAGATAAAAACCCAAAAAGAGTGCCGACACCAAAAAAGCAGTACTCATAAAAATTCGATGCCACAAAACTTTATGATTTTTTATAGCAAAAAAGCCCAGCAGCAAGAAAAACGCAGCAATAGCGTTTAATGAAGCATTAAGCTTGGGAAGAAAAGCCGCTGTTAATTCCATGAAGCAGGACTAAGTTAGTCCTTAAAAAATCTTAAGTCTAGAGTGTTGAAGAACTTTGAAACTAAGCCTAAACTCCTCGCTTATGGATGCGCATTCAGCGACACA
>JAGNHS010000006.1 GCA_018001635.1 Pseudomonadota bacterium | reverse complement strand
TCTTCCCACAAAGTAGTGGTACTGTGAGTGGTTATGTGTATGACTCTAATGGCAACACCACAGATGACTTAAGTTTTATTGTAAATCCGTAAAAGTTCAATTCGAAGTGCAAGTAATTTTGGAGCGGCAAACCAGGTTCGAACTGGCGACCTTCACGTTGGCAACGTGACGCTCTACCAACTGAGCTACTGCCGCTTAAGGTTTTACTTGTATACTTATAAGATAGAATTTAGGCAAGTTACGCAAATACTTTTATGCTTTTAGTCATCGATTTTTATCAAAATATTAGGGGTTTATATAACTCTTAATTATTTATCCACATTTATTGGACTGGCGCTTGACCAATTTGATAGGGGCTCTTAGAAATTTAACTAAGCAATGACTGCGGTTTTTCCCCAAAAACCGTTGGTTTGAAACCCCGGTGTAGAATTCCCTGCCCTCCCCTCTACACTGGGGTTTTATTTTTCTAAGAACCCCAAATACTTTTAAACAGGGTCTAACGTTTAAGCCTATAATTTCTCTCTAATAGATGGCAATAAGAGTGAAATCTTAAAGCATTAACAAATGCTATAACAGAGCGGATTTTAGGGCTTCATCGGTCTTGGGAGAATTAGGCAGGGTCGCTTCAGACTTCACATAGATAAAAAAAGATGACTGAATCAAGCTTTCCATAAAGCCTATATGAAGACCCAATCGACATAAAAGCCAAAAAGGCGGAATTAACAAGTATCCAATCCAAGATGGAAGCACTCTTAATTTTTGGGCCTGAGGGCCGCGAGCAAAATTCACATATCTCTGAAAATAATCTCCATAACGAAGATTTTCACCCACCAACAATTGAACAAAGGGCGACTGACCTTGAGCACTTAAAGCCGCATTCACCACCCCCTGGCTCACTCTTTCCAAGGCCACCACATTATTTCCACCGCCAGGAGCTAGATTGAGGGATCCTTCTCGCATTTTGAGCAAATGGCGACGCGAAGACTTTTCGCTTTCTAAACTTCCATGCACAATGCTGGGGCAAAGAAGTGAGATTCTTAAACGATCTGCCATTTTCAAAAGAGCCACATGAGCTTCCCGCTTTGTCGCAAAATAAGGGAAATCATTGTTAAGGGATAACCATTGATTGAAGTCTTTTTCGCTACGAGTTTTTTGATGAAAAGTTAAACCCCAAGACACTGCAGAACTTAAAAAAATGAAATGCTCGAGTTTGCCCACACCCCACTCCGCCAAAGCAAGAGTGACATCCACATTGAGGGTTCTTTGAACTTTAGATTCGGCCGCAGTGGCATGAATAACGGCTGCCATATGAATAAAAACTTTGGGAATTTCTTGAAGGCTGTCTAAGGACGTTTGTAATTTTTCAAGATTTTCAAAATCACAAACATGAAACTTTAAATGATCAAAAAAATTTTCTAATCCATACTGCTTTAAACGACGCCAAAGCAAACTACTCTGAGGCAGTGGTTTTTTTCTGCCCAACAATAGAATTTTTTCAGGAGCTACACCTTCTTTAAGAAGTCGAGCCACGACATCGCTTCCTATAAAGCCAGTGCTTCCAGTAACTGCAATCATAGACTTATTAGTTGTCTGTGAAAAAGCCCAAAGCGTCAAGACAAGCGCGTCCGGATTAAAAAAATTGACCTCCGCAGGCTATTTTGCCGTAGCTACGGCCAATTTTTTTATCCACCGCGCCGCCCTTAGGCTTTTTGACAGACAACGACCTTAAAGTGAAAATTTGCAAGCTTTCAGTAAAAACTTAGAAACAGCTTGCAAATTTTCGTCTCCTGTCAAAAACAAAAAGTTCTAGGCGGAAGCAAAAAATTCTTTGAGCACGGCCAAAAGAGGCCGCGGAAAAGAATTTTTTACTTCCAACAACGAAATTTGAAGTTTTTCACAGGAGACTTATTAGCGACTTCGCCAAGCGAGGCTTAGCAGCCAATTATCGCGCCACATGAGTCGAGTTTGAATAATTTTTTCGCCTTCTGGAGTGGGCACGTTGTATCCACTGGCCCCACTTTTTCTAAATTGAGAAAGAAGTAAATTTTGATTGAGATTAACAAGCGATTTAAAGGCCGACTCTCGACATGACCACTCTTCAAGGACTTGTTTAGATGAAGAAGAGCGCCCCATACCCAAACGCTGAGCTAGCCATTCTGGAGTTTTGAGAATGGGCCTTTCGCTCAAATATTCTAAATCGATACCAATAAAAGTATCTTCATAGGCTTCCACCGAAACTCCCCACCATTTTCCATCCGGAGCACGCTTGTGGGTTTTAGAAAAAGTTTCACCAGAATATTTTGAAAATTTTTCTCGTATAGCTTTGAAGGAATCCATGCATTGCCAATCATAAGAAACAATCCAAGACTCATCTTGGGCTCTTTCCAAAAAATTTCTAAAGGCTAATCGTAAATCAGTCATTAAATCAGCAATGCCCTCTAATTTGAATCCTAATTAAATCATCTTCGTCTTTCAATAGAAGCTTAATTAACTTGTGTAGGAGAAAGATTAATAACGGCTGGATTCCAGAGCCCTGTGTTGGGGTCAGGAATTTTACCGAATATACATGTAAAGCCATGTTTACGAAGTAGGGCATTAGCCTTAGTTTTGGGAGTATCCACTCCCCTAACTCCCCTTTGTAAATCCAAGCCACCTGTAAAGGCATGACTCATTAATTCGTAAAGCCTTAAGCCAGTAAAAGTTTCAGGAAGATTGATTTCCTTTTTAGTTAAAAGCCTTAATTCATCTATGAGCGGTTTAAATTGATTCAAGCTATAAGTAGCTTCGCTATCAAAAGCAAATTTCGTATCAATTCTAGTTTTATAAATCACAGCAGGCCGAGGAGTTTTATCATATTTCATATGGCCGCTTTCAATTGACCTTGCGTGTGCTTCCGCTTGACTTAAATCCAAATAAAAATAAGCACCAGGTCCGAATCGATTTGTGTTTTTTGAAAACGCGGGATCTAATTCTTTTAATCCAATTGTAGAACTTGCATGAAAGCCCTCTACTAATGCTCTATCTCGAGAGACTCTTTGCGCCACCGGAATAGAGTCGTAAAGTTTCTCTAAAATGGGCACACAAGGCTTAGCAGTTTCATCTGAAAAACTATTAAAAGAAAGCAGAAATACTAGAATCCATAACATCTTTATATATTGTAACGCTTTTAGCAAAGATCCGAAACGAATTATAAATACATGTAATTAATCTGCATTTTTAATTTCAAGGGATCTTATATTAACACTTTTACCTTTTTTAAGAACACCTAAAGGTTTTAAACCTTGCGACTTAAGAAAATGAGATTCCTTTTTTGCAAAACTTTTATCAAAGACAATGCAAAATCCGTAACCCATGTTGAAAGTTTTAAAAAACTCTTCCGGGCGCGACTCGGGGTTTCGACGAATAAGCTCTTTAACCCATAGCGGATCTTCCGAAGGCCATTGATCTAAATCAAATCCTAATTCCCACGAATGAGGCTGCTTGCGAAGTAAGTTGAGCACCCCCGTGCCCGTCATATGATAAGCCGTTCGCAATGCAGACGAGGCTCCCATGGCCTTAAGTTCAGCCCTTAATTCTTGAAAGGGACGAATGTAGAGCTCCGTGGGCTTCATAAGATGCTCTCGAATAAAATCGGCATCTTTTTTGATATCAAAAGATTTTCTAATCCAACTAAAACCATTGGCATGAGGCCCCGAAGAAGGCCATCCCCAAATTTCATCACCCACTTCAACTTTTTCAATATCAAAATAGTCTGAGGCCTTTGAAAAGCCCACACTAAAACCAGCTAAGTCAAAATGGGAGCCTTCGTAGAGATCGGGCATTTGGGCCGTCTCACCACCTGCAAGAATCTGTCCGTTATCGCTACAAACTTTACTTAAGGCTGAAATGAATTTTGATAGCAATTGTCCTTCATCGAGAAGCTTAGAGTTTCCCAATGCTAAATAATCTAAAAATAAAACTGGATGAGCTCCCACACAAAGCACATCATTGGCATTCATAGCCAAGAGATCTTGAGCCAATTGTTCAGCCGAGCCCAATCCCTCTAGAGTCCAAAGTAGTTTTGTGCCAACTCCATCACAGGCTGTGGCCACCCAGTGATCAGGGCTTAATTCATAAACAGCAGCGTAATCGCCAATTCGTGAACGCATTTGCTTAGGGGAGGACGCTTTAGTGAGACCCGCAATTTTATCAACCCAGGAAGCCGCTCGTCCTTCATCAACACCAGCCTTTTTATAAGACATTTGCGTTTCTCCTTTTCACTGCAATTTTGGACCTAATGCCAAAAATGTCTTTCTCTAGTCATAATCATATCTATACCCAACTCAGTGGCGACCCCTCGAAGTTCATCATCCTTCTTGGAACCACCCGGTTGAAACAAACGTTTCAATCCTTCGGCCGACAAAATATCTAAAGTGTCGCGAAAAGGTATGAAAGCTTCACTGAAGCAACTAAGTTTAGAAAATTCCGCTTCACGTCGTTTACAAAAATCTCTGGCCCTAGGAATCGCCAATAATTTCAGAGAATCAATTCGATTGGGTTGACCTTGGCCAGCGCCTGCCAAATAAGCAATAGACTTATTCTCTTTAAGTCCCACAAGAGTGATGGCGTTGGACTTAGAACAAGCGGCAGTCCACTGACCAAAATTTTTCAACAAGGCTCCAAGAGAGGGAGCTTCATCCCAATTCACTAAATGATCGGCATCTTGATGCAATTCTCCTAAAGCTCCAACAAAAACTTCTTCATGCCCTAAGTTTCTTGTAAACAAAGAAGGTGAAACTAACAGAATACGCAGCTTATCTTTTGCTGAATGTAACTTTTGAGCATAATCTTCTGTTTCAGAATTTTTAGGAAGTATCAGAACTTCTAAAAATTTAGTTTTCAAAATTTCATCGATAGCCGGAGTGGGAACAAAATTCATGGCAATAATGCCGCCGTAACGAGAAACTGGGTCGCCCTCCCAAGCTTCAAAAAAAACTTCTTCAGCATGTTCCTTATCAAAAGAGGAAGCCGCACCACAAAGTGTTTGGTGTTTTACGATTGCAACCGTCGGGCCATCAAACGGCGCCACAAATCTAAAAGCCGCTTCTGCATCTCGTAAATTATTAAAACTCATTTCTCCATAAGTAGAAAGTTGTGCTCGAGGATGCGATAGAAACCAAGCCTTTTGATGTGGATTTTCACCATAACGTAAAGCTTTTTCATCGGCTTCGACTGAAACTCTTTGATAGAGTTTTGAAACAATCAACTGATCTAATTTAGCCACATCATCAAAGGCCTCTAAAGCCAAACGTCTTCTTAAGCGCTCTTCTTCTTTGAGAGCTTGTCCCATAATAAATCTGGAATACTGGGCCACTCGAGTCATCACCCAAACATGTTTATGATTTTTAGCAGCCGCACGAACCATAGTCGGTCCACCGATATCGACCCATTCCATAAGTTCATCGAGATTTTTACAAGCATCCGCTTTTTCAGCGAAAGGATAGAAATTACAAATCACAGCTCCGATTCTAAAATCATAGGGCCATTCGCTTTCATCTTGTCCTGGGCGCATTAAGATTGAACCTAAAATTTTATGATGAAGCGTTTTGACACGACCCCCGAAACGTTCAGGTTCACCAGTGAGCTCAGACACTTCAGTCACTTTAAAGCCTTCATCTTTTAATAATTTATAAGTGCCGCCGGTAGCCAGTAAGCTCATTCCCATTTGCTCAACAACTCGTGCAATTGAACTTAAGCCTTCCTTTTCGTAAACCGACAAAAGCGCATATACTTTCATTAACAACTCCTTAAAAGATTAACTCTCTAAATATTTAAAAATTGCAGTCATCAACTTCACACCATCACCGGTGTTTTCTCGAAGGGCCGCTCTAAATTTCGGAAAATACTCAGCGCCCACAATATCTGGATCCATCAAGGGATATAAAGCCACTTCTGGATGTGGCATAAGCCCCCAATAAGTAGAATCAGTGCGTTTGGCCATGAGTCCTGCGATTTTTTCTCGACTCCCATTTTCGAAATTAGGATCGGCATATTTAATAAATGGCTGAACATTCGAGGGCAGCTTATCAAAAACCAATCGACCCTCTCCATGACGAACTGGCAATCGAAGTGTGGATTCTGGCAAGGGTCCCTCAGTAGTTAAAGTCACCCATCGATCTACAAACCCAATGCGTTTTCCGTCTCGCATATTAGGTTCTAAACTCACTCCATCTCCAAAAACTCCCGAACAACAAAGCATTTGAAACCCGTTACACGCGCCAAAAACATGAAGACCCTTTTCTTCAACTTGCTCAAAGACTTTGGCTTTTTTCAACCAATAGGCCAAAAGTTTACCGGCTCCAAAATGGTCTGCAAAGGCGAATCCTCCTGGAAGAAAAACGCCATCACCCTTTTGATAATTTTCAAAAGTGAATTTCTGATCGAGCAAATCTTTCACCGGCACATATTCTATATTTTCAACAAAATTTATAGCTTTAAAAAAGCGATAGGTTTCTTTTTCACACTCAATCGCTTCACCTACTAAAATGGCTAAACGTTTCATCCCCAGAAACCCTCTTGAGAAGCTTTTAAATAAATATCTTTAAGTTTCAGCACGTCAAAGCTCTCATCTCCCGGACGCCAAACTAATTCAGGAATTTTGTGAACCACACCAACCCTTTGAGCTTCAGGGAAAAGTTTTTCAATTTCTGTTTTCACATGAGGATCAATAGCAAAAACAAATCCGCCCAAGCCTTCCGATAAAAGTTGATAAGGATCAGGCTGAGGATTTTCAAAGAGCACGCCTAATTCACGACCTAAGGACATTTCAAAAATGGCATGAAGAAGACCACCCTCCGAAACATCTTTAGCAGAACGCCAGAGACCTTCAGAAACCGCCTTTTGAACTTTCAAATAACGTTCCTTAAGCAATCCCGAATAATTCTCAGTTTCACGAGCGATTTCTTGAGCACTCAATCCTTTAAATAAATTATCGCGACGACTCGAAGCACGCTGATCGGTGATTCGTTCCCAAGCCGAATCGAGCATGGATGCCCCAATGATTGGTAATGAATAAACCAGATCATTGGCTCTCAAGAAAAATCCAGCCGGAATATTTTCAGGAGCGCAGGCCGAAGAAACCATTGAGATCACCAAGGTGGGTGGAATATCAAAATCCTTACTGTTATTTTTCATGGAATCTTTGCCGCTGATAAAGGCCATTTCCCAATTTCGACAAAGAGTAGAAAGCATTTCACAAGAACGGACCAATCGCCATAAATGTCGAGGATGTTTTAAAGGATCGGGCCAACAAAAATTATCTAATAAAGCCGCACTCGACAATCGACCTCCCGCCAACAATGTAGATCGAAGAGCTTCATCGAATGAATACAAAACATTTTCATGAATATCTTTACGCCAAGGAGCCAGTCCGTGAGAGAGCGTGATAAAAGCTTCTGCTTCATAAATTTCTAGCAAAGACCCATCTTGAGGCGAATGCTGAGTTCGACCTGCAAAAGGTTGTCGAAGTGTTCGACCTTGAACTTCATGATCGAATCTACGAACCACTCCTTCTCGGCTGCATAAATGCGGAGACGCCAACATTTTAGGATATGATTTCCAAATCTCTACAGAAGCATTTTGATCGGGCCATTCTACATCCCAATGATTTCTTTCTTCTTCTAAAGTCCACTCTGTTTCTAATTGAAGCTGGGGACAGGCTTCATGAAGAAAATCCAATTCAATGTCTACGATTTTTCTTTCCTCAAAAATCACTTCAAGTCGCCCGCTATCATTGAGTTCACCAAAGACATCAAATGGAATGCCCCAACGCGCAGCCAGTGCTTCGAATTGATCGGGATCATGCGTAGCCACTGTCATACGTTCTTGGCTTTCAGAAAGTAAACGTTCCCATCCGTGTAAGCCCTGATACTTCAAACGCAAATGAGTCAAATCGATGAGAGCGCCATTAGTGGAACGAGCCATTTCGCCCACACTCGAGGCTAAACCACCGGCTCCATTATCAGTCACACAAGAAATAAGATTTTTATCTCGAGCCTCAAGCAAAAAATCTGTCATTCTTCTTTGCACAAAAGCATTGGCCACTTGAACCATGGAGCCAATAAAATCTTCCTTACGAATATCTCGAGAACTCATGACAGCGCCGCGAAGCCCATCAAGTCCAACCGCACCGCCCATACAATACAATCTATCGCCAGCTGCAGGATCCTTTTGCACAAATTTCTTTGGAAGTATTCCCAAACAACCTGCGTAGACTAAAGGCTTCACCGCGTAATTTGGATGAAACACAACAGAACCTTGAACTGTAGGTATTCCACTCTGATTTCCGCCGTCTTCTATACCCTTCACAACACCCAAGCGAAGCACTTCAGGATCGAGTGCTCCCTTAGGACGTAATTTTCGATGTCCAGGCTCTTCGAAACAAAGCACATCCCAATTCGCTACGGGCATGGCACCTAACCCTGTTCCTAATATATCGCGATGAACTCCAACCACACCCGTAGAGGATCCACCATAAGGTGAAATAGCCGAGGGTGAATTATGAGTTTCCATCTTCATAGCCACGCCCCACTCCGTCGACTGACCGTCAGGTTTTTCAATCGAAATAACTCCCGCATTGTCATCGAAGAGAGATAAAAATCTTTGAGAATCTTTTTTAGCCAATTCCATAGCAGGAGCGCGTAAATGAGTTTTAAAAAGGCTATTGGTTAATGGATTAAGTGTGTCGCGAGCTGCAATTTTTGCAGCAAATAATTTATGTTTACAATGCTCCGACCAAGTTTGAGCAATGAGTTCGAGTTCCGAACGAGTCCAAGGCCTTCCCATCGATTTAGCTTTATCAAGAAGCACTGTTTCCTCATCGGAAGTCCATTCTAAATCGCCATCTCCAGGCAACATAGGTTCCAAGGAGGGGTCTTTTCGTAATTGAAGACGAGGCTTTTGGCTTCGCTCATTTCTCCATTGAGAAACGGGTTTAATTTTTAATGTTTCAATGGCGGGTTCACGCCACAATCTTTGCATGCGCTCATAAAGCGCATCATCCATTTTATTGTTTTCGAGTAATAAGATTTGATCGACGGCAATATCTTCTTCGGGAATATCAAAGAGCATCGATAAACTTTGTCCTAAAGGATTAGCCACACCATTATTGAAACTACGAACAAAGTAATGGGTGTACTTAGAATCAGTTTCTAATTTTAATTGATTGGGAAATAATAAATCTAATTCTTTTTCGATGGCTTTTTCAGTCCAAAAAATGAGCGCTTGAACTGCTGGAGTTTTGGCATCTGGCCAAAAAGAAGGGGCCAAAGTTGGAAGAAAAAATATTTTTGCACTCATGGCAATATGTCCCTTCGCCAATCAAGACTATCTTTCCAAGGTGACTCAACCAAAGCTTGAAAAAGATGGTCGCCCGCTTCAATACGGTTTTTAGCTTTGGCCACTAAATAAGCCACTCGTCCTCCCTGAGATTCAGAACGAAAAAGATTCACATTATCAGTGGATTTAAAATCCCATGGAGCTAAATGAAATTCTCTAGGCGCAGGAGAAGGATATTCAGGACGCACTAAAGCCAAGCACACAATGCTTTCATCTTGATCTGAAGAAAATTCAGAATCATCAATGCTTAATCCCAATAAATTTCTTAAAATTTGTTTTTCACGAGGCCACATCATAACCAAGGCTTGAGTCTCGGGATCACCAAAGCGAGCATTATATTCAAGAAGGACCCAACCCTTTTCAGGATCTTTCATGAGTCCAAGATAAACGATGCCGTGATAAGAAATTCCTCTTTGCGCCAGAACATGCGCCGTTGCGGTGGCCCAAATCTTCATTTGCTCAACATCGTCTTGAGTAAAAATTTCATGGGGAGCGTAAGCTCCCATTCCACCAGTATTCGGGCCTTCATCACCTGCAAAACGTCTTTTAAAATCTTGGGCTGTTCCAAGAAAACGCACCTTAAGACCATAATATCCACTTGAAACCGAAAAGAAGGCCGAAGCCTCAGGCCCCGAACAACGTTCTTCAAATAAAATTTTCGAAGACTCTTCTTTCCATTGTTCATACACATGGAGAAGCTCATCACGATTTTGTGGAACTAAAACACCTTTCCCTGCGGCCAAACCATCTTTTTTAATGACAGGTAAAGCCTCCGGAGGAAAAGCCTCGAGATCTTCACTCACAAAGGGAATCTTCAGACCGGCTTTACGCGCAATTTCTCGACCAAAAAGTTTAGACCATTCAATTTGCGACGCCTCTCGTGTTGGCCCAAAAGTCCACACGCGATCACGACTTAATTCATTCACCTTGGCATTGGCCAAATCAGAATCCATGCTGACTAACACAGCATCCGCCTGTTTAGAATCTTGTACGAGCTCGCAACCTTCAAGAGAAAGCCTCCATCGAAGCGCAGCTTCTCGTCCACCGCCACCCAGGACCATCACCTTGGGTTTAATATTTTCATTTCGCAACCAGTTCCAAATAGGCTCCGACTTACGAGCTTCTAAACTTTGAGCAAAAGCTTGATAAAGTCCCGCAAAACGATCGACTCGCCATTCCCCTAATCGAGGTGGAAGAGCTAAGTTTTTTTTCCAATCGCTTTCCGAGGATTCTTTGGCTTTTTTTATGGCAAAAGACCATGAAGTTTCCGACAACCAACGCCGAAGGAGTTCTTTAGAAAGTGGCACTCTATCCAAACCTGGAAGAGTCACTCGCAACTCATCTGGCCCCAAAGAATCTACTAAAACAATTTCTTCAGTATCTTCGTTCCAAGCACATTCAATCTTGCCATCCCACAAATGCAATCCCATTTGTTTTAAAGCATCGCGAATGACGATAGCCACTTGAGTGGCATATTGTTGAAGAGCAAAAAATCGCTGATCTCCACCCGCTAAAAACTGCGCTTCATCGGCTTCAAGCAAACGATCGCTACTTTCGAGTTTAGTCGTAAATTCAATTAGAGGAGCTTCAAATTTCTCACCCCGAGTGTATCCTCTTCGAATTAAACTAGAGCCGTCTGGAACACCCCAACGGAAAATAACCTCAAGAGGAATAAATTGTAGAGGTGATTTCTGATCTTTTAAAAATTTTCCGCCTTGAGCGGCTCGTAAATATAGACCCTTGTTTTCTTTTTGTGTAGCTTCTCGGGCATAGGCTGTAGCCAAGCCCTTCTCTTCGAGAATATCAAAAAAAGCAATGGCCGATCGTTCGAGGGCTTTTCCCTTTTCAGGAATCGATTCTGGCAAAGCACCATAATCAAAAACAGAAACACGATCGCTGAAGCTTAGGCAAATCAAATCAGGATACTTTGGATCCCAATATAAAGTCTTTACTGAACCTTCGCCGAGGAGCTCCATTTATCGACTCTTTCCCTTCTTCTTTTTGATAAGAAATCTTCAAAACTAGGATTATAAGTTGGATATTTTCCATCCAGACACGCCATACAAAGTTCCTCTGTTCCCAGAGCTCGCTTCAATCCAGCACTGTCTAAGTAAAATAAATTTTTAACACCAATGGCTTGGGCAATGTCGGGAATTTCACGATGATGGGCCACAAGCTCCTCAGGGTCAGGAAAATCAATTCCATAAAAACAACCAAATCGAATGGGCGGACAAGTGGAAGCCAATGAGACTTCTTTAGCTCCGGCCTCTCTCAATCGCTCACACATAAGTCGAGAGGTGTTTCCTCGAACTACGGAATCATCGACTAAAAGAATTTTTCGATCTTTTATTTCTGGACCGATCAAATTTAATTTTGTTGAAAGAGCTTTGAGTCGATCGCCCTGACTGGCCAAAATAAATGTTCGTGGCACGTAGGGATTTTTCACTAAAAACTCTCGATAGGGCACTCCTAAAACCTCAGCCACAGCAATAGCTGCTGTTCGTGAAGTCTCTGGCACAGGAACTACATAATCAAAAGATTCGGTGACGGTGCGCGAAGGAGCAATCTCAGCTTGAATCTGACGAGCTAATTCCACACCCAATTGAAAACGCTGACGATAAACGCTGTGTTGATTGACTTCAGATTGAGGCGAAGAAAAATAAACCACCTCAAACATGCAGAAGCGTTTTTTGTCATCGGGATTAGATTGATTTTTTATCTGACCCTGGACCACTCCATTTTTAGAAATTCTAACCCATGAAGCCGGTGGAATTTCTTCAATTTTCATTTTCGGAAATGAAGCCAAGACGCAGGTTTCTGAACTCACCACCACCACATCGTCGTTTTCACCGATGAATAAGGGACGAATTCCAAAGGGATCTCTAAAAGCGAACAAAGTGCCATCATCTTCAAGACCAACAACGGCATAAGCACCATTAAATTCATCGTAAATTCTTTTTACGGCATTCACGAATCCGTCTTCGCCGCGATGCCAATGCTGAAGAAGAATTTGTTGAATAACATCTAAATCACTCTCAGAGGTGACTTGTAATTGGTATTTTTCTTTGAGCTCCTCAGTATTCACAATGTTTCCATTGTGAGCCAAGGCAATTCTTGGAGCTCCCTTTACAAAAGGCTGAATTTCACCAATTCCACCTGTCCCCGTTGTGGCATAACGAGTGTGCGCCACGGCGACTTCAGAAGGCGGCAACGAAGCCCAATCTGACAATGCGGTATGGACCAAACCCAAACCACGAACACTATGAAGTTGGCGATCTTTTCCTAAGACACTAATACCCGCGCCATCTTGTCCGCGATGTTGAAGTCGAAATAATAATCCTAGAGCTAACTCAGCAGCATTGGGCTTATCTCCTTTGAGTCGAAGCCCTATGATTCCGCACATTAGCTAACACCATCCGAATAGATCATTAGTCCTCCCATGAACTCATGATCGCCGCTATTTTTTGGCGACTCCCCTGCAAAATATTTTGTCTCAGTGAATTGAGATCTGTCGAAGCATCAAAAAGTTTTTTCTCGCTGAGCACATCAAACAATTCCACTCCGCGCTTTTCAGCTTCTCGAGAAGCTTCTCGAACGTAGGAATGAGCATCAGGCACACCTTTTTTAGTAGCCAAAACATAAAAGGCTTCAGCAAAAATTGAAGAGCCTGCTTTTTTCACATGGGCAGCCATATTATCCGAGAACACTTCGAGTCCAGGCAAAACCTTATTAAGTCGAAGTATCATTAAATGAGAAATATCAAAAAATTCAAAATAAAAACGTCCAGAAGCGGAATTTGTTAAATCTCTTTGATGCTCACTAATGGTGTCTAGCTCTAAAAGCTGAAGCTTTGTCAGTAAAATTTTATAAAGCGAACAAACATGTTCAAAATTCCAGGGATTTCTTTTTTGCGGCATAGTGGAAGAGCCCACTTGTCCCGGCGCTAAACCCTCAGCAACTTCCGCAATTTCTGAACGTGAAAGATGGCGCAGGTCTTCTGCTAGTTTAGCCACGACCGATCCAATTTGATAAGTAAGCTGAGCCACACTCAAAAGATCTTCCGGTGGTAAAATTTGAGTTGAAGACAAATGTCGCTTTAAGCTCAATTTTTTTAAAAACTCTGATTCAATTTCAATTGGATTTTCAAAAAGAAGTCCCGAAGCATGATAGCCACCAATGGCACCAGAGGATTTACCCGTAAGGCTTTCAGTAGCTTTTTTAAGATTCTCCTCAATCTGACTAATTCGCTCGTGAGCCTTTGCGAAGACTAGTCCAAACAAGGTTGGCACGGCCCACTGTCCGTGAGTTCGGCCACACTGAAGTGTGTCTTTGTTTTTTCGAGCTAAATCGCGAAGAGTTTTTTTCAACGAATCCAAGGCGGGATGAAAGGCTTTTTCCATATAAGCCCGTAAACGCAATCTTTGCGCAGTATCGACCGTATCAAAACTGGTAAGACCTACGTGAACCCAACGAGCCGCATCGACTTGTCCAAGGGCTTTAAATTCATTTGCGATGGCCTCAACCAAGGCTCGAGTTGCATGCCGAGTGGTCTTTTCAATTTCATCTATTTTCTCTTGGGTCACGGCTGAGAAAACTTTATTTAAATCTGAGTCTGAAATTTTTGGAGTTAAACCTTTTTCAATAAGTATTTTAAACCAGGCTTTTTCAACTTCTAGTTGAAAAAATAATGAGGCCTCTTCTGAAAGTTCCCAAGGCAAATCGTTTCGATAGCGACCATCCAAGGGACTAAATGTCATTTTTTGTTTTTCGCTCATTTTCAGAGGTGTCTTTCCCTGCAGCGAAGATAGCATGCACGACTACTATCCTCTACCACACTTTTTTCAGAGTGAATTTTCTAAGCCCGAGTGCTGCGGGGCGTAGCGCTCCTCAAGCAGGAGAGAGATTTAAAAAGAGTGAAAGTGCCGTAAAAAGTAGGACAATTCCACGCATAAAAGACAACGCATAAGGATGCCTATCGTCAAAGTGCAAAAGAGATACATAAAGCTTTTTTGTAAAAGGCAAAGGCCAACGCAATGAGCTCGCGCAAAAAAGCAAAACAGAACCGATTCCCAAACAAAACATAGAAGAATAAATAAGCGCCGCAAACATTCCTTTACTCAAAAGACTGGTCATCAAACCACTAAAGGCTACAGGGCAAGGAATAAGTCCAATGCTGAGTCCCACCAAAAAACTTGAGAAATATCGAGAACGAGAAATCACAGATCGTTCTAGAATTTTATGAAGCCATGGTTTTTTCATCAACGAACACTCAGAAGGACTCACGGGATGACGATTTCTAAAATGATACTGCAAAGAGGCCCTAATGGTTTCAACAATTCCCCATAAAGCCATAAGCCCAGCAGCACCTAAAGCAAAAATCGTTTTAGTCTCTGTTTTAAAGAATGAAAAAAGGCTCCACTGAAGAACCAAACCTAAAAATAAAAGCAGCGCCAACTGAAAGGCCGCCGCTGAAAAAGACAAAATCACGAGATCAACCCAATTGCGCTTGAGATCGGTTCCGAAAGTTAGGGCTGTGGTTTTACCATGTCCGGGCTGAAGACTATGAGAGACTCCCAATAAAAATGCCGAGGATAAATAGGCAAAAAGACTCTCAAACATGGACAAAGCCTTAGCAGACTAAAGATAGAGTCTCAATCTAAAGTCGCTCAACCCAAGATAACAATTAGATTATGAACTCACGGTAAACACATGTAATCACATGATAATTCAACCCCAATCCATCAAGATCGCACAGAATCTACTGTGCGACGTTAAGAGTGTTTGAAGCAAAATGCTTAGGAAAAATGCAGATCTCCTTCGAGCCCTCGCCACGACTCTCCCTCTCAATTGATCAGGTCCCACACATGCCCCACTCTTTACGTCGCACAGTAGAATCCGTAAAAATACTTAGTTAAGATTAATTAATTATTCCTATTAAGCTCAAGACATTAACGCGGATTTTCCTCTAATAAATTTAATTTAATTCCGCCATTGAGACAGCAAGTATGGCTACCGATAGGCATTAATAATGTGTCTATTTGCCATACTTGTTTCACTGATCCTTAACATAAGCGCTTGGGCTGAACACACCGCAAACAAAAGCTCAAAAAATGTAAATGAAAGCACTCCCCGCCAAGAAACTTCAGACAATAAATCTATCATTCCGAATTTAAATAAAGACGAAAATCAAAAAGTCGAAGATTTTCTAAATCTTCTTAAAGAACACCAAGAACACCCGCTCGAAGCCTACATGGGCCCTACCCTTAAAGAATTTAATCTCAGCAAAAGTCCCATTGGCTTAGTTGGAAAAGCTGAAAAAGGTATAGCTACACTTTATATTTTCAATTGGGATAAAGAACCCGTTGCTGGAATGAAGGAAAATCCAGAACTCTCTCAAAGAATGGGCCGAAAAGTCTACGAATTAAAAAATATCAACACTCAAAACATTGATTCGCAACAAGGAACGGGAGAGATTCTAGGCTTCACTTATCTTCAAGGGGCGAGATTCCCTGTTCCACTCCCCTTTAACGAAAATTACTTCGACAAAAAACATCCTCTACGCGTAGCTCTTGGCGCTGAGACAATGCCGATTTACTCCCCAGACGAAACTCCTATACGCAAACTTTTTCCCAACGAAAGTTTCTATCAAAAACAATTTCCAAAGGGATCAGGAAATATTTTTTTTGAAACATTTATCCATGAAAGCTTTCATGTAATAGAAGGCGACAGAAACAGAGAAGAAAATCCACCTTTTGGTAAAACTACTGAAAATTATTCCGATGAAGACACATTAAAAGAAGTGAACAACAAACCTGAGGTTTTCAAGTTACTCCA
The DNA here is from genome assembly GCA_018001635.1 of Pseudomonadota bacterium. Taxonomy (GTDB): domain Bacteria; phylum Bdellovibrionota; class UBA2428; order UBA2428; family UBA2428; genus JAGNHS01. The sequence goes on along the minus strand of JAGNHS010000006.1, from coordinate 63,864 downwards.
ACTTTATAAAAAAGAAGTTTTTAAAATCACATCCATCCCGCAACCCAATCCCGAAGAAGAAAAAATGTCTCTCAGCAAAATTGAGTGGTGCCTCAAAGAGCTTAAATCAAAATATCCCGAAACTTATAAGATGCTACGGCACCTTGAATACGCTGAAGGTGCGGCCGATTTTGTAAAACATAAAACCATATTATCTATGGGAATTAAAAATCTTGGCGATCTTACAAACGAAACACAAAACGAAAAAGACAATGCCTTTTTCTATCACACAGGCTCACTTGGTTTACTGAAAATCAATCAACTAGGAAAGTCCATCGATAGAGACCGCGCTGAAAATCAAAGCATTTGGGAAATTTACATAAAGGAAAGCAACATTAATACTAAAGAAATTGCCGGCAACCCCCTAGACAACGTTGTCGACAGCGATGATGTGAATGAAATTAAAAAGAGCATTCTCTCCTATGTAGAAGAGACTAACAAAATTAATTAGCCTTTCTCTGTATTTGACACAAAACAAAAATAGCTATTCTAAATACATCCAAATGAAAATCAGAATTGACTAAAATCAATTATATTTAATGTGAGATTTTACAACAAATGGCATAAGAAATTCCACAAGTATCATATTCGTGAACAGTATTTCCAACACCATCAGCCTTTGGTTCAACCTGTCCTCTCCAAAAATTTACCCATATTTGATTACCAATGGGCTCCATCGAATGTGGCCAACCAATTGTTTCAGAAGTTACTGCTGTAGGAGTTTTATAAGTCTTTATACAATTACTAAAAGTTTCCGAGGCAACATTAGGATTGTGAGCTTTAAAACCTCCTCCTGTTAATACTTCACCCGCTTGGCAAGTAGCGCCCGGAAATCCTAATCCCGACAAATCAGAAGATCTCACAGTACATACTATTTTAGGAAGTGGAATTAGTGCACACATTAAGCCACCACTTCCATTGGGAGCCAATATATGGTTAGGAGGACAACTCAGAGGAATAGGAGGTGGCTCGATACAAATTGGAATTCTATTAGAATCTATACCAGTCATTAATGTTCGTTTTGGGAATCCAGCTGGAGGACATTGTCCCGACATGTCTGTCCAGTTTTTTCCTACAGGGATTCTTACAATAACTTCTTTTGTTGGCACTTCATTCACCTGAGTTTTAAAAGTTACGATTTTATAGGCAAATTCAATAGATCCTGGATTACCAGATGTATTTTCGCGAGCCATATATCCAACAAGTGAGAACTTTTGACAAGATGTAGTCATACAAGGAGATCCAGAAATATCCAAATAAAGTGGACTAGTCTCAGTACCTGTTAAGGGTTTTTGAAAAAAGTCGACTAATGCAACACTTGTAATAATTTGTCCTGAAAACAATGCCGTGATTTGAGGGTCATTAACACCTCCTGGCGGGCAAGAAAAAAGAGTGACACTTCCAGAAGGAATGCAATTTGCTAATAATGAATTTGATAGCCGAAGTTTTTCTAACCATGAAGGAAGATCTTTTTGAATAGAAATAGCTTGGCTTTTAAGAAAATTAAGTGTCGCTGTAGACTTCGATTGAACGCTCGCATTATTTATATAACTAACAATTTGAGAAACACTGAGCATCAACAGACCCGCCAGAGCAAGGGCGACCATAACTTGTACTATTGTAAATGCATTTTTTTTTCTGACTATTTTTTTTATCATTTTAATCTAAATTTCAATTACAGTTTATCTGATCTTTCTTAAAGTAGACTGAAGCATCAACACAAACACTAACGCGTAGCACCTATAACCTTAAACACAGTCCACGAAAAAATTTATTACTCAAACCAGAGTTTATTGTTTGCGTGACAAATGGAAAGCATTCAGAGGGGCAAGAAATTGTAAAAGGGCTTGAAGCATTTTGCGCGAAGCTTCGACAAACACCACCTCCATCAGGAGCTTTTTTTAATTTTAGAGACACAAACTTAGCACTCACCACCCTTGCAACAAGATCTAATTCAATTGTTTTGGTCAAGTTTGGGGACGCGCTCGAAGATACTGAAAGCACTAATTTACCTTCCCTAAATCCATTGACTAAAGAATTAAACTTCCATTGGATTTTTTCTAACTTTAAGTAACCAATATTTTTTCCAACTTCCCATAATTTTTGAAATGAGCTACACGTATTGTCTGAGTAAATTTTTAAATCGGTCCAATTTAAAATGCTTGAATCTGGAACATCCTTAATCCAACAATCTTTACTGGATCTTAAGGTACTGATCAAAACGAGTTGCCTATGCAAATCTTTTACTGCCTGTACCTTGACCTCGTTTAATCTATTAGTGGAAAAATTTTTAATAATAATGGGCAATGTGTATCCAATTATTCCTAAAAATATTACCGTAAAAATCGCCGCCATTAGAATTGATCCTGAATTATTTTTCATTCTCATAATATTTTTTAAAATGTAGCAGCTTCCAAGCAAATTCCTGACTTCAATCCACCGGCATCTGAAGTAACAAAGGGCGTACATCCTGTTTGGCAAGTGCTTGAGTTGACTGTAGAGCTAACAAAAGTATTACATATTCTAGAGACTGTAGCGGGGTGATCCAAGTAACATCGAGCAATTTTCATACCGGACGGTCCATAGTCAACGCCGAACAAAACTGTATCAGGATTAGATTCCCCAGAAATTAAAACATTTAACTCTGCTAAAGTAGATTTAATTCCAAAATTAGCCATTTTACGTAATTCCATCGAAGAAATATTTTTAGTTGCTTGTCCCACTTTTTGCCCTATTTTTAAAATTACCGTAGGATTGGCACACGTTTGAGTGTTGGCAAATAGAGATATAGCGCTAACTGGTGTTGGTGCCGTATCAGACAACACCAATTCCTTAAAATTGCATCGACATTGGCCTGGCTGCAATAATACCAACCTTGCTAAACGTAAAGCCTCATCTCGGTCTTGACTGACTTCAATCTTATTTAAAGATTTCATTCCATTGTTTATGATCGTCGCCAAAAGAACCAAAGCAATAGCCCCGATTCCAACACTCATAACAACTTCTACAATAGTAAATCCGTAATAATTAGTTTTTAATTTCATGGTATAGCCCACACCCCTAAATGTATAATTTCACTCCATCCAGAACAATCAGATCCGGGGTTAGTAGTTAATATCGAAGTCTGTGAAGGCGTTGACCTAAAGCACCTAGCCAACTCTTTTAACCCTCCCGTATTGGAGGACCAGCCATATCCTAAAATATCTTGCTTCACTTGGCCTTCGCATTTTTCATCTTTAGAAACAAATGTAAAATAAGTCCCACTTTTTGCATGACCATAAAGACAACGATAAAGTGGAATATCTGCACCAACAATGGCGAATTTACCATCATCAGGATTTGCCAATTTAGCAATGGAATAACCTCCAGCGTAAATATCTCCAGGTATTCCAATATACCAATTTCCCCCAAACCAAGAACTTCCACTTCCATATCGCCCGTAAGAAAGTTCGGTATATCTTCCCGTATCTACACTATAGTACCGACAAACTGGTAGAGTGTTACTATCTGAGGTAAAAAAGCTCGGGTCTTCAGGGGGTTTTTGCAATAAACTTGTATCTGAACCGCAAAGATTTTTTGATTTGCAGACTGCTTTAGCTAAGGTTTTAACACGATCAAAAGTTCCAACAAATGCATAGGAATTCATAATATATTCCTGATCTTTTTTTACATTACGGTAAAAATCATGTGCATTCAAAGTAACATAACTATAAGGGTAGTTGGGATTGGCAATCTGCCAAGAGGCGTCGGTATAAGACACTTGCCAAATAACATGATTCACGTCTCTCGACGTTGGCATAACCATCATTCCCATTGCAACATTTCCATCAGGATTGGTAGCTATAGCAACCCAGGGTTGATAAATAAAATTATCAAGCTCCGATGGAGGTGTCGCCTTTTTCATACGCTCATATTTTTCAGTTTCGAAAGCTTGATGAAGATCCGTTAATTGCTTGATGCGAGTTTCTTGATAAGATTTTCCTAGTTCAATATCTGCCGCACTGACTCCGCTTGCTACAGCAGTTGAAAGCCAAAGTGCTGTATCCTGAAAATCTTTATTTAATTTATATAAATAATCATAATATCCAAGGTCACGACTTATAGCTAAAAGGTCAACATATTTATCAGTGCGAGGATTATACAATGCTTGCCATGTAAAAACTCCAGCATTCAAATAAGCAATCAATCGATTATCTGCAAACGGAGCTCCTCTACCTGGTACAAAACGAGATTTGGTTCTAATGATATCAGGGTATAGTGTGCCGTTTAAATTCACACCAACATCAACCCATTTCTCCAACCAATCCCCCATGGGTTGAGTTGAAGGCACATTCAATAAATGTTTTGGCTTGCACCAATTATATTCCGATCGTCCATCGGGGGCTACAAAATTAGCCATATTTACTATAGAGTGAATTCTATTTTGTGCACCCGTATCTGGATTTTGCAAAACTTCAAATGTATGAATTCGGCTACTAGACGAGCCATCTGTAGAACCTTCAACCCCATGAAACCCTTTCGTTGACAATAAATTTGCTTTTACTGGATCGCCCCAAGTTTCTTTTTTGGCTAACCCAGTACTGGGATCTTTAGTGAAGTCATCATCCAACGAACCTGCTTCCGTTGGATTATCACATTCAGTGGCAAAACCACATTCACCCCACATATGTGCTGCATGTTGAAACGCAGAACCATGACCTCCGCTCGATATCAATTCAACTATATAAGAACCTGAAGTGAACTGAATAGAAGCCACTGCACCAGCTAAAGCCACCGAAGACGTCACTCTTATGCTTCCGTCAGTCGAAATGACACCGATGTCTCCGGCATAACCAGTGCTAGCACTAGCCTTCCAGTCTGTGCCATAATTATGAAAAGTTGTAGTGGCTCCATCGGACAAATAGCAATTAACTCCATCCTGACAATAATAGGTTAAAGAAGAGGCTGAAAGCGTCAACAATAAACACCAGGAGATGTTAAAAACAATTTTTTTTAAAAATGAAAATGACTTTTCTTGCAATACAAAGTTAAAATTCAACAATCTCCCCACATTCATCTCTCACCTAAAACTTTGAACAGACAATTTTAAATTCTAAAAGAATTTCACTATTTAAATTAATGAAAAACTTCATATCATTTAAATCCTGTAATTATGAACCTAAGCAAAATTATTATGACATGCTTTTCTATTAAACCAAATACTTTTTAAACTAAGTTCTTTGCTGCAATCCATCTGAAACACTTCTAAGGTAGGCAACAGCTGCAGGTATTAATGCCGCGATAGTTCCCGCCACAAAGAGACCTAAAAGAATATAGAGATTCTCAGAATCAAAGGGCCACAAGACTAAAACCACACCATATTTTGACTCAACAAAATCACGAAAGAGAAAGAACAAAAGAGAATAGAGACCCAAACCTGCAACAATAGAAGAAGCCATCAAAAAATAAGCTTCGCTTAAAAGTAAAATAAATATTTGAAAAGCCCTAGAACCCAAAGCCCTCAAGACAGCCATTTCTCTTCGCCTCTGATCCAAAGACGTCAGCAATGCAATCAACATACCTATAAGCCCCACTATAAAGATAGCTAGAGTCATTAAACTTAAAGTGCGCTCAAAGGCTCCAAGACTTTCCCAAAAGCGGCTCAGTACAAAACCAGGAATAGCCGCCTCAAGAGACTCATCCGCATAATTTTGAATCATCCTTTGCATATGTAAAACTGCAACACGCGACTTCAGCCCCAATAGAAAAGATGTGATTTGTGTCACCTTAATCTGATCTTTTGTTATCGCTTTAGGAGTTGAAGATTCATCTGCTGAGCCATCCTTCCAATTAATATGAATAGCTTCCATTCCTTCAAGAGTTATAAAAAGAGCCCGATCGACCGGTGTCCCTGTGCGCTTCAAAATACCCACCACATGAAATGGTTTATCACTGTGCTCTGAAAAAGCACCCTTCTCTGAACTCATTCCATGGGCAATCACAACTCTGTCATTCAGTTTGTAATTCAAGCGGGCCGCCACTTCGGAACCTAAAACAACATCGAAAACATCTTTGGCTAAAGTTCCAGAATTAAATTCAATATGCCAATTCCCACGAAATTGAAAAAACTCATAAAAACTTTCATTAGTGGCCATCACCCTAAAGCCACGATGGGAATCACCCAAAGAAAAAGGAATGCTCCATCGAACTACGGGATGCGATGAAATTTTCTTAAAAGTTTCATAACGAAGATTGTTCGTAGCATCGCCCATATGAAAAAGGGTGTATAAAATAATATTCAGAGGTGAGCTTCGAGCACCCACGATAAGATCTGTTTGACTTACAGTTTGTTCAAAAGTTTCATGAACCCCCAACCGCAGAGATTCAACCGAACAATAAAGCGCCACACTGAGCGCCATAGAAACTACAGTTAGTAATGAAGCCTGCCAACGAAAGACAAGAGAACGAATCGCCAAACGCCACCAAATCACTGCACGACTCCCTCTGCACTCCAATCCAGAATAGAAAAATGCTTATTAAAATGCTTCATCAAACTTTGATCATGACTCACAAAAATCAAAGTGCTTTGACTCAATTCAACTTCACTAAGAATCATTTTCATAAAAAGATCTCGGCGATCTGTATCCAAAGAAGATGTGGGTTCATCAGCAATAATAATGTCCGGAGCACCAATTAAGGCACGAGCAGCGGCAACTCGTTGTTGCTGACCAACACTAATAGCCATTGCAGAGCGATCTAAGATATTTTCAATCTCTAAATGTTGAGCTAATCTTTTAATTTCCAATTCAACAGTGCTTGATTTTAAAACTTTATTTAATCGGAGAGGATTTAAATCCAAAACTAATGAAATATTTTCGCGCACGCTTAAATGAGGAAGCAAATTAAACTGCTGGAATATATACCCCATATGCGCCCCCCGAAAAATATCGGCCGCCATAGTATTAGCCTGAGATATTTCAAAATTATTTAAAAGTGTTATCTTGCCTTTTTGAGGTTTCAAAACTCCAGTGAGCAATGAAAGCAAGGTGCTTTTTCCGGAACCACTTGGGCCAAATAAAAAAACTCTATCTCCATTTAATATTTTTAAATCAGGAATTTTTAACAAGGGCTTAGAATTTCTTACATATGAAAACTCTAAAGCCTCTACAGAAATGGACTCTTTAGAGCTCAATGCTAGACTTTCCAGCAGACAACTCGCTGGCCCGCTGAAGATTGCTGCCCATATACTGAAAATTGACTTTTTTTAACGATTTAAATTTTTTGAAAAGCTCCAAATTAAAACGAGTCCCCTTAAGAGGCTTTTGACAATTTATAGAGTAAGAAGCTTCAATCGCATGATGTTCTGCGACGGGCTGTTTTTCATGATCTCTATGAACGCCTTCAGGCTCTTCGTGATCCTCCGATTCCCAGGCCACCTCTTTAGGAGTTAAAACGCATTTTAGACTTGCATCCAAAACAAATAATTCTTGAGCTTTGCTTTTAAATTCTGACAAAACTTGATTGAGCTTCTCTTTTTCCTTGGGTGTTTTGGCATCGTATTCAAATCCAACGACATCCATGCCAGGGGCCTCAAATTCAAGCTCACCCTTTTTATCATCTTCAAGTATCAAATTGAGATTAGCTTCACCGTGAATATGCTTTGCCAAAGACTCATGATGATGATGTTTTTCTTTGGCCATCAAAGTTATTGAGAGACACAAACTTAATGTTAGGGATTTTAAAAAATGCTTTTTCATAATGTCGTACCCTTTAAGTCTATTTCTTAAACTATTTCTATTTCTTTTTCTTAGTTTTACTCTCACCACCAAAAGGATTCTCCTCTAAAGGAGCCATATCCACCTGATCTCCCATAAATAAACCCACTTTATTAAAGTCTTTTGAATCTACAGGAGCAGAAGACTCGCCCTCAATGCTATAAACGGCATCACCAAATGTATATTTGTCTTGTTTGACCAATTTTAAGATTCCTGTCACCCAAATGGGATCCATACTCAAAGACACTGTTTTTTTATCCTTCATCTTCACCATAATGGTTTGATTAGGAGAGGGGGGAGGTACGTGAATGCAAGAGGGAAGAGACTGTACTAACAAAAACTCAGTCACCTTTTGAGATTTATATTCAAGAGGAACCATAAATCCAGGAATGCGAATTTTTTTGCCGACTAATGCGTCTACTTCAGCATTTGATTTCTTTTTTTCTACATCAAAACCCTTGAGCACCTTAAAATATATAGTGCTCGCAGAATCTTGACTCGTTGTGGCAGAATAAAGAAGCGCAGCCCATAAAAAAGAAAAAACAAAAACGACTCGCATTCCGCAAATATAGTCGGCATCAATGACACTTTGTATTTTTTGTTTTCCATCGTGACGATTTGCGTTAAATCTTAATTCGCCTTACATCCTGACTTTATGCAATATGCTTTTGACACATTTATTCACAAAGCACTAATGGTGCGTCATGAGAAAAAGCCTACCTACAATTCTAAAAATTACACACGTCGTTATTTTTTTAATGAGCTTAGAAAATTTTTCATTTGCAGCAGAAAGCAAAAAAGCATCCGCGGCTAAATCAACAACTAGCACTCCTAAAAGTTTTCATGTTGATCCAAAATTATGCTCAACTCTTTTAGTGCCCGAAACAGTGGCTCAACTAGCTATTGCCGGCACCGAAGAATACGCCGTAGAGTATCCTTTTTCAAAATTACCCGATCTCATAAAAGAGCATCCCTTACTTTTAATGAATGCTGATCAAAAACAATTAGCGGTCTTGAATAATTTTGGATATCGCCGAGTTTTAGACCCCGTCTACAAGCACCAATATTATAATGTTCCCAAAGTCTATCATGATGCCTTGCCCGCAACTGGCGGACTTTTTCTCGTAGGCCAATATGAAGCTAGCTCGAGCTTGGCAAAAATCATCTCCGAAGCCGCACAAGGTATGCGCGGAAGTAAAGGACCACTTTTAAAGGGACCTCCAGGAACTGGAAAAACAGTTCTCGAATACGTCATTCGATATGCCCTAGCCCACCTCTCAGTTCGAGATCCTCTATTCAAGGAATACACCTATTTTTGGAAAAATTTGGACATGATAAAACAAACTGATCCTTCATTAGGTCAAAGACTCGATCAATTCTTAGTCAAAGATAGCGATCGCCTTAATGTTACAAGCCTTCAAAGAAGTCCCTTCAGCCTACTTCCCACCGAACTCAAAGTGGCTTACGCAAAAACTCTAGGTGCCACCGCCTCTAAAATGTTAGGTTTCGACATTGGTGATTTCTACGAAAGAAATCCTGGCCAAGCTGTCGCCCGCGATTCTCATGCAGAAGATATCCTAAGAGAATTTCTCATTCCTTTTTATAAAAAACATATTTTAAAAGCCACAAAAGCAACTTCTCTCACCGTAGCTGACTATTTAGCCATATTTGAAAATTTTGTGGGTATTGCAAGAAAAGACATCAGCCTTGCCTCCAATCGCGATCCCATTATTCGTCCTATGGAAGAAGCCCCCGACACCTCTTCTTTAATTGGAACTGCCAACGTAGCCGCAAGAATTAAAGGCGCCAATAACACTCTCGGCTTCCATTTTAACGGACCCCTCTCTCAAAACGATGGCTCCATGATCATTTGGGACGACGTTACTCGAAACGACCCCGTAGTTCTCCACTTCCTACTTTCTGTATTACAAGAAGGCGTCGCCAAAGGTTCAGACACCCCCGCTTTAGCGATGGACACCTTTAATGTGTTTTCTGCAAACTATAGTTCCATTGCAGATTCCAAAAAACGCATGGACACCGACGCTCTTCTATCTCGCTTACAACATATTGCCATGAAAAACCTCCTCCATCCAAGATGGAGAGAGCTTGCACTTTTACTCACTCTCAAACCCAATAACTTTAGTGCACGCAAATTGGATTCAACAGAACACAAAAATCTCGCCACACTAAACGAAAGCTCAAATTCACCCCTCATCAAGGAAATTTATGCAGAACCCGACAGCAATGGAAATATTTCAGGCCCTGAGGGTCATTACGCCGTAAGAGTTAAAATTGATTCGCCAGCTGAAATCAGCGCTAGCAAAAGTTCCTTTGTCGATATTTCACCCTATTCGCTATATTTCTTGGGATGCATTGCCGCAGGCTCTTCGCTTGAAACAAATATCGATAAACTCAAAGACGCCAACATTCTCACTCGTATCACACGTCCCGATCTAAGATGGTTCACCGACCCAATTGACCGTCTTCGAATTATCACAGGAGATGAAGTTGTTGAGAATCAAGAAGTTCTAGCGGCTTTAACGGAATTCTCAAAGGAAGCTCTTCTCAATGAAGGCGATAATGGAATTGGACAACGCGATATTGAAGTGGTCTTTAAAAAGGCCCTTGAACTCGCACAATCTCCCGGACATTCAAACACTTTAACTCCTGTAGAAATAAAAGACGCCTTTAGACTCACCCTTCACGAAAACCAATTTCAAAAGGAACGCCCTGAATACGCTAAATGGCTCGAACTCGCCGAGAGAATTGCAGCAGAGCTCATACTTCCTAAGCTCATGAACGATGTGAACTCGATTATTGCTAACGACACCAATAAAGTGCGCAGTATTTACGATGCAGTCACTTCGGAAATTTCACACTTAGCGCAAGACTCTAAAGCCACACACCACACTAAATCAAAAGGCGACATACCTACTGCCATCAATTTTGATAGACTCACTGAAATTAAAAAGGCCTTTAGAAAACGCTGGGGCGACGATCTTAATCCCCCAGATCTCCAAGCTTATGTTGCCAATTTAGCGCTTCATAATACTGACGGATCACCCCTCCCCATGTGGATTAAGCTTGAAAAAGCTATTTCTGATTGGTTGATGAGTCAGAACTTAAAAACTAACAGCTACCAAAGCCTCCTTGATTTCATGCAAGGAAGATCCGTGGCCACTGAAACTCAAACGGCTGGGCAAAAGATACTCAGCAACTTGGAAAGATACGGATACAACGAGAGATCTTTCGTGCAAGCGCTTCGATTCTTAGTGGAGCACGTCAACAAGCACGACAAAAAATAAACTGAGTAAAGCTGGAAAATGAGACACCTCCTCAAACATATTGCCCTTGCCGCCCTACTTGTCGGACAAAGTGGAGCCTTACGCGCGGCCGACGAGGGGTCTTTCATTTTTCCACATCCTCATAATGCAAGAGCCTTATACGAGTTGGTATTCAACACTGAACTCAATGGCAAAAAAAAGGGAATTTATTTTTTTAATACTGGAGCTGAAAACTCTACTCCACTGATTCAAAAAGAAGTGCTTGGCGTGAATAAGCGATCCGCTGAAACTTTTGTACTCTTAGCTCCTGTCACTCAACAAGGAAATCAAGAAGCCTTAGTCATTCTCGATGGACAAATTTATATCGTTAACAAAAACACTTCAGAAAAAAAAGCAGCCAGCTCACTCATTATTGGCGCTAATGAATCCCAAAAAATACCCAACAAATTTGCCACTCCCGTCCCAATCATCGATCCTCTCACGAAACGTAAAATTTATCTTGAAAACATAAAGGACCCCAAAGACATCACGATTGTACAATACCCTGTAGACAACTCGTGTATGTATATCATCTCAGTTAAGCAAGGCATTCCTCAAATGGGTTCTGACGGAATCACTTTTGCTATTGTTAAAAACGGAGGCATCGAAACAGGTGAATTTAAAATATCTGAACCGGTGCTCCTCGATTATAGATTTCACCCCACAGACCAAGGACTCATAAGACTTTTTGCCGACTATTCACCCGACAAAGCATACTCCCCCTATCTTCTAAAAACAGTTTATGAAAAATGGAAAAACGACAAAGAGCACCCTCTCGTTGATATTTGGTTAAAAAAAGTGAAGCTTTTATTGGATTATCTCGACCCCAATTCCAAAATCGATAAAAAAACTTTTACAAGTCGATATAGAGACATCGATATTAATTCTGGAAAATCTCTTAAACTGAGTGTGCTCACTAATCCTCCCTTAGTGGATGTCCTCGAGAAAAGACCCGAACCTCAAGTTTCTAACATGGCCATTTCGGGAGTCACTCAATTCTTTGAACCCTTAGGAGATGGGCTCTCCTTTCAATATGAAGGTACTCCACCCCAAAAAGGAAGACTCAGCTGGGATCAAGACAATAAAAAGTTTTTAACTCGATCTCTCTCAAACGATTCCTCTGTTGAGGTTTTATTCTCATTGGATAAAAGCATTCTGTTAAGACTAAAATCCAGAAACAGAAGTATTCAGGTTGTCGAAGTTCAAGAACAATTTACCAAACTCAAATTCGACCCTTTCAACAACGACAACGTTATAATTCTAGAGTCCTTTGATCTTCCACAACCTAAAATCGAAAAAAGAAAATCAGCACCCATTTTTGGATTTTCAGACAACACCCCTGATGACGAACTCATTTCTGGTGCGGTTTACAAAAAACATTATTTAATTTTATCAGGAAAAACTCAATATTATCCTGGAGGGGGAACTTTCGCGATTGAACTTGAAGAATCCATGGGTCACGTCAGCGTTAAAGACATGCAGGTTATATCGAATACGTACAGTTTCAGCAAAGAAGAACTAGAATTACGAATCAAGAATGTGGAAAACCTTGGTTTAGTTTTCGACAACAGCACTCCTCGCGTGGGGCCCAAAACCTATAGAAGTGATTCTCAAAAAAATCCCGGAGGACTGCGAGTCACCGCCTATCTTAACGTCTCTGAAAGCGACCCCAAAAAGAAAACAGTATTTCTTCAAGCTAAAAACGAGTTTCCCGTAATCATGAGCCCCCATGTTGTTTATCGAGAATTCAATAACGACAAACAATCACAACTCAATGAAAAAACCGGAGTCTATCTTGAGGATACGCATTCCGCAGATCGACACGAAACACCTGCTGATTCAACATCGCATTTAAACAAAGATGATTCATCATTCATTCCCGGACAGCTTATCTATTCCAATAGCTCAAAAACAAAGACAAAGAAAAATTCAAGAACATCCATTTCCAAAGATTCCATTCGTGCTGTTCTATACACCACTGACATTCATCTTCCACTCAGCGAATCTTCGAAGCAATTGGAAGCCTTCAAAATCCATTTGTTTGGAATGCTTCCAAACAACTCTCAGCAACCTAATTTAGAAGGAAAATTCAATCTTGTGACCCTTTTTAATTACGAGGGTCGAGTTGGAGAAAACATAAAGAACACTTTCTTCGCCACACGAGAGCTTCCATTTTCATTCTCTCAAATTGAGGGTGTAAGAGTTTTTAAAGGTTTAAGAAAGCACGCTAACAGCATTTACGTTATGCTCTTTCTCAAAAGGACTCGTCAGAACACGGGTGGCGTGTATCTGCTAGGATACGAAATTCAATCTCAACTCAAAGCTGGAAAAATTGAATTCACAGCCAACAACATTCCAGATTCCTCAGGTTGGCTTACAAAAAGTTATGTGACCGCCAATCGCATTAGCGACCGAGTGCTTCCCGATGGCAATGGTGCCCTGTATTGGGTTGACACTCCCAATGAAGATTATTTTTCTGCAAAATATAAAATGAGATGTTTTAATTACGTCTCTAAACTTGTTGTTCCCTCAAAAGAAAATATTAATATTCGCCTTAAAGAAAGAATTGTTCAGGAAAACGAAAAAGAGGGTCGCTTATTTTGGATAGGAAGTCGATGGAGCATTTCATCCTCCACTGGATTACGCTCAATTAATTCAACACTTTCCAAAGCACTCGACGGAAATGAAGCTGAGCAAGCTAAAACTTATAAAGATTTAAATTTCGGACCTGGGGGGAAAGGACCACTTTACCCACTCTTAGACGAGTACCTAGATTCCTTAGTCGTAGATCCTTCTAAAAAAGGTAAAAAAACTTTCCTTGTAGTGTCTGACGAAGACTACGCCAACTTTTATAACCTCATGCTCCTTAAACTCGATAACAAAAAAACAGGTTGGTCCCTTAAATGGAAACCCGGTGGAAACGATTTTGAACTCTACTTCTTTGACCATCAATCCGATGCTCGGGAAATGCGCAAGGAATTAAAACTTGCCTCTGAATCAACAACACAAAACGTACTATTTGCAGGCTCCGACGAGCTTTTACAAACTTTCATATTAGAAACAGACGGCAAAAACTCTGAAGATAGTGACAGTGCATCCTCGTTTAGCATACTCGACTACGCCTCAAGCGACTCTGAAAGACAAATGGGAATCGAAACCGTAAGCGCTAATAATGATCCCGAGTCTAAAGCTTCAAACAAAAAGACAGAAGATGACGAAGAGGATGAAGAAGAGAACGACGGCAGAAACAAAGGAACTAAACACAAGCATGAAGAAGATGAACCAGAAGTTGTAGAAACAAACCAAGGTGGCGATGAACTCGATGAAGAAAGCTTCTCCGAATCAGCACGCTCAACCTCGTCTGATCACATTTACGATCCCTCTTCGCCCCATAAACTTTCTGGACTTTTTCTCTTAGCCACGGAAGGAAAAGGACGACACCTTAAAGATTTAAGCTCTCCATCAGACTCCTTCAAATCTGTGACAACTGTTGTTCTAACAACTCCTAAAAAACTTTTAAAACTTCAAGAAGCTCATCCTCATGAATTCAAAGCAGGCTTAGTAGACAAAGGTCTATTTGAAATCGATGCAAGATTCTTAACCTCACAATGGTACAACTGGCCTCCGAACACTCCGAGATCCACTCCTGACATCAGAAGAATGTCGGTGAGTGCGCTCACCTCAGACGATCTTCAAGTTTTCCCAAATTTAAGACCCATTTTGAGTGAGCTCTCTAAAAAACCTGAAAAACCTAAACATAGAATCATAGTTGTCCCTGAAAACATCAAAAAACTCATGCTTCGCTTTTTAATGACTCATTGGTCGAGTCGCTACAACGTGGCCCTAGAAAGAGATACTAATGGAAATCCAAATTTAAACACTTCCTGGAATTTTCGAAATCCCCATCTTTCAATATTCAGATATCCACAAGGTGGAAAAGTTCATCAAGAAGAAATCTTTGGCAATCTAGACGCCATGAGAAGACTCAGCCAAGAAAATAGTGTTGTTCTTTTAGCAGATGCGAGCGACCTTTTACGCAATGAACGTCCACTAGTTGGAGAAAAAAGCGACATCAAACCTTTTAGAATTAGCGATCCTGCGGCCATGAAAAAAACTGAGCTATTAGCTGAAACGGCTTCCGAGGCTCAATCGAGCGCCAACAGCCCCAACGAAGGCAGTGACAAAGATGGAAACAGTTCTTCTCGTAGCGACATAGACAAACCCAATACAATTTTCCCTCACATCATGTGGTGGTTGGCCTCCGAAGGTAGAAGAATCCAACCTAAATTAAAAAAGCAATGGCGCTTAAGAGATGAAGCTACCCCAAGCGTTTCAGAAATTATTGTAGCCACTCCTGAACAAATCGAAGATTTAGAAAAAGATTTAGGCCTTGAGTCGCATTTTATGGATCTTCAAAAAGATTTTGAAATAGTTCGACTTGAATATCCAAGCGTAGAGCACCGCTCTAACATTTTGAGAAATTTATTCTATCGAGAAGACATTAGAACTCTGAATTACTCATTTCGATACAATGGAAACGAATCTGGCGCCGAAAGAAACAGCGCTCCGTTTTTGAACATCACCAAATTTTTAGCCAATCGAATTGAAGCTGTTGCCAATTCACTCAATCAAGAACCCATCGAAGCCTTTGTACGCTCCTATTCCATTTTTAGAAAATCATTAGTCGACGACCATAAACTCAGAAGAAGTCGAGTGATTGACGAAAACTATGTAGAAAGATTTTTAGCCAAAGTTTTCCCCATCCCCTTAAATTATAAATCCCTTGAACCCGAAGACGTTCTTCATAAAATTAAAGACACCGCTCGAGCCGCAGTGGATCTCACAAAACTAGGATATGCTGGTCAACTGGATCTCAAAGAAAGAATTTTCAGGCTTATTCTTTCGCAAACTCAAGGGTCCGATAGTTCAAAGCAAATTCCCTCATCAGCCGTATTTTTCGGTGAAACAAGTTTAGGAAAAACTTTTTTCTTTGAGAAGCTCATCCAATTACTCGATATAAAAGTTTACGACTTCAACAGACCTTTAGATGAAAATGCTCAAGCCTTTTTCCTAAAAGTAGAAGATTTGGTAGATAAAAAAGAAGAAGCCACTGGAAAAAGTTTATATGTTGAAGACGCACTGAAACACTTAGACAATTTCTTATCACTTCCTCTCGGCTACCGAGGTTTCATACTTATTGACGATCTTCACAAAGCTAAGAACGCCAACGTTCTCAGTCGAGTTATGTCTTATATCCAAAACTTACTGAACAACAACTTGGTCAGAGTCTCTCGTCTTGAAGATAAAATGACCATCGAAATTCCTGTTAGAAATATCTCTTTATTTGTAACCATCAACCCTGCATCCAATCGTGAAATTAGAGATCAATATATCGATGATGCTAGTTCTATTGAATCACAAATCATTGCAGCACTTTCACAAGTTGAAGGTGCTCAATATGAGCCCTCCATCTTAGCTCGTTTTTCTGATCTCATTAACTTTGGTGATTTTCCACGTGAGGCCAAAGCCTCGGGTTTGATTTCAAAAATCAGAGCTCGAAGTCTCCAAGAATTAACTCTTTCAAACAAACTGATTTTAGTGAATCCACATATTCTTTCTGAAATTGCACAAATTTTCCCCAAAGCTCACGCGCGAAACTTTTTAATGCCCGTTACTAACTCTCTATTCACAGAAGCTAAAGATGACTCTCTAGCCCCCGCTCCACTCTATTATGTGACTAGCTCTAAAAGCGATACCCATGACAGCAAAGACCTCAAAGACGATTGGAATGTTGATGAATGGTACAATGATGATCATCAAGTGGAAGAAGGTGGTTCCACTATAAATTCAACCACATTAAGAAACCAAATTAAGAAACATGTTGTTGTAAAACCAGTCACCTTTGACAACCTTCGCGGAAGACTTGATTTCGCAGAATTTAATTCTAACTCTTTTAGAATCAATTTTTATAATCATTTCATAAACTCAATCCAAAATCATAAGTTTTTTAGGGCGAGTCTTCAAAATGAAATGTACTACCTCAAACCGCTCATCACGGGAGTCTATCTCAACTTAAGAAATCGTCCAGAATTAAGATTTTGGAATTTGGATCTATCCCCAGTTCGATTAAAAATAAATAACCACTCTGGTTTCCTTTCCGAATTCCAAGACCTCATGGATGCTCATCATAATTCAAAACCCGTTATTCCTTTCAAACTTCCCGCGTCTAGCGTTCTTGAGAGCGATTCCCTAGATGATTTTTTAAAAATTAAAGGCTCAATTCAGGAACAAGAAGGACAACGTGAATACATAAGCCGCTTAATTATCAACATTGAATCGCTCATGAAAAATTTGTTTTACAAATTTTATCAATCCAATGGATTTCAAGAATCCAACTCTCAAGCTTGGCTTGATTCCATGAAAAACTCAAAAGAAGTGCGTGAAGAATTTGCAAGCACTACAGACAAAATAAGAGACCTCTTTCAAATGTTTGTCTCTAATCAGGGTTTTTTAAATCCCAAACTCAAAGAAGTACAAAAAGGACTCCACAGAAATTTGAGCTCAAGTGATTTAGCGATTATTTTTCTTTGGGCTATAGACCAAGCCATTGCCAATCTACCCTGGGACAATGCCAACGTTTTCATGATGAAAATGCTCGAAGAAATCATAGACGAACCCGCGCTCAGCACCCGAGCTGAATTCGCTGAATTTGCCTTTAAAACTGAAGAATCTCCACTCTCACCTCTTACTGTTGAATACGTCACACAACTTTTAGAAGGTAATGATCTCATAAGAGATAAGGTTCCGGAATTGGAAAGAAATCATGCTGGATTCGGCGATCGTTGCGAATATTTATTGATTCCTGAGGAGAAAAAATGAGCTTTATTAGATTAAACACTCTAAAGTTTCTCAGTATCCTTAGCTTCATCTTTGCCCAACACTCTTTCAGCTGCCAAGAGCACTTAATAGCGGACTCGCACAACCAACCTGACGCAGCGGAATATCATAAACGTTTAGCTGAAGTTCATGACATCGCCGATAAATTAGGTCTTCTAAATGGCATAAAAAAACATATTGTAGAATTACTCAATCCGTCTTCAGTGGCTGGAATGGCGGCGGTGAATCGTTACCCTGTCGGCAGCTGGAGTGACGGGGCCGCAATTTTCAATCAAGCACGAAATCTTCAAGGGGTTTTAGAATTTGTACTCTCGGGCCACAGCACACAGCATAGCTATTACTTGAGCAACTTAAGTCCCATATTATTCATGAACATATTGGCTCACGTCTATGGCCATAATTTCTTCCATGTGAATTCTTACTTTAAACACAAAACTTCCCATGATCGCGTTGGAGTTTCTGTTGAGCTCGATGAACTAATGACAGATATTGGAAAATATGAAGATCCTCGAGAAGTAGAGGATTGGTTTTTCCATTTACTTTCGCTTGAAATGGCACAAGATGTTTGGAGCGGTGCCTATGTAGAACCTAAAGACTTAAAGGCTGACAGACCCATAGGATTCAATCAATGGCGCGATGGCCTTGTTCAGACTAGTCAGAGTTCAGGAAAGCAAACGGTAAGCCTTCTTCAAGCCTTTGTTAGTGAACTACCAAGCGATATCGCACCTTGGAAATTAGAAATGGCGAAAAAATTTGAAAAAATGAATCGCTTTATTCCTGGTGCCGTTAACACAAAGTTACTCAATGAAGGTTTTGCCATGCTCGTTGAGGAAATTATTTTCTCACATCACCCCGACTATGCACGAAGTTTTGGTGACGCTGCTGAAATTGGGATGCTCGCTGGAAGAGTAGCGCGACCCTCACTCACAAATCCTTATTTTCTCGGACTCGAAATTTGGAGAGAAATTAGAGAAGAATTCAATAGGCGCCCTGAAAACATTAAATTGGAAGGAATGGAGCGCGATCAAAAATTTATAAATTATGCTAGAGAAATCATAAACAATCCAAACCTTGGCAATAATGTCATGTTTATTTTTTCTAAGCTGACTGATCAATGGATCAAAAACAGGCACCTAGCCCTAGTTAAAAAATTCAGCAACGAAGAAAAATTCCAACTTGCTCAACAAGGGGCTCCTCTTCCTCAAGATTATATGGACGGCACCCTCTATCAGGTCATCACTCACGATCCTGAACGTATTCGATATCAAGTGCAACAGGACTGGAACCTCTCCTACGCCTATCCGCGTGTTGTCTGGAATAATTTGCACAATCAGACAGATGATGTTGCGAAATTATCTGTGAGTAATGAAATGGGTTACTTCACACCCATCAATAGAAAAACTGTAGCCCCTACTCTACTCAGTTGGGCCAAAATACTTAGGAAAACTGTTGAATTAGAAGCCACACTTATCATCGATGTTATAAAAGAAGTGACGTGGGACTGGTTTAGTTTCAAACCTAAAATGAAAGTCATTGGATATCGCTTGGCTAGAGCGAAAATAAGAGTCAACCCTGAAGGACAAATAAACGTCTCAACTCTTAAAAAAATGGAAATATTGGATAGTAATTCTTCTTGGGAAGAAGGAATTGAAATTCATCAAACGCCTAGCTTTAGAGAATGGACTCCTGAGGCTGCAGAAAAATCTACAGTAGACAAAGAAATTTACGGTCATCTATTTAAAAATTTAAGAGAATTTTTAATAGATTACCATATCGATCAAACTGAAGTTCCAAAGGGAATTGTCAGCACTCTCAAAAACAAAGAAGGAATTGAAATTGATCCTCTAGGTAGTATTTATAAAAACATCAACGATGTTGTAGGTTCTATGGCACTCAATGAAGTTCCTCACGGAATTCTCAAAGCACTCAATCGATATCACCAAAAAGTTGCAGAAAGATTTTTAGCGGCATTCTCAAAAGCGGCCAACAATGGTGGCCTCACTCGAACTGGCAGCGGCTATAGCCTCAAAGTGCTGCCTGAAGTTGGCGGAATAGTCTTCGATCGACGTGCGCAAAACGGAATAAAAAGATTACTCTCAAAAGTGAATGATTTAGACAACAATCCCTTTGTAACTGATGATGGACTTCTTTTGCAGCCCCAAGGTCTTAAGGACAAGGAATACTATGTTGAAAAATCCTCAAACCAGCCTGGCGATGGAAATGACGGTGATGGTGAAGGCGACGGAGAACCCGACGAAGGTAGCGATGAGGATAGTGACACAGGCAAACCCTCAAATGGTCAAGGCTGCGGCGGTGGCGACCCCTCTTATATTGAAATTCCATTAGAGCTTTATCAAAGCCTCATAAAGGATGAAGTTGAGTTACCCAACCTAAGACCACTCAAGGGACAAACCGAACAAATGCGTAAAATATTTGTTGGCTCTCAACCTTTAGACCGTAAACCCTATGTGGCTAAGAAAATTGTTCGCGATGCCATTAAACTCGGACTCGGCGTGATCAACCTTCGAGAAGAAGAGGGCGAGGATACCTCCGAGCTTGACCCCTTCGAAGTTGGCGTGGACTTTTTACAGAAGAAAAACATTCATTCTAAAAATCATCGGCAGCAACCTGACCCCGACATCTCTGCCCATGTCACTATTATCTCTGACCTATCAGGAAGTATGATGGGATATGTAGAGAAAATGAAGGAAATCATTTTCAACATTCGCTCACTTTTAAAACACAAATATAAAAACATCGTTTTTACCTACGTGGCTTTTGACGGAGTGGCTTATGATTTTGACGAAGCCCATGAAAATGACTTCTATAAAGTCCAACTGGGTGGAGGCACAGATTATGGAGTGGGCGCGGCTAAAGCCTTAGAGGTGCAAGCCAAATTTCCAGATTCTGAATACGATCGTTTCACATTCATGTTTGGCGACCTCATTGCAGATCTTAGCGATTCAGCTCAATCTAATATTGAAAAAGTTATGGGCAATTCACGATTCTTTGGAACTATAAACTTTACAGCTTACAGCGAAGAAGATGCCCTTGGACAATTCCTCATCGGGAAAGCTAAAATGGATAACTTTGTAGGTTATCAACTCATCTCCGAGGAAGAAGAAAAAGTGAATGTTGTAAAACTTCTTAGAAAACTATTCAAAACAGAGAATAAGAAGAAAAAATAATTAGGGTGTGTTTTCATTTCATCTCAATTGTTAAGAAAATTGTAGATCTATTAGACAAAGTGTCATTCTTATAAACATGATGTAAGTATAAGTTATCGATTTCTGAGAGAGAATTTCTTAACATTCATTCCAAGATCTCAGCGATTTACTTTAAAATACAAAGTAGGGGTGGGCATGAAAAAAACTCAGTACTCATTTGTTTTTTTTATTTTAGGTTTGTTGAATTTAATTTCAATACCAGCAGTTTTTTCAGCTACAGATAGTTTTTTTAGTAGAATTTTTCACAGGAATCCGGCGAACAGCAACAAAAACACAACAACAAAAGCAACCTCAAGAGAAGAAATTCAAAACACAAAAACTCCTCAAAGTTCAAACAATAATATTAAAACTGATTCAGATCCTATAGAATTTATTTTTAACAAGGGTGCCTGTCCTGATTCAAGTCTAGTCAATGATCTCGATCAACTTGCAATATACATCAACAAAGATCACCTTGATGAAAGAATTTCTTTCATCGAAGGACTCAAACTTAAGCTCAGCGATGGGCCTCAAAAGAGTCGAACAAAGTCCGCCATTAGTAGCTTAAACTTGAGTCTTATAAATTATTTGAATGCCGTTCAAAAGCAAGAACATTTCTTTTTAAGTCATTCGCAAAAGGGATTTTTTGTAAAAATGAAAACCCACGGAATGGACCAAGAAGCCCTTGTTAAGAATGACTCCTTAGAACAAGAAGTCACGCAGACTCAATTGGCCCTCATTAAAGCCTTAAAAAATTCCAATATTTCTAAAAAATTTAAATGTGTTGAAGACAGTTTATGGCTCTCTTTATCTAGTAGTGATTACCGAAATCAGCATTCAAAATTTCTATCCCTTGTTGAAAATGACAGAAACGCTCTTAAAAATGCCAAAAGCAAAGTGAGCTCTCGAAGATTTAGCCCAAATTCAAATGTCAATATTGTATCTCGCGCACAATGGTGGTCTGAGGAAGCCCATGGACAAAAGTATCGCGCTCTTTCCTCTGTGAATGGAAAAAAAAGAAAATATAGCACTCAGACTGTCAGCTCTCAGGACCCAAAATGGTTCCAGGAAAGAAAACAAGAACTCACCTACGATGAAATAGTTATTCACCACACCGATGGATCTCAATCACCCAATCTTGTCGATATGAGTTTGTTTCACCGCTTTCAAAAACCTTTTAAAGATTTGGGTTATCATTTTGTGATTAAGAAGGATGCTCGAGGAGAGTGGAAAATTTTTGAAGGAACTCCATTAGGTTATCGCGGTTGTCACGCGTCTGATTGCAATGCTCGATCTATCGGAGTTTCAATTGCAGGAGATTACGATAAAGATGCCGTGCCTGAAGAAGTTGTAACTCTCCTCACAAAACTTCAAGATCAAATCGCTATGAAATATCCTATAGAACACGTACGAACTCATAGAGATAAAGGACATTGCCTAACGGGAGTTTGCCTCAACGTAAATGATGGTCATGATTGCCCTGGAAAACATATGGTGCCCTACGTATCGGCACTTTCTGCAAGACTTGCTCAAACTAGGGGCTATGCGATTTCACAAGCCACAATCGACTCACTCCCTAAGCTGGCAGGTACAAAATAAGAAATTTAAATTCTCAAAAATTATATTTCTGAAGGAGTTGTCGGGCCGTTGAGTAACGGTCTTCGGGACGAAAACTTAATTCTAGGACTTTATCCCATATTTTAGGAAGCTCTGTTTGCTCCAAATCGCGAACCTTATCGCGACATTCTTCCCAAGTTTTCGTTTCTTTTATCGAAAGTGATTTTTGAAAAACGATGGCGCCCCCATCCAGGGTTTCGTTGACCAAATGAAGAGTAAAACCACTAAAATGAGCTTGATCAAAAACAGCTTGATGAACCTTTTTATCTAAGCCCGGAAAAGCTGGGAGCAAAGAAGGATGAGTGTTGAGCACTGTAAATGGACATTGATCTAAAAAGGCCTTAGTGAGAATTCCAAAAAATCCGCATAACAAAATAATGGCCTGAGAGTGACCCGAATTTTTTAGTAAATTTAAAACCGAAGCTTCAAATTCTTTTTTAGAAAAACTTTTAACTTTATCGGAGCCTAAAATCTTTTGAGCTCGTTCAAAAGCTCCACACTCACGATCCACATAAAAAGCTTGAAGCGAGTTTTTAGCCTCATGACTTAAAGAATTATAAAGTTTCTCAAAAGTTTCTCCCGACGAAGAAGAAAACACAAACCAAGGCTGCTTCACTCCCATTCAATAGTTCCTGGGGGTTTGCTGGTCAGATCGTAAACCACACGATTAATTCCCCGCACTTCATTGATAATAATTGAAGCTATTCCCTTGAGTTCTTCCCATGGAAATTCCGTGGCCTCTGCGGTCATGGCTTCTCGAGAAGAAACTGCGCGTATGGCCAAGGTGGACTCATAAGTCCGCTCATCACCCATAACTCCCACGCTCGAAATCGGGAGCAACACAACGAAGGCCTGCCAAGTTTTTTTATAAAGATCGCGCTTATTTAATTCTCTATGAAATACAGTATCAGCCCGCCTCAGCAATTCAATGCGCTCAGGTTCTAAAGGACCCAAACATCGAATGGCGAGTCCAGGACCAGGAAAGGGATGACGATCTAAAAGTTCTGAGCCAAGTCCTAATAGTTTTCCAATTTCTCGAACTTCATCTTTAAAGAATTTTCGAAGGGGTTCGAGCAAATGAAATTTTAAATCTTTAGGCAATCCACCCACGTTGTGATGGCTTTTTATTTTATGAGCAGGACCCAATTCATTAGAGGCACTTTCTATAACGTCTGAATAAATAGTTCCTTGAGCTAAATGAATTTTACGATCGGAAGGAATCTTTGAATAAAAAGCTTCTACAAAAAGTCGCCCAATGATTTTTCTTTTTGTTTCGGGATCAAAAGATCCTTTAAGCTCTTTCCAAAACATATCGCGCGCATCAATTTTTTGAAGTTCAACATTTTTAAAATTGGCGAAATACCCTTGCAAATCCGACCAATCATATTCACGTAGAAATCCATGATCCACAAAAAGCGCTTTAACTTTGCAGAACTCAGAAAGCAAAGCCGCCATCACCGTTGAATCCACACCGCCGGAAACGCCACAATAAACTTCGTCGATTCCCTTAAGTTGAAGCTTGAGCTCGGCACGAAGATCGTCGAGCACCGTGGTCATTTTCCACTCAGGCTTATGTCCTACAATATCAGAGGCAAAAGCTTCTAAGATTTTTAAACCATCATGAGAATGCGCCACTTCAGGATGAAATTGAAGGGCCCAAACCTTTTCTTTGGGAAGACAAAAAGCCGCTGGTTTATCTCCAGACTCAAGAAGAAGTTGGGCGCCAGGAGGTAATCCTCCTACGGAGTCACCATGACTCATCCAGACCCTTGAACGCTCGGGAAACTTTGAAAGCAAGGGATCTGATTTTCCAAAAGAAGTTTTCGTAACCCAGGCTTCTCCATACTCACGATTTTTTTGCGACACTATGTCGCCACCAAAATGAGAAGCAATAAAGTGATATCCGTAGCAAATAGCTAGTATTGGCAAATTGAGATCGAGAATTTTAGGATCGGGGGTCCAATCTTTATTCACACTCATCGGAGAACCCGAAAAAACTAAGCCTCGTACTTTTGATAAATCCACAGCTGAGGCAGAAGTTTTTCCGGCGACAACTTCACAGGGATAACCCATATGACGAAAGGCTTTAGCAATTAACTGAGTGTATTGAGATCCAAAATCAAATAGAAGAATCATTCTTCCTTGGGCCTTCCACTGTAATTAGGAGACTCCGCCACAATTGAAACATCGTGAACATGGCTCTCTTTAAGTGCACCTTGAGAAATTCTTACAAACTGAGCTTTCTTAACTAAGTCTTCTAAATCTTTTGCGCCCACATAACCCATTCCAGAACGTAGACCACCCACGAGTTGATAAATCACATCTTGAACCTTACCTCGGTAAGGCACTCGAGCTTCCACGCCCTCTGGTACTAATTTAGATGATTCTACGCTGGCTTGACGATAACGATCTTTAGAACCTTTTTTCATGGCTGAAAGTGAACCCATGCCACGATAAAATTTATAAGAACGACCCATGTAAATTATGGTTTCACCGGGACTCTCTTCAGTCCCCGCTAAAAGCGAACCCAACATCACAGCGTGCGCACCAGCCGCAAGGGCTTTAGTAATATCACCCGAATAACGAATTCCACCATCAGCAATAAAGCTCACATTGGGGTGCTTAGCTCTTAAGTTTTGGCAAATTTCGTATATGGCAGTGAGCTGAGGAACTCCGGCACCGCTCACTATACGAGTCGTACAAATAGAACCTGGCCCCACACCAATCTTAACGACATTGGCACCGGCATCAATAAGCGCTTGAGCGCCTTCAACTGTGGCCACATTTCCACCAATCAGAGTGACATCAGGAAATTTTTTACGAAGATCTTTTAGAGTTTCAATGATTCCTTTGGAGTGACCATGAGCCGAATCTAAAACCAAACAATCGACCTTAGCTTTAACCAATGCCATGGCTCGATCTATTCCGTCTTTATTTCCAACACCCAAGGCTGCGGCCACAATCAAACTTCCGCTATCATCTTTGAGAGCTAAAGGGTGATCTGATTGCTGACGCCAATCCTTAGAGGTGATGAGACCTTTTAAATGCCCCTCTTTATTAACAAGAGGAAGCTTTTCAACTTTGTATTTTCGGAAAAATTCTACGGCCTGCTTATGATCGCTTCCCTCGGGAAGACTCTTAACAGGAGAACTCATCACATCCTGAACACGAATCTGAGAATCTTCAGCATAACGAATGTCGCGCCCCGTACACATGCCCACTAACTTCCCGCTATTATCGATGACAGGAAATCCAGTAATACCCGTTTCACGAATAAGTTCTTTGACCTGAGCTAAAGTGAAATCAGCTTTTACAGTAATAGGATCGGTGATCACCGCATGTTGGAATTTTTTAACACGACTCACATCAGAAGCTTGCTCTTCGATGCTGTTGTTTTTGTGGAGCACACCCACACCGCCGAGCAAGGCCATAGCAATAGCCATTTGAGCCTCAGTCACAGTGTCCATCGCAGCCGATAAAACAGGAACTTTGAGTGGGATTAAACCCAAACGAGAATCTACTTTAACCTCAGAAGGAACTAATTCACTATATCCGGGTTTGAGCAAGACGTCGTCGAATGCGAAACAATGACTGAAATTTGTTGGTGAAATTTCCAGCGCCATATTCAGGATTTAGTCGTTTTAACCCCTTTCAGTCAAACTCTTTCGTAAGGCTTTTTAAGTAAATAGCATTTGCGTTAGCCTCCAAAAAACCTTTAAAGTCCCGCGCGATGCGTGCTCTAAGTCTAATCTTAACCTTAAGCTGTTTAGTAACTTGGGCAGACAATCAGGACACCAATAGCTCAAGCCGTTTCGATTTTGGCCCCTTTGATAAATGTGAAATGAATTTATCAGGCGGTCCACTAAGCCAAGCTCAAATGGATGATTTTAGTTTTTTAAGCAAGGGTTTAGACACTATCTACGAAACAAAAATTAAAGCATTCAACATTGAAGACCGCCAAATCTTCATACGAAATGCTCTTGAAATATTTAATCGCGAACTAAAATTCTCACGCCTTTTCATGCGTGATCGCGGCACAAACACTATTAGCGACGGCGCTAAAAACTATGCTCAAAAAGTCTTTGGAACTCAACTTTTAGACCAGCAACACTTTCTAGTGGCTATGATTTACTGGCTCGAAGTCCTCACCAATGACTCAAAACTTCCCAAAGAACTTGTTCAAGAAGTTTTTATGAGTATGCTCTCAACTTATTGGGACTGGCAGGGCCACCTAGGCCCAACAAAGTATTCATTAGTGATGCAAGCAGCCTACGCGCTGACTCACGAACTTCATGAAAGATTTGATGATTATATTTTTAGCGATCAAAAATTTTTATTAGAAGTTTGGGAAAAATTTTATCCTGAATATTCCATAATTGAAGACAATGGAATTTACGGCCACGAATATTTCATCAACCGTTTGTTTTCTGAACTTTTCAACGATCAATACCCCTTTAACACTACTAACTTTAGCCTTGAAAGTGGAACAACTTATACAATCTTCGCTAACTTCATAAACATTCGAATTAGAAATTTAAACGAAGAGCAAAGAAAGCTGCTTAAAATTGCTCCAAAAATCAAAGAAACTCATTGCCGACTCTTCAGAGGTCAAAAGGTGCTTGCAGAATTAGTTTCTCAAAACTTTTCAAAACCCGAAGAAAGCATCTGGCGATTCACGGTAGTTTTTGGAAATCCAGATAGCGAAAAGATCAAAAATTTAAGCCAAGGAGAATTCGCCGCTTGTCCAAAAGCTTTGGCTTTAGAAGTGACGGGCATTCCAGAAGGATTTATCAACTCACTTCATCCTTAAAACGTCAACGCATTGACACTTTCTCGTAATGATCTGCCTTAAAAGCTCTTAGATTTTTTAACAAGCTATTTAATACGAATGTTCCACGTTAAACTCACCTAATATGAAAAACATCTTCGCCAGTTTAACACTTCTATTAAGCTTCTCTGCGTTTTCACAAACAGCGGTTCTAACCGATCCCTGGTTACTTAAAGAAATGGGAGTCGCCGCGCTAAACGAAGATCTCTCTGCAAAAGTGGCTTATGCCGTTTTAAACCCATTACAAGAAATGAGGTTACATCAATTAGCCCATGCTCGCGGACGCTGCGGCGGCTATGAAGTGCTTTCTCAAAAAGAAACTTTTAATCAAAATAGAATTGCCGGAATTTTTTCTAAAATTAAAAGTTTTCAAAAACGCGATTTACTCTTACAAAAAGACATTAAATTAGCCGGTCCTGGCATTTCTGAGAATCTCGCTGAAAGAAGAGAAATTCGAGAGGCTCTTAAGCTTGTTCAAAAAGAACGTATTAAGGATTTTGTTTCTTGGTTTAGCAGCTTTCCCAATAGAAACAATAAAAGCCGTGATTCAAATTTACCTATGCAAGCTCTGGCCAAAAGACTTCAAGATAGTGTCTTAGTGTCGCACCCAAACTGGACTCAAGACTTTATCGAGCATGATAGTACCGGGCAAAAAAGCCTCCGTGTGATCATTCCAGGTCGCAGTCGACCTAACGAAATTGTCGTCCTTGGAGGCCACGCCGATTCCATCAGCTTTAGAGGCAACGCACCAGGCGCTGACGACAATGCTTCTGGTTCAGCCGACATTGTTGAAGTGCTTAATGTCATCTCTGAAACAGGATTCACGCCCGAAAGAAGTATCCATTTATTCTTCTATGCTGGAGAAGAGTCTGGTCTCTTGGGTTCTGCGGAAATTGCTGAGTCTTACAAAAATGAAGGAAAAAATGTTGTGGCCGTTATGCAATTAGATATGACTTCATTTCCAGGGAGTGGCCTATTTAAGTTTTCAAACATGACCGATTTCACAACGCCCACTCTTCGCAAGCTCATCGAAGATTTGAACACTCTCTATGTAGGTGGCGAAGTTATTCATAGTGAATGTGGTTATGGATGCAGCGACCATGCTTCTTGGTATCGCAATGGATTTCCTACTGTAATTCCATTTGAATCGCATATGGATGAATACAATCCCAACATTCACACGCCACAAGACACTATCACTGCGGAAATCAATTTTGAGCACTCAGCGATGTTTGCCAAATTGGCGTTGTCTTACGTGATGGAAGTCTCGGCCAGCCAGTGGAGAGCATTTTAAGCGAATTGTTGCAAGGGGCCTGAAAGAAGCAAATTCTTAGCAACGTCCTCGATCCAAGAATACACTTTTAACAAATGCTTAAAACGGTATGGATCTGCGGATTGTTGCTAAGAATTTATTTATTTCAGGCCCTTTGCAACTATTTCACCTAATTTAATGTTTCCATAAGGCGTGATTTTAAAAGGTCATAACGCTTTCGTGTGGGCTCGTAAGATAGAACATAGTCACGAGTGCTAGAGTAAGTTTTAGTTTTTGGAACACCTGCAGGGATTGTCGTATCAGGCGGGAATTGTTGATTCGTAAAATCAATTTCTCGTCCATCCACGAGATTTTTATAATGAGAAATTTTACGACCATCGGCTAATTCTGCCTCAGCCCAAACAATCTCACCACCTAAAATGTCTTGAACCACTAAAGCCGTCACTGCACACTGACCCCAAGAAGGATTTTCTTCTGTCCAATCAGAAGGAGAAGCTGTAGTTTCTGCGCTCCAAATTTTATTAAATATGCTGGTTAACTGATTTTCTTTAATCGCACTCAATCGCATTTTAGCAATGAGTTGTCCCATAATTTTTTGTTCATATTCATAATCTCTTTCAAAAGAATTTTCCGGAAACACTTCATTATATAGAGTAGGAAGTTGCTGCAATTGAGCTCCCATTTGCCAAAGCCCCTCAGCCAGCAAATCATAAGCCTTGTCTGCACTTAAACTTGGATTGAGGGCCTTTTCCGCACCTGAAAAAAAATCTCTCTGGAGCTGAATAAGATCGTCTTTTGTAGGAAGAAATCCCGCATAGTTCGAAATTTGGGCAAGAGTGGCTCCATGCAAACCTAATTCAACAACCTTATCAAAACCAAAGACGCTCTCTAATTCAATTAACTTTATACTGAGTTGATTAACTTCATCTCTAAAAACAGGATCAAGACCACTAAAAGTCACTGGGCCCTTATGAAGCTCTTTAAATCTTGTCCAAACACTCTCGACTTGAGCCTTTAAACTTTGAATCAAAGGGGCATCATCTTCTGTTAACTCTCTTGTTTCTGCTTCTAAATAGAAAGAACAAAACTCAGGAGCACTAGGATCGGGCATCGGGAGCGCGGCATTAGATTGAAAATTTAGAGTAACGGAGAGAATAATAACAATCTTTTTGAAGTTCATACAAATATTCCTTGTGAAAAGAGTTTTATCTATATACACGAGAAATCTCGTGTGCAAAAGCTTAATGACTTTCTTTATGAGTTTACTAAGTCTTAGCAATAGCCATGCTCAAAGCGACAATCTTATTGTGCTCGCCATGGATTGGGATTTGCACATTGCCCACTTAGAGGCTCCAGTTGTTCTTTTTCCTATTTCTAACTCTCATACTGAAGAGTTAATTATCAGCTCAGCTGAATTGGCCCTTCACCGCGATAGAATTTCTGATGCCTATCCTGGCTACGAAATAAGAAGGGATCCCGACAATCCTTTTGCCGGATCTTATAGATTCACGGATGCACTCGATAAAAATTATTTTTTAGAAGCTCTACTCAAAACTAATATCGATGATGAAAGCTTTAGGGGCCCTGCATTTCGAAGATTCTATAGTGCATTAAAAAACCCCAAAGTCTTAGAGACCTTAAACATCGTCACCTCCAGAGGTCATTCGCCTGAACAATTTCTAGAAGGTTTAAAGTATCTATTAGATAAAAATATCATTACGGATCTTCCAAAATTAGAAAACATTCACACCATTGCCTATCAATATGGGCCCACGGCAAAGCTTATGGCTCCAGATGCAAAACTATGGGTTCTCATGGACTTACTCGACAATTTAAATTCCAAACCCCTTAAAGCACAAAGCAAAGCAATAAAATGGAATGATTTGCATTATTTTGAATTCTCCGACGATAGCTACGCCTATATCAGTCACGTCTCTCAAGGTCTCATGGCGGAAATTCAAAAGAATCGCTGGCCCAACGTCAACATCGCCATAAGATATTCAGGCCTCAAACGTAACGAGTTAGTTCATCATAATTTTTTCTTATTAAAAGACATGAAAACTCGCCCCATCAGCCCCGATGAAGAATCTGAGATTAATTTAGCCATCAACCCAACTGAAGCCTGCGATATATCACTACTATAAGCTTTTAATAATTAAGGCTTATTAAGGGGATGAGACTAGAGCTCGGATGCTAAAGATCCCAAGTGACTTTAAGGAAGCCCCCCTTATTGCGCTACATAGGCGCCTTAATACTTTTTTGCTTAGCCCCAAGGGCCATAAGCGCTCACCCGAGGCCCTTTATCGACACTCTCTTCCCCTCTCACGAAGTCAACAAAACTAAAGCCCACCTAATACAACGGCAGCTGGAACATATTTTATTTCTCTCAGAACCTTTTAAGCTTAAAAACAATCTTTATTTAAAGGTTGAGAACAATCCCAGATCAGTTCAGTCGAGGCCTGGTGAATTAACGGTCACCCTAGATAAAAAAATCAGAATTCCTAACGCCGAAAAGGCTTTAAGCCCAGAAATGATTCTCAACCTAACTGCACTGGGACAAGCGCTCTTTGATTCTGAAATCCTCAATAATGGCTTTGAAGTTTCCAGGACCTATCAAAGTTACTACAAAATTGTTAAAGCCCAACAAAATTTAAGATTGGCAGAACATGAATACAATAAAAATTTTAAATTGTTTTCAAATGCTCCCGGCAAACCCGAGGACAATGACGATCTTATTGCCAACCTAACGATTGCCAAAGAAGAAAGATCACGTCATTTAAAAACTTTAGACGGCTTCTTACAAAACAATGAACTCATGAATAGTTACGATTTAGCCAATCACGTGATGCAATTATTCCGTAAATTATTTGCCGAACTCTATGCGGCTTCTTTCGCCGAACATGGACAAGCACTGCTTAACATTAAGACTCTTGACATTAATCGCGGGCAAAGAAATGGTCTTGTCGACCTTGAAGATTCTTTTAGAAACCCAAATCGATTTTTGATTTTAACAGACTCAGACAATTTCTTTAAACAAACCCGATCCCGAATTTGGCAGAATGAACTTCGCAATCGTTCACTCAGAGACCGAATTTATTTTCTTCATGAACTCTTTCAAAGAATGAAAGTCGAAATAGCCGACATCTTTCAACTCACAGATTCGTATTTAGCCACTATGGAATTTACAAAAATTCCTTTTCCTAATTACTTTTTGCTTTTTCAGGTCAAACTCAAGCCCAATGAAATCGGGCATCGCCTCAGCGCACCAAGCCTTCTACACTGCGACTCTGAATTAATCCCGGCCGACATTGACTCATAAAAAACTAAGGGTTTCCAAGCGCAACTTGCTTGGAAACCCTTTTCCATAGGAACCAAAATTTATTAGGGCCTGCAGCCCTAAGGACTAAGCGTTTCCGCTAGTCATTCCCTCTTGTGCATGCATTGGAGGAATCAATTGCTTCTTTTTAAGCTTTTCTACCAATGTTGTACGGTTCAAACGCAAAAGACCTGCAGCGCGATTACGGTTCCAACCAGTACGTTCAAGAGCGTGAAGGATCAAAATATTTTCAAATTGATCGACCACAGAATTAAAATCTAAACCTTCAACAGGAAAATGAAGGCGGTCAGAAAGCATACGAATGGCATCTTCGATGCGAACCATGTCTTCTCCACCAATGGTGCTTGCGTTGTTTGCAGAAATCGAAGCTGTGCCTTCAATGTTTGAAGCACTTTGCTCGATGTTCTTCTTTTGGAACAACGAAGAATTGTAATTAAAGGTCGTGTTATTATCGTCCATAGCCATATCCCCCC
The DNA here is from genome assembly GCA_018001635.1 of Pseudomonadota bacterium. Lineage (GTDB taxonomy): Bacteria > Bdellovibrionota > UBA2428 > UBA2428 > UBA2428 > JAGNHS01. Next base: position 31,117 of record JAGNHS010000006.1, on the reverse strand, counting down.
CTGTGGCTTTAGTTTGAACTTGATGCAACGCTTGTTCTTTTCTTTGAGGATTCATCAGATCCTCGTATTCGATCTCAGACAAAGTCTGCCTTCGATATTTTTCCGGAAAATCCAGCGCGTCTATCATGCCTGAGCTCTTTAAGATCACCATACGTTCAATTAGATTTTCTAATTCGCGTATGTTGCCTGGCCAGTCGTAGGCGACCATAGCCCTAAGAGCGGCGCGTGTTACGCCGGTTACCCGTCTTTTCTTTTCGGAATTAAACTTCCGCACGAAATACTCTACGAGATAAGGAATATCTTCTTTCTTTTCTCGGAGTGATGGAATGTGAACTGGAATCACATTGAGGCGATAAAAAAGATCTTCGCGAAATTGGCCCTGACGAACCATCTCTTCGAGATCACGATTTGTCGCTGCGATGATTCTCACATTCGCATTGATAGCTTGAGTCGAACCTACAGGTTCGAATTTACGAGTTTGAAGTACGCGTAAAAGTTTTACCTGAAGAGAAGTGCCCATTTCCCCGATTTCATCGAGAAAAAGAGTTCCACCTTCTGCCACTTGAAAACGTCCTTCACGATTCGAAATAGCGCCAGTAAATGCGCCTTTAACATGACCGAACAATTCACTTTCAAGTAGTTCCGAAGGAATCGCGCCGCAATTCACAGCCACAAGTGGATGTCCATTGCGATTAGAGCGTGCATGAATTCTTTCAGCAACAAGCTCCTTACCTGTTCCCGATTCACCATAAACTAAAATGGTGCTATCGGAATCAGCAACAGCGTCTACCAAATGAATGAGCTCTTTCATTTTAGGTGAGTGCATAATGATATTAGGTTCTACAGACTTTTCTTTAGACGAAGCAGAAGACGAGCCTGAAGCACCATTCGACATTAATGTTTGCACTTTATCGAGATCTTTCTGAGTGATGCCACCATTAGCTCGAATAATATCTTCAGCAAACTTTGTTACGGCTTGAGTCGCTTTAGGATCGACCCACTCCCAAGTTTCTTTAAGAGCCATCAATTGCATGTGATTCCATCGTGGAGTCGCTGCAAAGGTCACGTGTCGTGTGCGCGGACAAATCATGGTCAAACGAGCCAGTTGCTCGATTTGACGTGACTGAAGCACGTCCACAGGCACGTAGACGAGAGCATCGGTGGGCGTGTCTTGAATACTTTCAAGCCCCATGATGTTCCCAGTCTCCTGACTGATTCCTAAACATGAAAAAAGCAACGGTAGTTCCACTCTTGGATTAGATCCCAAAAGCGACCAACTGACGTCGACTTCTTCACGACGCAACAATTGATCCATCTGGAGCAACTGTGCCAAAATGTTGTGGATGTCAAAATCACTGCTTCGGTTTTTTGTCGCAAAGTTTAGGTTCTGATTAAGACCTATCCCTTTTTTGACACTCTCGAAGATGTGAACAATCGGACCTAAGCCCGATTGAACCCCCAAGACAATACTCACGTGTCCGTGTGCCATCCCTAGTTCCCCCCCCATGGATGTTCTTGAGACCGGCGTTTTACTTGATTAACTTAGTTAATCGATCCCCGAAAACGATATCCCCTACTATCGATTAAAAAGTCAAAACTCTCAGGCGTCAATTCTTGAGTCTCAAGTATTTTGACAGTGGTGCCAAGAAAATAGGTTAATTGTGGTAAAAAAATTGTCATTTGATAAACTTAGCTCTATGCAAAAAAAATCAAAAAAAAATTTTCGCTCCTCTGAAAAACCCAAATTAGAGGAGTTTCGCTTCCTTTCCGGCGAAGATTCGCTCGAGCAAGAAACTTGGCGCGTTTTTAGAATTCTCTCTGAATTTATCAAGGGTTTAGATAAACTTTATGGAGTTTCAAAAGGTGTTTCTATCTTCGGAAGTGCCCGTATCAAAAGAGATTCACCCTATTACAACATGGCAAGAAAAGTGGGATTTGAACTTGGGAAAAAGGGTTTTACCATAATTACAGGGGGCGGACCCGGCGTTATGGAGGCAGCTAACCGTGGAGCGCAAGATGCTGGCGCCAATTCGATAGGTTTGGGAATAAAATTGCCTTTCGAAGACAGTCTCAACCCTTATCTCGACGATAGCGAAATGTTTAATTTCTTTTTTGTACGAAAAGTGATGCTCGTAAAATATGCTCACGCTTTTGTTATCTGTCCGGGCGGACTTGGAACACTCGATGAAATGTTTGAAGCTCTCACTCTCATTCAAACAAAAAAAGTCAGCGACTTCCCCGTCATTCTCATGGGGAAAAAATATTGGAAACCTTTGCTCGAGTTCATTCGAGAAACTCTCGTAAAAGATGGAATGATCAATCCCAAGGATCTCGACGATCTCCATGTTACCGATGATCCCAAAGAAGCTGCAAGAATTGTGGAGCAAACTTGGAAGCATTATCTCAAAGAAGCCAAAGAGCAAATCCGCAAATCGCAAGCCCGCGCCACCTGGACTTTGGATTAAGCCCCTCCCGCTCTAGAACTATTGTGCGCGAAGAACCGGGCCTGGAAATCTATATATACCTTTAAATTCAAAAACTAGAGCGGCTTGGGCGACCCCTGAAGCTCGAGGCGCTGCCTCATCGCTCACCCCAAGATGCTCTAGTCTTTGAATTTAAAGATATTAATAAATTTTGGTGCTCATAAGCCAGGCCCGTTTCCTCGCGCACAATAGATCATTGAACAAAGGGATTCTTGGCATAGACAAAAATTAAGCGGATCGATAATCAATAAAAATGAATCTAAACACTCGAATTCTTTCACTCTGTTTTTTAATCTTAGCTCCCGCAAAGATTTTCGCTTGGGGAGATTTAGGTCACTCTACCGTAGGATATTTAGCCGAAACTCGCCTCACAGCAAAAGCCAAAGGATTCATCAATAGTTTTATGGGAAGCGAACCCTTAGCCGTATCAGCGGTCTGGCCCGACCTCGTTCGATCTGATGAACGCTTCGCAGACTTTGCCCCCTTTCATTACTTGGAAATTCCCTTAGGCATGAAGTTCAAAGATATCAGCCCAGAAAAGCGCGCTCCAAAGGATGCCGCCAGCATCATTGAAAATGTTCCAAACTTACTTTTAGACAATAGCCTCTCCAACAACGACAAAGCCCTGCTCTTTCGATATCTCGTGCACATAGTGGGCGACGTGCACCAACCCCTGCACATTGGCAATGGGCTCGATCGTGGCGCCAACCTTTGCGACGTTAAATTTAGAGCACGCAACTCCTTTCTAAGCAAGGAAACGAATCTCCATAATCTTTGGGACAATTCCATGGTCGATGAGCTCAAGGAACTCGTCATTGAAAATGCCAAAAAAGAAAAAAAGCTTATGGGTTATTTTCAATATCCATATCTCGGAGCTTATTTAGAAAAAAACTTTGAAAAGACTTTTAGCCCAGAAGAACTCAACAAAATTTCCTCAGCCACTCCCGAGATTTGGTTTGAGGAATCCCAAGCGCTTCACTCCGTTGTATATCCCGACAAAATTGCAATCTCCGACCCCAAACTTCGTGCTTATTGCAAATTCGTAGACCCATCCACTCATAAAATTAACGAAACAAATTACAAAAAATCAAAAATTCCTACACTAGATAAACGCTACGTAGCCAAAGTTTTACCCGTGATTGAAGAGCGACTCTTTAAAGCTGGAATTCGCCTGGCTTATCTGCTCAACAACTTAGCTGAAAAAAGTCATACTAAGAAACTTGAAAAAGAAAACGAAGCCATTTCCATTAATAAAGTTTTAGAGCATTTAAAAAATCAACCTACAAAGTAATTTTTCAAGAACCTTTTTGATTAACGTATCTCTTAGCTCGCTGCTCTCTTCTCTCGGCTTCTTCAACACTGTATCGAGTCCAAGGTTGAGCTTCTAGACGAGCTTCATCGATGGGCTCTTCACTTTCTTCGCAAATTCCATAAGTGCCATCTTCCATTTTAGATAAAGCATGATCAATTTCTCGGAGAACATAACGATCGCGCTCTTGAACTTCCATAGCCATGCCTTGCTGAATTAAAGCAGCCGCATGATCAGACTCGTCAACTAAATCTTCTTGATTGATAGAAAGAGCTTCTTTGAATCTCGAATTAGCGCGGTTAAGAATCTGCGCGCGCTTTTCTAAAAGTAACTTTTTATATTTAGCTAGATTTTGAGCATTCATGGCTCTTCCCCCTTATTTCCTGATGTAGACCCTTAGCCTTCGTAAAAAGGTTAAACGCGCATCGGAAAATAAACCCTTTCTCAACTTTCTCTGAAAAATGCTTCTTAAGAAAGTCAAAATTCCATCGATTCGTGATAGAAAATTGACTGAGAGATATTTTGCTTCAATGAAACCTTACAAAGCCTTAAACGAAAAACCTTTTTACGCTCTAATGGCCTTAATTTGTCTCCCCATTATTGTAAGTTTCTTAAGTCGCTACAAAGACCCCTCCAACAATGATTTCGAAGCCTTTTATCTATGCGCAAGCCGCTGGCTTCAGGGTGATCCTATTTACTTAAGCAGCGATGCCTTTCCCTTTAAATATCCTCCCATCACAATTTTATTTTTTTCTCCCCTCGCCTTAGTCAGCATAGATCACGCTCGCTGGGTCTTAGGTCTTATCAATTTAAGCGCTTGCTTGAGCATTCCTTGGGCCCTTCATTATGTGTTTAACAATGAATTTATTCCCAATAACCCAAATCAAAGAAGACTATTTCTCTTAACAAGTTTTGCTGGACTCATAGCCAGCCTGAGATTTATCGACAATGAGTTTCACAGCAAGAACATCAATCAACTCACCTATGCCTTGATTGTATGGTCCTTAGTCTTATTAAAAAATCCTAAAAATATTTTTAGAGAATTTTTCGGAATATTCTTATTTATGTTTGGAGGAATATTTAAGCTCACTCCTCTCTTGGGCTTAACCCCTCAATCGCTTAACTTTAAAAATAAAAGATATGGGTTGCTCTTTGCTGGAGCCCTTTGTGTGGCCCTCCTCCCAAATCCCATTTTATGGAAAAATTGGTTAGAACAAATTAAAAGCACAACGGGTTTCTTTCCATTCTCAGATCGCTCCATTTATTTTCAAGGTTTCTTTGCTATGGGCAGCCACTTTTTAGGACTTCCTTCAAGATCCAATCTTTCTTTATTATTAGCCTTACCCTTTGTTGGACTTTTATTATTTAGGACTTTAAAAATCCTCCAATACAAAAAGCACCAAACTTCTATGGTCACGCTCTCCCTAGTTTGGATATTATTATCGCTCTTAATCAATCCACTTCCATGGCAACACATTTATGGTTTTTTTTGGATAATTTTACCGGCCTTGTTTTATTGTGATCAAAAATCTCAATATACAAAACACATCTGGGCACTTTGTTTATTTCTTGCGCTCAGCCCTCGATCTATCATTGGAACAAACGCCGCCTATTGGCTTGAAGTGAATCAAAGTATTGCACTTATTGCTCTTCTCACAATAATGCTTGCTTCTAAAATTATACTCACGACTAACGATAAATGATTTGCTAGATTTTTCTTATGGGATTGATGTCATTCTTAGGTCAAGGTTTAGCCGAGGGAAGTCAAGCTCCTGAGTTTTGTTTAAAAGATCAAAACAATCACGAGCAAAGTCTTTCACAATTTAAAGGGCAAAAAATTATTCTTTATTTTTATCCTGCCGACTTTACCATGGGCTGCACAGCTGAAGCTTGTAGCTTTCGAGATGAATTCGAAGCCTTTAGAACAGCTAAAATTCCCGTCATTGGAATCAGCACGGACTCCGTTATTAAGCACGCAGAATTTGCCGAGCACCATAAAATACCTTTTCCTATTTTAGCCGATGACTCTAAAAAAGTTTCTAAAGATTATGAAGTTTTACTTCCCATAGGTAAAGCGAATCGAGTCACATTTCTTATCGACGAAAATCAAAAAATTGTAAAAGTTCTAAAATGGTTGTCTTGGAAAAATTACGCCCAAGAAACACAAAGCGCTTTAAAAAACTTAGGCTGGTTTTAAAAGACGCAAGTCTTCACGCTTTCGCCGAGCCACAATCTTAGCTTCTTTTTGCTTCAGCAATTTATAATCAATTTTCCAAGTCGATCGCAGTCTTGGGATTAATTTTATTTCTTCTGAAATGAAATTTTCCGAACAATAGGCTTGCCCCTCTCGCAATTGTCCCTGACTCATAATTATCTTGTATTTTTCTAAATAGCGTTCGGCTTGATGGCGATGTGTGAAGTTGTTAAGAACTCGCGCTCTACACTGCTCCGGCGTCCACTGATGCCGACGACTAATGGCCACAATAAATTCTTCACGGGTATTACAAATGGCCCCAGAGCTCTCATCAATCAACTCGGGAAGACTGCCGCGATTAGAGGCAAAAACCGGCGCACCCGTAGCCATCGCTTCAATCACCGCAATTCCAAAAGGCTCGTGCCAAAGAACAGGAAACAACAAAGCCTCGGACTCTTGTAAAATTTTAATTTTTTTCTCACCACCGACCATGCCATTAAAATGAACATAGGGTCTAAAAATCTTATAGTATAAACTTCCTTTACCGCCGCAGACTTCCAAACGACATCCAGACTGAACGGTTAAATCCATAGCTCCATAGAGATTTTTAATGGGCCAAGATGCTTTTGCTAAAAATAGAAGCTGGCCAGGATTTTTATGTTTTCCTAAGGGATATTCAGCAGGGTCAATTCCATTAAAAACATACTCTGTCCAATTATGTCTTTTGGCATGATTTGCGGATAAAAAAACAGTGTTGCCATGAAACCGTTCGCCAGGCCGTCCATTACCTTGGATACACACTAAATAAGGAAATTCTGGCCTACGATTGGGCGTATTGTAGACTTGAACAATATCAATTCCATCAGGCACAGCATTTTGCCAGTCCTTGGAAAAATCCCAAGGTATAACTTTAGCAAAAGGAATTTCACTTCCCTCTAAACACAAAAAATAGTTTTCATGGCCTAATTCCGCCAAACCTTTGGCTAAATTATAGGCAGCACGCTCCGCGCCACCGTAAAGTTGAATAGGAAATCGCGCAGGCATGACATGTAAAATTTTCATCTTAGCCAAACGACAATAATCCCAACTAGGTGGCTTTGAAAAGGCTTTCCCGTTATCATTATTAAATGGGTAAAAAGCAAGCCTACTTTGCCTTGTCTGCATTGTTTTTAGTGGGTCAATCAATAAGCGCCGATAGCCTTCACAACGCTCAAACAGAAAATCGCCCTAATATTTTAAAATCTAACAATGAAAGCACTCTACCCAATCTCAATAACTCTATTAATTCCAATAAAAATTCTTCCATTCAAAGTGAAGCTCAAATAGAAGCTTCTTTAAAACTTTTTTGGCAAATGAGCCAAGGAAAGAAACCTTCTGATGCGCTCCTCCGAGAGGCCAAAATAGAAACTTCAGATTCTGAAAATTTTTTAAAAAATCTCAGCAACGAAGAAAAATTAAATTCAGCTCAACAAAAAACTCTTAGGGCTAATTACAATGAGCAAAATCGAAGCCAAAAGTTTAAAGCACGAAAAAAATTCATAAATTTCGTTTCTGTTTTTCAAGAAAAATTTCCAGCCTATGCCTCCATTCTCCCTGAAGCCTTGACGGCCTGGGGCGAAACACGAAATCTTGGGGGACTCATGAGTGAAGACTCCCTGCTACTTCAAGCTAAGATGGCCAGCGTGATTCAAGTTCTTAGAAATCGCACACAAAAGAATATGAATCTAGGTGAAGTCGACAAGGCCCTAAGCGAAAATAAAACTAAATGGCAAGTAGCCACCCAACGCTTTCAATTCACATCCTTTGAACCCTTCGACCCAAATCTAGCGGAAGTTGCCCTCGGGCCTAAAATGGTGGGCAAAGGTGATGATGCTAAACTAAAAGTCTACGATCAAGCCGCGCTAAAAGCTCTAGCCCGAGTGCTTTTTAGAATGAGCACTGGCGATATTGAAGTTCCCAAACCTCTGAATGAGCAAGACTCCCGACATTATATGACCCCCAGCCTCCTCAGTTATTCTCGAAAAAAGGAATTAGAACTCAAAGAACTCTATAAAAAACATCCAAGATTAAAAGTTCTTAGAATTCCTCAGGAGAAACCAAAATTTCTAGCCCTCGTGCCAAGATGGTCGGCACAAGACGCCCTTATCACTCACCCGATCATTCTATTACGAGAACTCACCAGTAGCTTTATGGAACAAGAGATTCCCCCTAAAGACTTTATATTTTTTCAGGGGATTTTATGAAGTTTTTTAATTTAATATTAATTAGTCTTTTTTTAGTCTTTTTTATTTCACTTGCTCAAGCTGAAATAAAACTTGATGAATTCACTTTAGCCGAAAGCTGCTCTTCGAACTCATGCAAATTGTTATGGAAGGGCAAGGAAATAGGAAGCCTGCAAATTATTGGTCCAGAAAAACCCATACTTTTAAAAATTGAAAATAAAACATTTAGTCCGGATGAGAGCGTCTACATGTTACATTACGACGCGGGAATTGCGGGAACACTCATTCAAAACCAAATTGAAAGAGTGCTTTTATTCACAGAAAACAAAGGCGAGATTTCTGTAGGAAATGATCATATTTTTAAAATCTTGAGATTTCAGGGCGAGAAAACCCTTTTGGATGAAACTCGAAAAATTAAAATTAACAATAAAGAAATTAACTTCGAGGCCTTCGACGAAGAAGACCCCGCTCACTACAAACTCATTCAAGGCAAATTGATTTCACTCAATCAATAAATCAAGATTTGTCTTCGGTAGATTTTTTTATAAGATTTTGGCGAAATATTTCCACCTGTTCGGTGATTGAAGGTCTACGCATGATTTTGCTTTCTTCATGAAACCTCAAGGAAGAGTTTGGCTTTTCATCTTTTTTTACAGGCTTTTTTCGAAAATTAAGGGTGTTTGAAATTACAAAACTAAAATATTTAGAAAACTCCATAAACGATCCTCCATTAGGGCAAAAAAATTTCAAATATATAAATCCACTTGAATCATAAGCAAGCTATGTGCCGGGGCTTAATAAGCATTTAAATGCGTTTTAAAGGCTATCGGTCTAATTATCGCTGTTAATTTTATCGACATCGCCCGACAAATTACGGAGAATCATGCCAGAACTCTCTTTAACAGGAGCAAATTCCAACCATCCACTTTCATAAATAAGAAGCTTAGAACGAGGATGATCGTCGGGAACAAAAGCAAAATTTAAATTAAATTTATGATCTTTTCGCTCTTCCCATATTGCCATGGGGTTGCGAGATAAAAAGACTCCGTCTACCTTAGGCGAATTAAAGCGGCCTAATAAGTGAGTCCCCTTAGAGTCGATTTCAATCCAATCTAAATAGCCCGTTCGTTCTAATTTTAAAGGCCATTCCCAGCTCTTTTGATTTTTCCACCATAAATCCCATCGCAAAAAGCCAATCACGTTCCAAGACCAGGGCTCAAAGTCTAAGCCACTACAAAATGCGGTGATGGGTCGCCCATCACTGATTAATGTTTTGCAATCTTGATAGGCACTGGAGCGAGCCTTGGATTCTGAAATTTTCGACACCTTACACTTAGATAAATCATGCTCACAGAGATCCGCTTTATAAAGCTTCCTAGAATCCCAACTAAAAGCGTAAAGAGCATCACGAGTGTAAATCTGGGAGCCGATATGATCCATTATTTTTAATTCTTTTTTAATACTTAAATCGTTAGGATTTATCGCGAGCATAGTGCTCGAAGATGAGGCTTTAAATTGCGCCAACGCTGTCCAAAGTTCATTATAGTTAGCACCCCACACAAGCCCACCCAAATGGCACTCATTACGTTCATTGGTGCTAATAATTTTTTCGTCTTTTAAAACTAAAGACGAATCAAATTTTTTAAAATGAAGAATTCGAGATTGTTTGCATTCAATTTTTGAAGAAGTTTTATCTTCATCCATGAGACTTAAATAATAATCATTATTAAAAACAGCGAGCCCTTCAGGATGCCCCGTATTCACAGTTGAAGGAATGTTGATGCTTTCTGTTGGATAAAAAGGATTACCTTGCACATACCAAGCTCGCACGGCTTCTTCGCTGGCATCTTGGAAAGCAAAAACACGGCTAACAATTATAAGATTGAGAAGAGAAAGATTTCTTAGAGATAGAAAAAATTTTACAAATAAACTTTTCATTATTTACAATTGTACTTCGATTGAGCCGTAGCAATATTGGAATAGTCGTTGATTCTCTTTTCCCAACCAGCTTTAAGGTCTTTTTTACATTCTTCAGGATTAGTATGTTTTTCACAAATCTTGGGATCAGTATTAATTTTTCTATTTAATGTACTTTTCGCGGCTTCAATAAAAGTTAATCCCTGACCTTCATTAACTGCTGTTTCTAAAACCTGTTTCAAACCCCACCGATCTACTTCACCCTTGTTGTTTTTATAGTATTCACCAGGAGCTGTTCCCTCTCCTTTAAAATTCACATAGTCGATCATTTGCAAAAGTCCTTTGGGATCTTGCATGAGTCTACCTGCAAACTCTTTTGCATGTTCTTCAACTTTATTAGCTGGTTTCCACTTATCCATAAAATCTAAAAGTCGGTTGTATTGAAAAAGCGCTTGTTGCTTTTGCATATCTTGGCCTAATAAAAAGTTCTGAATATTTTTTAACTCATCTGAATTTTTAGTTTTAGGATCTTCGAATTCCTTTTTGCTATTCCAAGGACAGACTCCTAAAACTGGATTGCCTCCCGTATATCCAATCTCTTTGGGTAGACTGCCTGTGTAACCATTACTGCATGCAAATTTAATGAGATCCGGGAAGCTCTCAGTATATTTTTTTTCTCCCTCCTTAGGATACCAAATATAATGACCCACCCCTAGAGATAGCCAATCTTCACCATCATTCCATTGGGCTACTTGAAGTTTTGAATTTCCAAATTCATGATATTTTGAAAAACATTGAAAATTTTTGATTTGATCGTCTGAAAGTTTACTGAGCTCTGCTTTTCTATCTCCTGCTATAGGTGTCGTTTTATCGCTACACTTTGTTTCGCCATTATTAGCTGATGGAGCGTTTGGCGTGGCATTGGGTTTTGCTCCGCCCGCACCTGAGCCGGCAGCTCCTCCATTAGGTTGTGCACCCCCAGAATTTGCGCCAGCAGGATTTTGAGCATCTGGGGGAGCCTCTCCAGGCGCGCTCCCAGCAGGAGCTCCACCAGCAGGAGAAGCTCCAGCGCCAGTATGCCCAGGTAGAGAGCCTCCTGAACCCACATCAGACACCGTAATGTGAGGTGCGGGTTGAGATTGCGTTTTACTAGACGAATTTCCGTTAAATACATTCATAAGAAGCATACCTGCAAGACCCGCCAAGGCACCAATCATGGCTCCGCCCATTACTGTTACGGCTTCGGCAGAGGGTATAATCTGATTTTGTATCCACAAAAGAAACCCAATATTGTTTTGTTTCGGAAAAAGTGGTTCTAAAAACTGAGCCAATTCTTCTACACTCATTTTCTCGGATATTTTGAATTTATACCCATTCACACTCACTTCGTTATCATCAATTTTACAAAAATCTAGAACTGCTGTTTTGTTTTTATCTCTAAGGCGCAATACCCAAAACTCTTTTTGATCCCATGAAAGTTTCGGAAGAGGAGGAAGTCCCTTCAATAAGGAAATCATAAATTTTGAATCGAGCTTTGTTAGAGCCATGGAATTTACAAAAGCCTCAGGACCAAGATTTTCATAGTCTTTTGTGGCTCTATTATATTTATTAAATGTAGATATAATAGAAGGAGTGATTTTCAGATTTTTACAGACTTCAGCTTGAGTCGACAAAGCTAAAAAGACACCCATTAAAGAGACATGAATTTTACGCAGATTAAAAGTATAACCCATTCACGCCCCCGACTTACTATTATCGGTTCAGAGCCCAATAAGACCAAGTTAAATTATGGTTAAAAAACTGTCTAAATTTCTTATAAGGGCATTTGAATGTGAATATTGTATGAAGATTATACTAAAAACTAATACCCGAACCTAAAAGATAGATCCATTTATTACATAGATGTGCCCTAGGCTCATCTTTCAGCTCAGAACTTCTGGGTCTATTTGCATGCGATTCTTTTCAATCTTCCAAAAAATCCCTTAGCTATTTTTAATTTCTATTTGACACATTTAATTAGCTACATTATTACTAAACGTATTGAGAAACCGTAAGCTTTTTTTAATTAAAGAAGAACAAAAATGGACTAAAGACGGATTTGGAGGCTCTCTACTTAACGGCAACAACGCCAAAGTGGCACGACCTTTTCATTCAAAATACGCACAACATGTAGTGTTGAGATCTACTTTAGCTAAAGGGAAGTATTCACTTCTTTTAAAAAGCAAAATAATTGATTCTGAAATACGAAAGCAAGCCAATCGCTTTTTTGTAAATATTTACCAAATTGCGAACGCTGGAAATCATATACATTTGGTCCTTCGAGCCCATAATCGCAGAGAATTTAGAAAGTTTTTGAGAATTATATCTTCACTAATAGCTCGAAAAGTTCTAGGAGCTCACAGAAATTCGGCTGTATTGAAAGATTCAAAACGTAGATTCTGGGACGCCCGGCCCTGGAGTCGAATCATTTCCTGGGGACGTCACTTTAAAAATGCCGTTGATTACTTAAAACTTAATAGAATTGAAGTTAATCTAAAAATCTCTAGAGTTTCTGCTAGAGAAATTTATGAAAGAATTAAATTTATTGAAAACAATACAAAACTTAGCTCCACAGGGTTTTCATAGTTAAGGGGTTAGCAGATTTGAATAATAAATTAGACCAAAGCACAAAACTCAGAATTTTAAATATTCCAAAAGTTTGCTCCACTTAAATTCAGATTCAGACAACAAAACATCTATTTTGTCAGCTTTTGAAAAATTGCTGCAAACATCAAATCAGAATCATTATCTTTCGAGTAACCGAGCTTCTTAAATTCTAAAAACTTCCAACGAGCTCCCATTTTTTCAGCAAACTTCTTTGCGATCTCTTCGTTTTCATCATTTAAAAAGCTACAGGTGCCATACAATAAATGACCACCTGTTTTTACAGATTTTTCTACAGCCTCTAAAATGTGAAGCTGAGTTTGTGAAAGAGTCCTCAACTTCAAATGAGGACTTTGCCATTTAATCTCTGGGTTTCTTCTCACCGTTCCGGAAGACGAACAAGGAGCATCCACTAGCACTAAATCAAATCCACCATGATCAGAAACAGCTTGAGGAAAATTCGGCATTTGAGGCCGGCCATCCCAAGCCACACAACTTATGTTTTGAGCTCGAGCTTTAAGGGCCCTTGCTTTAATTTCATCAAATTTAAAGGCTCTCACATCAGAAGCAATCACTGCGCCAGTGTTTTCTAAAATCGCGGATAATTGCAAAGTTTTACCCCCACCCCCAGCACAAGCATCCCACACCAGAGCATCCTTTTTTAAGGGTGCCAGCAATGAAATCTGCTGACTGGCCCAATCTTGAATTTCGAAGGATCCCATCTTAAAACTCGTCCACTCATGGAGTTTTGGGTTTCCACTCACCTTCAACGCCAATCCATCCACTATAAATTCGATGTTTCTTTGCGAAAGATCTTTTTTAATATTTTCTAAATCAGCAAGACTTTTAGCTCTCAACCAAAGTGGAGCCCGAGTGTTTAAATTTGAAAGTCTATTAAAATCCAAGCCAGATTTTTCAAAAAAAGGAATCCAATCAGGATGCCAAGAAAAACTCTCAAAAGAAGAGTCACTGTGATTTTGAGAATTTTTTGAAATTTCTTCGACCTTATCAAAAAAATTTTCATCAACTTTTGCAACTTTAGAGGCCAACATTGAGGCATCTTTAAAAATTTCATCACTGGTTTTTAAATCCATGGCTAAAAGACCAAAACGCAAAGCTGTAAATAATTGTTCAGAATACCAAGCCCTATCGCGCTTCCCCATAAAGGGTCGCTTTTTAAAAGCTCGAGCTAAAAACAAATCAAATTTTTGATAGGCCGACTGAGTCCAATACTCCACCCAAAGATCTAAAAGATGTTTTTTTTGGGATGGATACATGACCAACCTTAATACGATACAAAGCACATTGAATAAAGCTAAAGCCTCTTATAAGTCCTAATTGTGAATCAAAAGCCCCCCAAAAGCACTTATTGGTCAAAACATGTGCAAGACCCCGAACGCCAACATGCCACTAAAATTCGTCGCAGGGTTGAAAAGGGAATACATGAGTTTTTTGAAATGCGTGAATTTATACACGTACGCACTCCCACAATCGTAGTTTCACCGGGAATGGAAACCCACATTCGCCCCTATCAACTGAACACGGGAGAGTATCTAGCCACGTCTCCAGAATTTTCCATGAAAAAGCTTTTGGTAGGCGGTTTAGAAAAAATTTTTCAGATTTGCCCCGCCTATAGAGTCGAGCCAAAATCTCCTCAACATCATCCTGAATTCACACTCCTTGAATGGTATCGCGCCCATGCCTCCTATGAAGACATCATGAAGGATTTCGAGGAACTCATGGAATTTCTAGCCATTCAAATTACTGGCTCAAGCCAAATTAGATATTGTGGAAAACCCATTGAGCTCAAAGCCCCATGGACACGCTTAAAAGTTTACGATCTATTTTTAGAATTCACCCAAATCGACATTAAAAAAGCAAGCACCCAAGAGTCCATGGCTGAAGAAGCCAAAAAACTAGGTCTCAATGTTGATGCTGCTGACACATGGGACGACCTTTACTTTAAAATTTGGCTCAATTTTATTGAAAACAAATTGCCCCATGATCGCGGAGTTATTGTTTACCATTATCCTCCCTCTCAAGCGGCCTTAAGTGTGCTTGAGCAAAACTCCGATGGAAGCTTCTGGGCAAAACGCTTTGAGCCCTATGCCGGCGGGCTTGAACTTGGAAATGCTTTTGAAGAACTCTGCGACCCAATTGAGCAAAGAAAACGCTTTGAAGAGGACATGAATTTGCGTGAGCAAGTTTACGGAAAATCCTTTCCTAAAAATCCCATCGATGAAGAATTTTTAGCAGCCCTGGAAGAAGGTATGCCTCCCTCCGGAGGCATTGCCGTTGGAGTGGATAGATTAGTCATGCTCATGGCCAATCAGCCCAATATAGACAAAACTTTATGGCTTAATAGTTATGTAAAATCATAAACTTCCACAAAAATTCTGAATATCATCACTTTAGCCTTGAAAAATTTTAAACAAAGTTGCCACGGCGTGCTATAAACGCCCCGAAATGAATTTGAAAAAATATCAAATAAGCTTATTTTTTATTTTTCTAGTTAATTCATCTAAGAGTCTCTCCAATGAAAACAGTGTTGTTTATCCAGAAAAAAATTGGATAACAGAATCACCGGAAAAATTTGGAATTAGCCCCATTCTTTTTAAAGATGCACTTTCAGAATTATCAAGATCCTTTCCCATGGATGAAGCCGTTATAGCTGTCGATGGGCGCCTGATTTACCAAGGATCTCAAGCGGCTCAATCACACCGAATTTGGTCGGCCACAAAAACTTTCACCTCAACTGTTGCAGGAATTCTCATCGACGATAAAAAAATAAATATCGATCAAAAGGCTTCAGAGCTTTTGCCTTGGATGAATAAAAATTATCCCGAAGTCACTCTAGAACACTTACTCACTATGCAATCCGGATACCTTGCTGAAGGCAGTCGTTATAGAGTCGATGAAGGTGGCGATGGATCTAAAACCCCTTGGCTTTCCATTGAAAAAAAGTTTTCTCCCGCTGAGCAATGGTCTTATTCTGACGACTCGGTCAACATACTGGGTTTTGCACTCTCTGCAGCCGCACAAAAAAACTTTGCAGAAATTTTTATAGATCGCATAGCTCGCCCCCTAGAGATGCAAAATTTTAACTGGGAAACCGCCTGGACCCCAGACGACAACTATGGCTTTAATTTTCCGGTTTCTTCTGCCTCTGGAAATAATCGTGGGCTTGAAATCAGTGCCTTGGATTTGGCTCGACTGGGCCACCTTTATTTAAATAAAGGAGTTTGGAAAGGCCAACAAATTCTCTCAAAAACTTGGATTGAAGCGGCTACAAAGAATCAGATATCACCGCATCTACAGAGCGAAAAGGGTGATTGGGATAGCGGGCCGGGCCACTACGGATATCTATGGTGGGTTAATGGCTTAGAAAAACCCCTATGGGACAAAGCTCCAGCCAAAACGTTTGCGGCCATGGGAAGCAACAACAATCTCTGTATTGTGATTCCTGAATGGAAAATGGTTATCGCCAGAATAAATCAGGTCACTGAAGCTCCTGCCTCTAAAGCTCTCAATAGATTTTTTGAAAAACTCAATCACTCAATGCCCATAAAAACATTAGTTAAAACTAAAAAAGTATTTCCAAAAGTTTATTTAGAGGAAAGACAAAAACTTTGCAGAGCCGCCAAAGTTGTTAAGAAATGGCAAACTTGGCAAGTGGATTGTCAGGGACCCAATCTAGATGAAAAATCCGAAGACAATCCCTTTAGCAATTATCGTATGGATGTCTACATGAATTGCAGCGGTCAAAATTTACTCATCCCTGGATTTTATGCGGCCGATGGATATAGTGAAAATTCTCATTCCAGCAGTGGGCGAATTTGGCGTGCCTATTATCGCCCAGAGATACAAGGAAACTGTTCTTTTACAGTCACTTTCCGATATGGAAACAATATTGCTCTGACTCATGAATTCGACCAAGCACTCAGCAAAGATCCATCTCAGACTCTCGCCTTTCATGGCTACAAAGGAGAATTTTTAGTCACTCCTCAACAAACCGATAGCAGCTTAGATTTTAGTAATTATGGATTTCTGAAATATGTAGGAAAAAATGCTTTTAAATTCTCAAATGGTAAATATTTTCTAAAAGCAGGCACGAGCGATCCTGAAAATTTTTTAGCCTATAAAGAATTCGACAACACCTATCATGTTCCAAACTTGAAAAACTCTGGAGACAGAACTCACCTCTACTCTGCCCATATTCAAGATTGGAAAGAAAGCGACCCCACGTGGGACGATGGCAAAGGAAAAGGAATTATAGGCGCTATCAATTATCTTTCTTCCCAAGGAATAAACACTCAATACTTTCTCACTTATAACTCTGATGGGGGCGACGGCAACGACGTTTTCCCTTGGATAAACCCCGATGAAAAAACTCGATTTGACGTAAGTAAACTCTCCCAATGGAACCTAGTTTTTAATCATATGGATAAAATGGGAGTCGCCCAACATCTTGTTCTTGAAGAAAGTGAAGTCGACCAAGTTCTTGATTCAGGTAAATTAGCACTCGAAAGAAAACTTTATTATCGAGAACTCATCGCAAGATTCGCTCATCATCCAGCACTCTTTTGGAATTTAGGAGAAGAAACTAATCACAAAACAGATCGCCTGAAGGAATTCGCTGCTTATATTAAAAATTTAGATCCCTACAAACACCCAATTGTGGTGCACACAGGACCTAAGCAAAAAAACAAAATTTACTCTGGCTTACTCGGAGATAAAAACATTGACGGAGCTTCCCTTCAAAACAACGTTGAAGAATTCGATGTAGGTTATCGCAACCAACAAATTTCTGTTTCAAGCTCTGACAGTGTTTATAAATGGATATATTGGTCCAATAAAAATCAGCATCCATGGGTAGTAACACTCGACGAACCTGGGACTGCTGTTCGTACAGGTTTTGCCGACAGCCTTGATCCCGACCATAACGTTGAAAGAGAGGAATTCATTTGGCCGACTCTCATTGCCGGTGGAGCTGGCTTTGAATTAATCACAAATGGTAGTGATGGATCTTTATCTCTTGAAGATTTCCGAACACGTGAAAAGCTCTGGAAACAAGTTAAGATCGCCCATGATTTTTTTGTGAAATTTAAAATCCCATTTTGGGATTTACGAATTACAACAAATGAGAGAAATGATCCCCCCATTAGAATTGCAACTACTCCAAACAATGAACATGTAGTTTACAAAGACTCAAAAGTTAAGAAAATCACCCTAGAACTCTACGAAGGAAAATATAGAGTGCTCTGGTTTAATCCTCGAAGTGGTGGAAATTTCGAAAATGGTAGCATTCGAGAAATTAAAACTAAGGGAGCCCGTAAAGACCTGGGCAATCCACCCAATGACCTCGATAAAGACTGGGTCGTTTTAGTTCTACCTCTAAATTGAAGTTATTCAATTTTAAATTGAGTCACTTCAAAATCAGCGGTGCCACCAACAACTCTAACCCCGTGTCCAAAAAAACAACCTCCACCAAAGGTTAAACCAATTTGAGTCACCTCATTGAGAGCTTTCTTAAAACCAGCCACTGAAGCTAGATCTTCGCTTCCGCGATGTCCCCAAGTGTCTGTCCATTGGCTAGGATCTAAAGGCACACTCAAAGTTGCAGAAGCAGATTCTAATTTGAAAGCAATGGGATTAGCCCACCATCGATCATAATTATTATTTGTCCACGCACGCTGAATGTAGAATCTTGCATGAGCGGGAAAATCGCACGTGTTTCCACTCTCAGTTTTATAGTCAAACACCGGATTCCCTAAAGTTGTAATTTTGATATCCGCTCTCAAGAGAGTGCCCATAATTGCACCAGAAACGCTTTGAGTTATATAATCAATTTCCCCTTGGCTAATATCGGGGAAATCAAAAATCCAAGAATTCGATGAGCTTGCTCTCGGATTTCGTGGCATTCCCACACTGTATAAAAAATTCCATTTCCTAGGATCCATAGACAAAACAACAGGAGACTTTGAAGGTTTTCCCGCATGCACCCATGGAGTCTGAAACAGACCTAGAAAGCCTAGCATGACAAATCCAAAGGTTTTTAAATTTAAGTTGATAAATCTCATCTGAAGTCTCCTACTCATATGAATCAAGAAGACTTCGGCAATTCTCTTAAAAGGCTTAAATTTAAAGTGAGCCTTGCTCTATTATTATTTTTGATAAAATATAATCTCTATGCCTAAGCCTCTTAAATTTATATGGGTTTCTAAAAATATTTTAATTTTATTAGGAATAATTTTTGCCACTATTGGTCTTAAGGGCTTTCTCCTGCCTAACGGATTTTTTGATGGTGGCGCCATGGGAATATCTCTATTACTCAACCACTTTATAAATATTGATCTCTCTATTTTTATTGTGCTTGTGAATATTCCCTTTGTACTCATGGGTATTAAACAAATTTCATTAGAGTTTGCCCTTAAAAGCGCCATCGCCATTGTGATATTGGCTCTGGCCGTTCACTCAATTCACATACCTGCATTCACTCAAGATAAATTACTTATTGCTGTATTCGGTGGAGTTTTCTTGGGACTTGGAATAGGTCTCACTATTCGCGGTGGTGCTGTTATTGACGGCACCGAAGTGCTTGCAGTTCAAATAAGTCGAAAATCGAGCCTTTCAGTTGGCGATTTTATAGCCTTGTTTAATTTTATTTTATTTATTGGCGTAGCGTTCTTACTAAATTTTGAAACAGCCATGTATTCCATGCTCACTTATGTTTCCGCATCCAAAAGTGTTGATTTCGTTTTAAACGGAATAGAAGAATACATAGGGGTTACTATTATTTCGCCCAAGTTTGAAAAAATTAGAAAGATGCTCACGAACGAGCTTCAACGAGGCGTCACCGTTTATAAAACTGAAGGTGGCTATGGAAAAAAAGGTCACGACACCGAAGAACGCAAAGCTCTATTTTGTGCCGTCACTCGACTCGAGGTCACTCAACTTTTGAGTGCAGTTGAATTGATCGATCCAGAAGCTTTTATTATTCAACATTCAATTAAAGACACCCGAGGTGGAATGATTAAAAAGCGACCACTGCATTAAAATGGCTCCTCCGAGAGTCGAACTCGGACGCCCGTGAAGGCGGTGGATTTTGAGTCCACTGCGTCTACCAGTTCCGCCAAAGAGCCGTATTGGAAAGTATTATCTAAGTGGAAGCCTCAATTTTATCAAGAGCTACGATGAAAACTAAAGACAATCTTAGATCTAAGAGCAATTTTAGCTTGGTCTGGAGTTATGCTTCAAGTCTGGGTATAACTATCCTATCCTATGAGCACATCAAAGAGTTTTACCCGTAGTATCAGCAATGCTTTTCGGCGATTTTTTGCTCGTCCGGCCGAAGAACTCTCTAGAACCGGAAAAATTGCACAAACTCTTTATGACGCGACCAGACTTCAGCAACAGCGCCTTCAATTTTTACAAAAAATTGGTGAGATTGCAGTTCAACACACTAAAGAGGGCAAAATATCCGATCTGCAAATCGATCGCCTCATTATTAAAATTGAAAATATCGACAAACTTCTTCAAAGAGAAGAACACCTTATTCGACAGTTTCAATCCAAGTCAGATATGAAGAAAAAACCTGCCGCTTTGAGCGAAGAAGATGATGCAGACGAACATCTTGAGGAGACTTTGTAAAAATGGGTCTTGAGTCAAAACTAGGCGAATCCATAATCACAACTCGTTTGGAGGATCTCATCAATTGGGGTCGGGCCAATAGTCTGTGGCCTATGCCTATGGGAATTTCTTGTTGCGCTATCGAAATGATGGCCACCGTTGGTCCTAAATTTGATATGTCACGCTTTGGAAGCGAAGTGCTTCGATTCTCTCCGCGCCAAGCCGATCTTATGATCGTGGCTGGTACTCTCACATACAAAATGGCGCCCGTTGTTCGACGTGTTTACGAGCAAATGATGGAACCCAAATGGGTCATCGCCATGGGCACCTGTCTTTGCACTGGGGGAATGTTCGATAGCTATCCCGTAGTTCAGGGCCTCGACCACATTCTCCCCGTAGATGTTTATGTTCCGGGTTGTCCCCCCCGTCCCGAAGCTCTCATGCAAGCTCTATTTACGGTGCAAAAAAAGATTAAGCGCAGTCATGGATTAAATCCCATCAGTCGATCCGACGAACCCGTTAAGCTAAGCCTTCCAAAACTCAGCACTCCTATACAAAAAAAGCATAACGACACTTTAATTTTAAACATGGGCCCACAACACCCCTCCACTCACGGGGTGCTCCGAATGATTCTAGAAATCGATGGCGAAACAGTGATTCAATGCATTCCCGATATTGGATTTCTCCATCGCGGTTTCGAAAAAATTGCTGAAAATAAAAGATTCCATCAATTTATTCCATACACTGACCGACTCGACTACTTAGCGCCGCTTTCTAACAATGTGAGCTACGCCATGGCTGTTGAAAAACTTTTTGGAATTGAACTTCCAAAACGCGCTCAATACGTAAGAGTGATCGCCTGTGAATTAGCAAGAATTAGTTCCCATCTATTGGCTCTTGGAACTTACGCTCTCGACGTTGGAGCCGGCACAGTTTTCTTCCACACCTTCGATGAACGTGAAAAAATTTACGATCTCATTGAAAAACTGGCTGGGCATCGATTCACGACAAGCTATACACGCATTGGTGGAGTGGCTCGCGACGCCAGCAAAGAATTCATTACTGAACTACAAGCGTTTCTAAAGCAATTACCCGCCACACTCGACGACATGGAGCATTTGCTTACTAACAATCGTATCTGGATTGATCGCACTAGCGGTGTAGGCGCCATAAGCCAAAAACTAGCTCTGCAATACGGAATTAGTGGTCCGAACTTAAGAGCCACTGGCATCAATTGGGATCTTCGAAAAAACATGCCTTATTTGGCCTATTCAGATTTCGATTTTAAAGTTCCCCTAGGTGACAACGGCGATGCTTACGATCGATATCTCGTACGCCAACTTGAAATGCGTGAGAGTATCAAAATTCTCGAACAAGCCATTAACAATCTTCCTACTGGCCCTGTTAATGCCGATGTTCCTGAAGTTGTGATTCCAACAAAAGATCAAGTTTACACTCAAATGGAAGCTCTAATCTGGCACTTTAAAATTATCTCCGAGGGTTTCAAAGCTCCTGTGGGCCAGATTTATTCCGCCATTGAAAATCCCAAAGGAGAATTTGGATTTTTCATTAAAAGTGATGGCGGCAACAAACCCGTGCGCACTCGTATACACAGTCCTTCTTATAGAAGCGTACAAATTATTCCCGAACTCGTTAAAGGAAAACTCATCGCCGATGTGGTCACAACCATTGCAAGTCTCGATCCCGTTTTAGGCGAAATTGATAGGTAAGAGGTTTTTTAAAAAGTGAGCGATATAAATCTTACAGTAGACGGAATCCCAGTTAGCGTTCCCCAGGGGTCCAACATCATTAAGGCTACCAAAAAAGCGGGACAACATGTTCCCTATTTTTGCTATCATGAAGGCCTCACGGTAGTGGGCCAATGCCGAATGTGTTTTGTAGAAGTTGAAGGCATGCCTAAATTGGCTACAGCCTGCTCGACCCCTGTTGCCGAAGGCATGAAAGTCATCACTCAATCTGAAAAAGTTCAAAGCGGACAAAATGCGTCTTTAGAATTCACACTGCTCAATCACCCTCTAGATTGCCCTATTTGCGATCGCGGTGGAGAATGCAAACTTCAAGACTACACTTATCAATATGGCCCCCCACTCTCTCGAATGGAAGACGAAAAAGTTTTGAGAGATAAACATAAAAGCATTTCTGACCAAATCGTTCTCGACCAAGAACGATGTATTCTCTGCACTCGCTGTGTACGATTCTCCTCTGAAATTGACGGCAAAGCAGAACTTGTTGTCAACAACCGAGGTAATTCCAACGTCATAGACGTCTTTAACAACGCTCCCTTAAAATCCGCATTTTCAGGAAACGTCGTCGATCTCTGTCCTGTGGGCGCCTTAACAGCTCAGGATTTTAGATTTGCCGCGCGTCCTTGGGAACTTAAAAGCCACGATGCTATTTGCACAGGATGCTCAATGGGTTGCAACGTTGAAATCGACACCAAGCATCGCCACCCTGGAATCGTTCGCCCCGACAAAGCTCCACCTAATCCAAAAATTGTACGACTCACTCCTCGCAAAAATCAAAACATCAATCGTTGGTGGATGTGTGACGAAGGACGATGGGGATATCACTTTCACAATAACGACGAACTTCGACTTCAATCCCCAATGTTACGCCGATCAAAAAATGGAGCTCTCGAAGAAGTTTCATTAAAAGAGATTCAAAGAAACATTGAAGAATACTCCAATCAAAATGCGTGGGAATTTTGGATAGAAGACACCGCCCCCCACGAAGAAATTTCTTGGGCCAAAGAATTAAGAGATTCCTGGATCGCTCGAGGGCGAAAAGTTGAAGTCATCAATCCGAGCCCAGCTTCGGCGAGTCTCTTAAATTATTGGAAAACTCTGGCCGCCACTCCACAAGGTGCCGGTCAAATTAACTGGGCTCAAGTCAAAAAAGTTCATTCTCCAATTTCCTTAGACACACTTGAAAAACTCATTCCAATTTTAAAATTAAAAATTGCCCAAGCTGTTAGAGAATCTAAATTGCAGTGGATTGAATACAAAGACTCTTCTGAATTTTCTAAACTTGGCGCAGAAGACTTATTGCTTTTATCAGCTCCTAAAAATGATACTGACCTCAAGGCCATGTCTCAAGCCTCTGCACAATGCCAACAGCTTGTGCTTTGGACTGGCACTAATTCTCGAGGACTTCTAAATGAAGGTCTCGCCCCTATTGAGTACTTGGAAAATTCTCTTCAAGGGCAAAAAGCTAAGGGCCCCATATTTTTATTTGCTCAAAGCACGCAAAGAAAACGCTCTGAAGCTCTCGCACAATATCTTGCCAGCGCCCCTCTCGTTATAGTGGCTGATTCTTTTCAAAGCATTTACACAGACAGAGCCGACCTCATTCTGCCCATTCAAGCGCTCTATGAAACTCGCGCAACAATGACTAGCGTTGAAAATTATGCACAGCTTTCACCAGGAATCGCTCTGAATCACCCCAACCAAGCGAGTATTCACAGAGGTGGAGAGCTCGTCGCGGGGCCATTAAAGCTTTTATAAAGGGTTAAATTTCGTAGATTTATTAGGCAGCGGCCTTGGGTCCAGGATGTAAGGGCTATTGAGTTGCCAGAATCTTTGAAGCCATGTATTCGAGGCCTATGAGCCAAATTCTTACACTCGATATCAACCAATTTTATTCTAATAATTCTAGCGATAAAAAGGCCTTTGTTCAGGGATTACGAACGGCCTACGAAGACATTGGTTTTGTGATCATCAAAGGTCACAAGGTGAGTTCACAGTTGCAAGAAAAAAGTTATGAAGTGGTTCAAAACTTTTTTGCTCTCCCCAATGAGACAAAAATGAAATACCACATTCCAAATACTGGTGGCGCCCGAGGTTTCACACCTTTTAAAACAGAGCACGCCAAAGACAATCCTGTATTTGATCTTAAAGAATTCTTTCATGTTGGTGTTGAGGTTCCCGAAAGCAACCCACTATCAAAAGTTTATCCCAAAAACGTTTCCGTATCCGATGTGAAAGACTTCGATCAAACACTTAGAAATCTCTATAGTGGTTTACTGGAACTTGGCATCGACATGCTCAGAGCTATCTCCATCATACTTGAAGTTCCAGAAGATTATTTTACTGAAAAAGTCCGTTACGGAAATTCTATACTTCGCCCCATTCACTACCCTCCACTTAGGGGTGATGAAGAACCCAAAGCCTACAGATCCTCTGCACATGAAGACATCAACCTCATCACACTTTTGATTGGCGCATCTGAACCCGGCCTCCAAGTTAAAAACCGCAAAGGCGAATGGGTCGCACTTCAAAGTGGACGCGATGAAATCGTAGTTAACGTGGGCGACATGCTTCAGCGTCTCACTAATTACAGACTTAAAAGCACCACACACCAAGTCGTGAATCCAACAGATCGCTCTGCTATGAGCAAGCCTCGTTTTTCTATTCCCTTTTTTCTACACCCCATTTCGGACATGTCATTAGCAGCTCTCGACACTTGCACAAGTGCCGAGAATCCCCCCAAAGACCCCGCCACCACTGCAGGCGAATATTTGGCACAAAGACTTCGTGAAATTGGTTTGTATAAGTAGTCTTAAGTGAAAAACTTCTAAATTCGTACTTGTAGTTAATTTTGCCATAGCTCAAAATAAAACTATGACATTGGAAGGCTTATTTCTTTTAGTTGCATTTCTCCTCATTCCATTAAGTCATGCCGAGAATAATAGCGCTATTCGTGCCCTCACACTCGCTTGTCAAAAAAACGGAGAACTCAATTTAGTTTTCGATAAACTCAAGCAAATCCCCAATCTCAATAAAGACAACAATTCTCCCTGGACCATAAAAGAAGTTATGGACATACGCGGCTCTGGACGAAGATTTTATAGAATCACACGTCGTGAAAACGGAAAGCTTAAGTCCTACATCGTGATGCGCTTTAATGACAGTCGTGCTGACAATCTCAATTTTGTAAAAGCCACAGACTTTCTCCAAAGCCATGGAGTCAAAGTCCCAAAAGTTTTTGCCCACGAAAAACTAGAAGGAAGCGAAGAATTTCTTTTGCTCGAAGATTTTGGCGATCAACTTCTCAAACGTAGAGTCGAAGAAAGCCCTCAAAACATTGAGCGCGATTATAAGGCCGTCCTAAGAGAAGTGGCAAAAATGCATAAACTCAAAGAAAGTGAATTAGCAGGAGCCCCGCTGGAACCCCCCTTTAACTTTGATTATTACCTCTGGGAACAGGATTTATTTCGCGAAAAACTATTAGAAAAAGATATGGGCTTAAGCTCAGAAAAAGCCCGCAAACTTTTACCCGAAGCTGAACAAAAATCCTTTATTGAAAAAATTGCTTCCCAAGAACGATTTCTTTTACATCGAGACTTTCAATCCGAGAATATACTTTTTCCCACACCTCGTTCTCCTGGCTTTATAGATTATCAAGGCATGCGATTAGGACGCCCCGAATACGACATTGCTTCTTTGCTTTACGACCCATACGTTTCGATAGCGCCAAATATTCGCGAAAATTTATTAAAAAACTCCTTTGAGCGCCTAAAAAAAATCAAAGTGCTTCCTCAAAATCTCAATTACTCAGATTGGAAGCACGACTATTTTGCCCCTGCAGCAAGTCAAAGACTCATGCAGGCCTTAGGCGCCTACGGAAGACTTTCGACGGAAGGCGGCAAGCCTGAATATGCCCAATACATTCCCATTGCTAGAACACGGCTTTTAGAAGTTCTTCAAATGGCAGGAGCCTTCAAAGAATTACAAGACTATCTTCAAAGCTTGCCAAAAATCTAGGGATCGACTTTATTAAGTTCATGATTAGCAAAGTCAAAGCACAACCCCAAACTCTTATTCAACGAATTGCTTTCAATCGAAAAGCTAGCCAACTCAAACTATTAAATCTTGCTTTTGTCATAAGCGGTGTGATTCTTCTCAGCGCTTTAGCTCAAGTTTCCATTCCACTTCCCTTCACGCCTGTTCCCATTACAGGTCAATCTTTGGGAGTTCTTCTCATCGCACTATTTTATGGCTCACGCTTAGCTACTTCTACCACACTTAGCTATTTAGGCTTGGGTATGGCGGGACTTCCTATTTTTGCTGAATTCAAAAGCGGTTTAGTGTTTCCAAGTGCTGGATATTTAGTGGGCATGCTTGCAGCTTCTTATGTCGTGGGTCTTCTTGCCGATCGTGGATGGACTAAAAACATTGGCTCCACACTCATGGCGTCTCTAATAGGAAAAGCTATAATTTTTAGCTTCGGCTTAGTGGGCCTAAGCTTTTTTGTTCCTATGAAAAGCCTACTTGTTATGGGATTTTACCCCTTTGTTCCGGGTCTAATTGTTAAAGTTTTAGTCGCCACGGCCATTGTAAGCGGTGTTGAAGCCACTAACGTCAAGAAATAGACCCCTAATTTATTGACGCCATTTCTACTCTAATTCCTAAGCTAGGCTGCCGAATAAGCCTAGGTGAAGAGATCCCTGCTTTGGTCACTTGTTGGCCACTTAATTCTATTTCTTTTGCTAGTGATTCAATCACTCATAAAGCATGAAGAAAATTATGCTCCTGCATCTGCTATCGAAGTCAAATCAGTCAGTGAAGCAGATTTTCAAAAAGCTCTTAAACGTGAATTAGAAGCGAACTCAAAAGAAAAACAAATTGTACAAATAGACCCTTCACTTAAAAGTGAAGAAGCCCCAAGTGAAAAGGCAAAATACTTATCGAGTCATAATCAAATTGCCGACAACGAAACTCGTGCCGCTAAATTTGGAAAATTTAAAAATATATTCAATCAAGGAAATCCCAATGGGGGAGATCAAAAAAAGATCTCTCAACTTTTAAAAATCACAGACAGCACTGAAAGTCCTCCTAAAGGACGCGAACCCGCGAGCGCCCCAACAGGTCGATTAAGAAGACCTGCTAGCGAAGATGGGCCCAAAGGCGAGGGTGAATCAGCCACTGACGACTATCTCCAAGATGTCGCCATTGGAGCTCAAACTCTGCTGAACGCCAAAGAGTTTAAATATTATAGTTTTTACGCTCGCATCCGCGAAAAACTTAGCGAAACTTGGCAAGTCAAACTCAGAGAGGAAATTCCCCTGCTCCAATCTCAAGGACACCCCATCTCCAATCAAACTCGTAAAACTAGCATTCGAGTTTTTCTCTCTCCTTCAGGCCAACTCCAAAAAATACAAATTCTTGAAGGCTCTGGCTTAGCTGGACTTGATAGAGCAGCCACAGATGCGTTCAGACAATCTGCCCCCTTCCCCAACCCGCCTCAAGGTATGATTGGAGACGATGGACTAGTGAGTATTCGTTGGGACTTTGTCCTTGTGGCCGACGCTGATCAAAATGTACAATTTACTATACAAAGAACGGGGTATCGCTAAATGGAACAATCATGGCCAACGGACCTCAAAAATTTGCAGAAACTTATCTGGGTTAAAAATCCTGAAAAAGTTTATTTTTATTCAACACCTGTAGAAGCTTTAATGACTTGGGCAAAAGTTAAAAATATATCCGAAAATGATGTGGTTGGAGTGATTGCTCCCTACCCCGAAATATTCGAGAAAGCTGCCCAAGCCCTAAAAATCAAACTCATCGAAATTCCCAGAGACCCCGAACAAATTGTAAGTTTAAATTTAAATCAATTCAAAGCCGTATGGCTCAGTAATCCCAATATCTGCGATGGCTTCTTTTACCCTAAGGAACTTTTTGATCTTCTTTTAGATTTTTTTAAAACGCAAAACGATCTTCAAATTCTTTGCGAAGAAAGCACTCGTTATTTTTATGAAAACTCTGAAAGCGACCTCGTAGGAAGCTTAGAAAAACACCTCGACAACGAGCGTTTCACATTAATGTCCGGAACCTATGCTTTCTCCAATGAAGAGCTTAGTTGGCTCATACAAAGCTCAAGTCAACTTGAACAAATTGAGATTCCAAATTTTGAAGGCGAAAAACAACACCGACTATTTTCACTCCACGGTGGCCGACAAATGAGCTACGTCTACAAACAACTCTGGGTCCAGGAACATAAGCTAGGAAGATTTGTTGAAAAGCTACGCCCATTATTTAATAGCAAACTTGTGAGTATGCCTCATTGGCCATTTAAATTAGCCTTGAATCTCGTCATCGATATAAGTCCCTATTTAAAAAATCAAAACTTAGATTATTCAAGTTGGTGGAATAATTTAGAGGACTCTAAGAAAAAATTTCTCTCAATGCTACCAAGCCAAGCTCGTCACAATTATCTTCAAGTTTCACTAAGAGGAACTTATCGAGAAAGCATGGCCTTAGCGGATCGCTTAAATGATATTTTTCTCCATAATAAATAGAAAAATACCAAAAACACAGATTCAATGAGAAGTGCCATTCCCTCGCCATCCCCCTTAGACACATCTTTTATAAGTCCGCACCCACCCACTAAACCAAGAAATTTAGATTTTTTTGGATAAAGGTAAGTGGCCCCATCGGCATCGTCGGGAGATAGATATTTCACTTTAACGTCGTCGGTGGCCGCATAATACATAAGAGCATCGCGATGACTAGTATGACCTAATCCTAAACCATGCCCAATTTCATGAGCCAAGGTGGCGATTCTTTGTTCCTGAGTCAGAGTTGCAAAGGCACTTCCAGAAACGTTATTCACACCAACTACGGCTTTTGCGGGATCAGCATTGCTCATTCT
Organism: Pseudomonadota bacterium; assembly: GCA_018001635.1. Lineage (GTDB taxonomy): Bacteria > Bdellovibrionota > UBA2428 > UBA2428 > UBA2428 > JAGNHS01. Next base: position 2,047 of record JAGNHS010000006.1, on the reverse strand, counting down.
TGTTCCGGCTAAAATTCCCGTTGAACTAAACTGAGTAGCGTTAGAAGAACACCCTATAACAATTCGATTAGAAGGTGTTGCCGATAACATTTCAGAAAGCAATAAATTCCCAGCCATATCAAAGGGCTCAGGCCTCACTACAAACCTTAAGCTTGAAGAATGATTTTTATTCCAAAAATGAGCCACAGCCGCACTAACATCTGAATGAAGGTCTTCAACTGTGTAGGCTCTGCCTAAATCTTCGGGCACAATATTATTGCAGTTTTGATTAACAACCAAAATTTCTACAGCGCCCTTATAGCGAGGGGGGCTTGTATAAAGCAAAGAAAAAGCAAAACCCTGAAGACTCATAAAACTTAGACTCAAAACTAATAATACTTTATTCATATTTATCCCCTAAAAATAATAGACGTTAAACGATGCTGAATAACCGATGGTGCGATCTTTCGAAAGAAACGCGATGGAGTAGAAATCCCACCGTATTCCAAATTTTCCTTCTTTAAATCTGTATTCATAACCTAACAAAAGGGCCCCGTTGCTGGAATATTTGGGTTTTCCTGGCCTATTAAACTCAGTAAAGCTACTGCCATTTTCTAAAACAGTAGTGCCACCAGGCCCAGAAATGCTCGTGATTATGTTTCCAAGTCCGTAGCGAAAGAAATGATTTTCCTGAACTTCCCAAGCCAAAGGATATAGGAAGAAAAAAGTCGTTCTGCTGTGATTAGGAGAAGGTTTCGAATGAACCGCTAAGCCCACCTCAGGAATGAACTCATGATGAAAGCTCTCAATTTTAAAATTGTGATTTAACGAAACATAGGGACCTAAGCTGAAATAACTACGATTCCCCTTTTTATCGATCTGATACTTAGCCGTAGTAGTGACTATGTTACCAAAGCCAATATAGGCCTCAGAAAGGCTACTAAAAAATAAAAACGTAAATATTAAAATTAACTTTTGAGAAACCCACTTAGACATAGTCCCTGCAACAACCTCACCTGTTTCTTCACAAAAATTTAACCCGCTTTTTAAAAATTAACCTTAGCTAAATCTCTTAGTATTTAAAAACTTCGAGATATCGACGCAAGGCATCGATATTGAGCACTTAGATATTTCAGATAGCAAGTTGCTCTGATTTTTGCTTAAATATAGCTATGTACGATTATAGTGATGAGTCGCAAAAGTTAGCTAAATCCATACACGACTCCATTAGCACTAAAGCTCCTAGAAAAATTAAAATTCCGAAAGTTTTGGCTGTTATTGATCAAGCCGGCTGCACTGGATGCGAAGCTTGCATTCAATTTTGTCCTGTAGATTGCATAGAAGTGGTTCCTGGCCCTAAGTTTCCTGACCATGGAAAAACTGTGGAAGTTGACCTTGATCGTTGTATTGGATGCAAACTATGTGCAAAACACTGCCCCTGGGACACTATAGAAATGATCCCCAATACAGAATGCTTCGATACAGCTAATGAATGGACACTCAGATCTGTTATTAAGCTCGGGCAAAGCGAGGAACAGAAACTCTGGCCAACTGGCTAATTCCCGAACTCTTCGAAAGTCATAATATACTTCTGATCCCCGACCGCAGTCTCAGCAGTCTTGGACGCCGAAGGCTTCAGTATTTTCGCGCTCAAAACTCATGGCCCAATCCTGGGATCTACTCCTTTACACAACTTGCAAAAAAAATCCTCATAGAAAAAGCCAGACTTCAAAGTGAAGTAAAAACAAAGATAAGTTGCTGGGAGGAAGAAGCAAGCCCATCAAAAATCCTTAAAGCACTGAGTGAACTCAAGGGTCCATTTTTTGATGGAAAAAAACTCTCAGATCTCTATAAATCCTATCGCGAATCCGCTGATTTACAAAAATTTCCATTAAACCCCGAACAACTCACTGAACTTCTCAAAGAAATAGAAAAAGACCCCAACAAGGATTTAAAACAAATATCGACATCCATTTTGGTTTTAATGCATTTACAGTATTCAGCCCAAAGCCAAAACGAAATTCTAAGTCCATGGGATAGAATTAAATTAGCATGCCAAGCCTTAGAC
>JAGNHS010000005.1 GCA_018001635.1 Pseudomonadota bacterium | reverse complement strand
GTGGTGGTGGAGGAGGAGGCGGCGGTGGTGGTGCCATCACGCGAGTTTGTGCAGCCGTTTTTTCCATGGGAATTTGCACGGAGGTGGCTGCTGTTGGAATGGCAGAGGTGGATTGTGACTGCCATGCTGTTTCGTGAATAGGCTGTTTGACAGACATGGCGTCGAAAGTTTTTTCGATTTTTTGCGAGGGGCGGTTTATGGCCACTGTCGATTCGTTGGGACGACTTTGATAAAGAGTGGCTTCTTGAGGAATTTTAGGTGGAATTTTTAAAAGAGTATGGAGCATTGAAACAAGCACATGCGATTCAAAGGGTTTCCAAAGTCGAGCGTCGGCAGGAATATGTTCAATTTTAGTTTCATCGATTTGGTCAAAGGAACCGCAAAGTAAAATGACTTTAGTTTCCCTGGAAAGATCGGGATCATTTTTAATGGCCTGACAAAGTTCAGCGCCTGTCATGCCGGGCATATCGAGATCCGCTAACACAATGATAGGACGATGTTGTCGAGCTAAACGAAGGGCATCTTGTCCATTATCGCAATAGATAATTTCGAAGGGTTCCTTTTTTAACCCAAGGGCAACAGCGCGATGCATGGTTACTGAATCATCTGCTAATAAAATCTTAACAGTGGAGCTTGGGGCGTTAGCCATTATTCTTTTAGTGTTATTGATTTTTCTTCAATGGGCAAGACCCATGGGGTATACTAATTTACATGGGCAGGAAGGACTGTCTGGTACGAGCAATAGAAGGCAAGCATCATTTTGTCCTATACTTTAAATTCGGGAGTCCTGCCTGCAGGCTGTGTGCATGCTATCCATAGTGATAGAAGCCTAAACCCTGCAAAGGGGTGCTCTTATGAGCACTTCGAGGACACCCACCTCATTATGTGAGGTCAAAATGTCGCCTTCGGACGGCTAAGACGGTTCCCTGCCATTCTTTTGTCCTTGAATTGAGTAGCTCTACAATTCTAGACTAGAGCTATGAGTTCAAATAAAGAAGCTGGTCAATTAAGAGATTATAGAATCGATCAGGCTTTTTCCTCTAAAGCTAAAGCTGCACCGCGACAGGAAACTATGCTTAGAGCTTCTACTCTATCGGAGTGGTCACACAATTCGCCTATATCAGTATTCGACGAAGAAGAGTCCGAGCCTATTCAAGAGATATCCAAAAAACTTCCTGAGCTCAGACAGCCTACACCTCAAAAAATTACACCTGCTTTTGAAGGTATTGCGGTTTCTACAAAAGCGCAGAGTTCATGGGCAAGTCAGCTAGCTCTTCAAGAAAGACAAATGGAGCGCCAGGGCACTGTGGATGTGCATCCAGGGCTCAACAAGCAAGAACTTTTAAAATCTAAAACTCGTGATTTTTTAATCGAAATTCAAAATGATTTTCGAGTGAATGTTGAACTTTTTAATGAAACTCGACAATCTCCTGCCCATCACATCCACATTTATAAAGTGAGCCAAACTCCTGATGATTTCATGCTCTATCGTAATGGCGTAAAACTTGTGGTGTCTGGTCAAAGAGCAGGTCGTATACTTTTAGCTTTTAATCAATACATGGGACATTTGTTCTCGAGCCAACACCCACCCGCTCTTGAATTGCAAGCGGCTTGGGGTGTTTTAGATCAGCTTTATTGGACCTATAAGGGCGAACGAATTCGTAATGAAGATTTGGTTCGATATTTGCTCAGCGAATTTATTGTTCAAAGTTTTAAATAGTAGAACGTGAAAAACTAAATTGAGTTACGACCATTTTTTGGTCCAGCCAATTCGAAGTCTTTCATGCATCTCTTTGAGGCCTTCTTCGGGGTTTTGAGCAGTAAAATTATAATCTTTTTGAATTTTTTCTGAGTTTAATCCGCACATAAAAGGTTCTGCCACAAATTCTTTAGAGACTGGATGTTGATAAGTGCGCTCTTCGAGATACTGAGTGTCTAAATCAAAAATTTCACAAAACATTTTTGCAAAATTAAAAATACTCATAATATTGGCGCCAGCTACATTGTAAATGACCGAATCTAATTTAGGTTTATTTAAATAGTTTTTAACGGCTCTCGCTAAATCACCAATATAGGTGAATGTTCGTTCTTGATTGGAAGCCAAGCCAACAGTTTCTTTTTTGGATATGGAATCTTGAACGTTGTGGAGCCATGTGCGACGAGGGATTTGAGCACTTCCCATGACTTCGCCATAAAGGGTACCCATACGAAACACGCACGTTTGTCGACCGTGGTTGAGGACTACGTTTTCACCGCTATACTTTGTTTTGGCATAAGTGCTAATGGGCATGGCTCGATCGGTTTCGATATAGAGTTTCTGGTTGGGAGCTAAAGTGTTTTGTCCAAAAATTTCATCACAAGAAAAATATAAGAAATAAATATTTTTTGATAAAAATTTAAAGAAGATTGTAGGAGCTTTGAAGTTTATAGCTTCTGCTCGAGAAGCTTCTTCGCTAGCTTTATTTCTATTGTGAACACCGGCACAATAAAGCACGGCGCTGGGTTGAAGTTTTTGAGTCATTTCAAGAATTTCTTTACCGTCGAGGACGTCGAGCTGAAAGCAATGCACGCCTTCTATGCGACAAGGGTGTTTATGATAACATCCAAAAACTTCAAATTCATCTCTAAGAGCTATGGCTAGTGACGATCCTAAATATCCAGAAACTCCTACAATAAGTACTCGATGGACTGGAGGAATTTTTTCTTGGATCATTTAAGAAAGCCCCTTAGAAAAAAGTTTACACGAATTTTCCCAAAGTTGCTTGGCAAGCTGCTCCACGGGGATTTTGTGAATTTCTGCCATTTTCTGGAGCGTGTGAATGACATAGCTGGGTTCATTAGTTCGGCCTCGTTTGGGGACTGGCGCCAAATAAGGGGCATCTGTTTCAATTAAGAGGCGATCAAGCGGTATTGTTTTTGCGCTTTCCCTAAGAGCTTCAGAGTTTTTAAAAGTTAAAATTCCCGAAAATGAAATATAAAAACCTCTATCGAGAAGTTTTCGTGCGCTCAAAGTATTTTCTGTGAAGCAATGTAAAATACCGGGATTAGGATGTTCCGTGATTTTTTCTTCATCTAAAATTTTTAAAATATCGTCGATGGCTTCTCTACAATGGATGACGAGTGGTTTTTTTTCTTTTTTAGCGAGTTGTATATGAAATCGAAAATTTTCCTGCTGAATATCTCGCGGGGATAGATCGTAATGGTAGTCTAGGCCTGTTTCCCCTATGGCATCGGCCAGTCGAGCTTTATTAGAAATCAAATCGGCCATGTCGTCGTTGAAATCTTTGGCTTCGTGAGGATGCAGTCCTGCACTCCAAGCCAAAGTCATCTTAGGATATTTGTTTATACAATCTTGGTAGAGTTTTTCACTGGCAAGGAGACTCTCTTTTTCTGCTGAAATAAAACAGAGTCCTAAAACCCCATTGTCTTGAGCTCGATTCATAACAGCATCGAGATCAGTTATTAATTCTTTGTAGGCTATGTGGGCATGAGTATCGAATATCTTCACTCTTTAGAATTTATCCGAATATTCAAAGCGGATCTACATTAACTCATTAAGTGTTTTGATGATCGTCGGCGGAATCGTCGTCGTCATCGTGCTCAGCTTCATGAGCATTTTGCCCAGCAACATTACTCGGGAACTTTCGTTTTACGGAATCTGCGGGATAGACTTCTACAAGGCCTTCAATGTTTCTTACTGTGATCAATCCTTTGAGGATGTCGAGTTTAATAACCCTACCCTCACCTGTCGGCGTGATAACTGTTTTTCCAACTTTAGGAAGTCCTTTTCCTAAGGCCTGATAATTTTCGTGTTCATAACCTAAGCAGCAAAGAAGTCGCCCACACTGCCCGTTAATACTGTCGGGATCCAGGGAGAGTCCTTGTTCCTTGGCCATTTTAATGCTGACAGCGCCGAAGTCGTTAATCCAGGTGCTGCAACAGGTGCTTAATCCGCAACGACCAATTCCACCGGCTAGGCGAGCAGCATCGCGAATTCCCACTCCACGCATGTCAATTCTCACACCAAAACGTTGGCCTAAATCTTTGGCCATAGTTCGATAATCAAAGTTTTTGTTTTCTGAGGTGTAATAAACAATGAGTTTGCGGCCACCGTGAGCTTTTTCGCAATCGACCATTTTTACGCCGTAACTTTCGCGAGAACGTAGACGAGTATCAAAGTAGTTTTTTACTTCTATGCGAAATTCATCTTTAACTTTTTCTAAATTGATGTCTTGTTCAGTGGCTACGCGAAGAATCGGAAAAAGTTCTCGATCGTCGTTTCTTTGAGAACGAATTCTGGGTGGAACACTCACTTGTCCCACTTTAGTGGTGCCATCATGGGCTTCTACCACGACAAATTCCTTGCGATTGAGAACTAAGCCGTTCGGATTGGTGAATTCAAACATTTTCCCCGGCCAAAGGAATTTTACACGAACGATTTCTATGGTCTCCACGATATTCCCTTTAAAGCATGGCTTTTGAGGTTTTGCCAATGAAGAAGTCCATTACCAAATCCCCTGAGAGATTTAATGATATTTTCTAGACCTTCAAAAAAATCGAGAACCCGACGACTTTGAGAATTGTCCCATTGAGCAAATTTTGGTGTGGATTCTCTCCAGAGGAGTTTAAACGACTCTTCAAGCTCTTGAATGGCCTCGCTTCGCTCTTTCCAAAAACTTTCATTGTCTGGAGGTGCGATAAAACTGTTGTTTTGAGGTGGGCAGGAGCGAGAAATCCAATGTGATAAATTTTTCCACTCTTCATGGAGTTCAAGGCCTTGGCTTTTTAATTTAAGAGAAAAATGTTGGCAACGACTTCGCAAGGTAGGGAGCAAAAGTTCAGGATGCGCACTTAGCAAAAAAATATGATGGCCAGGGCGAGGTTCTTCGAGAACTTTTAAAAGTGCATTGGCAGGAGCCCCATGAGCGGCTCTTAAGAGCTCCGCTTTATGAATGAGAACCACTCTTCTGGGGGATAAGTGGTTTTTTAGAGCTAAGAATCGAGTCATGTCTCTGATTTGATCGACGGTGAAGCCTTGAGCGGATTCAGGGCTAATGCTGATGAGGTCGGGATGCACTTGATAGCTTTGATCGTTAATCCATTGATTGAAGAGTTGGCATGAAGAGCATCGATCGCAGGCCTTGAGGCTTTTCAAGGAAGATTCTGAGCAAAGAAGCCCTTTAATTGCAGAATAAAATATAGGGGAGCTCTCGGGGTTTAAAATGTCGTTGGGCCAAAGTTTAACAAGCAACGCATGACTGAGTCTTTGAGCGCTATACGCCTTCTCTAAGTAGAATGGATTTGTGGATTCAGAATCCATGTGCGAACCTTTTGAGTGATAAGAGCGCTGATTTCGTCGGGCTTTTGGCTAGCATCCAAAACAACATAACGAGAGGGGTTTTTCTTGGCAAGCTCTCGATAAGCTCTAATGACATCTTCATGAAAAGTCATGGGTTCGGCTTCGAGGCGATCGAGTTCTTGGCGATTTTTAGCTCGTGCAAGACCTTCTGCAGGTTTTAAATCAAATAGAAAAATTTGGTCGGCAAGGAGATCCTGAGTGGCCCATAAATTTAAGTCAAGAATGGAGCGTAGACCAAGTTTTCTAGCCACTCCTTGATAGGCTAGAGAAGCGTCCATATAGCGATCGCAAAGGACGATCTCACCTCTTTCTAATGCAGGTTTAATAACTTTTTCTACGTGTTCAGCTCTTGAGGCAGCATAGAGTAAAGCCTCTGATCGAGCGCACATGGGATCGGTGGAATTTTTAAGGAGAAGTTCTCGAATGCTTTGACCTAGAGGAGTGCCTCCAGGTTCAAATGTCACTAAAACCTTGAGGCCCTCTTTTCTTAGAGAAGCCTCAAGGTTTTTAATCTGTGTACTTTTTCCGCTACCTTCGCCCCCCTCGAAGGCTATAAAGTAGCCTCGATTCACTATTTCAACTCTTGATCAATGATTCGTTGAAATTGTTCAAAGGGTTGAGCGCCCGCTAACTTTTTACCGTTAATATAAAAAGTAGGCGTAGAGTTGATGCCGAGAGATTCTGCATTTTTAGAAGAATCTTCTACAGCTTTTCCAGTGTTAGGGTCGGCAAGACACGCTTTAAATGTGTCTAAGTTCAGACCTAATTCGCCAGCCCATTTAAGATAATTTTCTGAAGAAAGTGATCTTTGATTTTCAAAAAGCTTATCATGGAAAGGCCAGAACTTGTCTTGTTTAAGAGCACAATTAGAAGCGATGGCGGCGGGACGAGCCTCAGGGTGAGAAGGGAGTGGAAGATGGTGATAAACAATTCCAATTTTATCGCCATAGTGTTGCGATAATTGCTTAACTGTAGCGTGAGCTTTTGTGCAATAAGGACATTGGAAATCACTAAATTCATGGACGATAACTTTAGCTTTTGCACTACCAAGTACAGGTGCTTCAGATGGAATTTTAATTTCTAGACGAGCTTCTTCGATAAGCATTTTTACGTCGGCTTTAGCCAAAAGTCCTTGAAGGAAATTTTCACGAGCATTTTGTTTTTCTTGCTCACCCAAATAAGCTTTGATTTCTTCAGGGGTGATTTTTCGGCTTTTTCCTGTGACAGGATCTTTGTAGCCTTTTTCTAAGTTATTTTCTTTGATGAAACTTTTCACTCTTTCTTCGCTGACTTCTACGTTGGTAGCCGCTTTTGCAAGAAGTTCTTCGGGTCCACTCAAACCTTGTTTAGTGGCTTCGTCTTTTAAAAGTTTATTGAGCAAAGTGTGCTCAGCGCTTCTTTGATAAATTTCGATGGCTTCTTCATTAAGATTACTCAATCGAGATTTAACCATGTCATTAACGTCTTTGGCGGTGATTGTGCCACCGTTGTATTTTAGAATCACTTCTCCGTCGGGGAGAGTTTTGACAATTTTACCCGAACTTTCTTTTGAACCTTGAGTACAAGAAAACAAGGCTACAAGTCCAAGTCCGAGGATGGGTCTAAGATGAATCTTCTTCATTAATTTTCTCCTTAAAAAACTATATCTCGCCTATGTTATCGGGATTTGCTCAGAGTCGCGACCTCTCTTAGGCAAAAAAATGCCGCAATGCGCTGCACCGCGCGTTTGATCTTAAACTCTGTCGTCTCTTAAAAGTTGTTCAATAAATAAAGTGTGTTCATCTTTATAATCAAAAACACGAGTCGATCCGAGTACGTCTCCAACTCTGACACCGGTTTTTAATTTTCGAACAAAATAAAGCTCGACGATCATACAGGAAGCAAATACGAGCTGAAAAAAATAATTAAATGGAAAATTAGTATATAAAAACATCATAAATAAAATGTTGGGTAAGTTGCGTACTAGTGAGGCATAAACTCCAGGCTTTCTACCGGTTTTAATATCTATGGTGTGGAGTCCTAAAAGCCATTTTCCTGGAGATTGGCCACGACCTAATTGTTCCATGCTCACCCATAAAAAGGCTACAGAGAAAATAGCGAGCCATTTTGAAAATAATAAAAGTATCGAAGAGAATAATAGGACAATGATGGCATCTATAAGTTTAGACCATAATCGATTGGCGGGATTGGCTCCTAAAGATCCCACAATAAGCGGATCCTTTGCCAAGTGCGGAAAACGAGGAGTTTTTACTATCTTAGTTGTCATGCCTTCTCTTGTTTTTTAACCCAGAATACTTACTGGGGATTATTGCTTATCAAGTGAACAAGCAATATCACATCTTCATCGGCAAAATCTTCATCGGGCTCAATAGAGAGGCGAATTTTTTCTGTGTCCCATGACTCAAGTTCATGTTCACGAAGTTGAAGTATCTGTTGAGGGGCCATGCTTAAACTGTGATTTTTTAAGTGAAGCTTAATTTCGGGACCTTCCCAATGTTCGAGAATGATGCTGTGAGACCTTGGAAAGAGTAAGCTTTGTTTGCCAGTTAGGACAATAGTCTCACTTCGTCCTGAACTTGATACCCAAAGAGGGACTTGCGAGCCATGAAGCCGGTAGGCTTTAACACTGTCGTTAATGTCGACGGCCCTACCAGCTTTAGTTCTATGGATATGGTTTTTGCGATTTAAGCTAAAGCGGTAGCTCAAATAAGCAAAACATAAGAGTCCCCCAAGACCACATAAAAAATAGGCAATTTTTGATGGGTATTGGGAAATGGACATGCTCGAAAAAATCCAACCTAAACCTATTCCTAAAATGAAAAGCCCTTCGGCGCCGATGATATTAAAACTTCGTCTAAACTTAGAAGTATTGTCGCTGTCTTGCTTTGTGAGATCAATCATCTAGGTCTATTATGAAAACGACTGCGGCGATTATCAACCGTTTTCAAAAAGAAAAGAGGAACGCATAATGTCTTCAAAGTCCCAAAAAATTCACGCTAAGGCCATCAGTGAATCCATGGTGGTTATGACAGAGTTAGTTTTGCCCCAGCATACAAACACTTTGGGCACAGTCTTTGGCGGAACTGTGATGAGTTGGATAGACATTGCGGCTTCAATTGCAGCACAAAGACATGCGGGTAGTGTGTGCGTGACGGCTTCGGTAGATGAACTTCATTTTCTAAAAGCCATTAAAGAAGGGTATATCGTTAATATTCGAGCTTTTCTGACTTGCGTGCATCGTACAAGTTGCGAAGTTATGGTTGTCGTTGGAGCGGAAAACCCTAAAACAGGCGAAAAGTTTCATACGACTACGGCTTTGCTGACTTTTGTGTCTTTAGATGAAAATGGAAAATCTCAACGAATGCCTGAATTAATCACTCAAACGGATGAAGAAAAAGCTATAGAAAAATCAGCCAAAGAACGTAAGGAACAACGTCAGAAATATAAAAAATTACTTTTAGAACAATCCAAGCGTCATGTAGGAAAATAATGATCAGTGAAGATCATTTAATTTATTGGATCAAAAAAAAATTTCCTAAGATAAAGCATCCTCATTTTGGTATTGGCGATGATGCGGCACTTTTAAATGTAGTAGGTCAGAAAAACATTGTGATCAGTACGGATTCTATTGTTGAGGGCACTCACTTTAAGAAAGCTTGGAGCAGCCCCGAAGATTTAGCCATAAAATCCCTTCATATGAATTTGAGTGATATAGCGGCTATGGGCGCTCGCCCTGAAGCATTTTTTTTAAATTTGAAAATTTCTCCTAAAGAAAATGTTTTGTGGTTAAAAAAATATTTAACTGAACTCGCTCGTCAAAGTCGAAAAAATAATTGTCCTTTGATGGGCGGTAATATTGCCAGGTCGAATTCGGGGTTTACCGCGGATATCATGATTGTTGGAAAACTTTTAAAAGATAAAAAAAAGTTTCGCAATGGAGCACGAGCAGGCGATCTTATTTGTATTGGAGCTCCTTTAGGTTTGTCGGGAGCTGGATTGAAAATTTTGCAAACAGCTAAACGTTCGAAAGACGCTGATGAGAAATTTCTAATGCAAAAACATTTGAGACCTGAAGCTCAAATCAAGCTTGGCATGTTTTTGGGTCAAGAAAAAGCTATAACTTCTATGATGGATTTGTCTGACGGTTTGTCGCAAGATTTGCCTAAATTACTTAAAGCTTCAGATTGTGGCGCTTTGATTGATTTTTCGTTGTTTCCCATGCATGAAAGCTTGATGAGGGTCTCTCAAAATCGAGATTGGAATCCATTTGAAGTTTTTTGGTTGGGCGGAGAAGATTATAAATTGCTGTTTACAATAAAAGCTAAGGACTTCTCGAAATTATCGACTCAAGTTTCGAGAAAGAACTTAAACATTTTTCCAATTGGAATTTGCACAAAAAATAAAAAACTAGAACTGTGCTTTGCTGAAGAAAAAGTAGTCATTAATAAAAAAGCATTTTCTCATTTTTAAGTTTTAAAGAGAGCACTCTGAATTAACACAATCTTCTTATTGTCTTGGCTAAAGATTTACTGTTTTGACTCTTAGCCTATGGCTATAATTAAGCCATGGGGCGTTTTCTGCGTTTATTTCGCTATTGCAAAAAAAGCAGAAATCTCTTGGTTTTTACTCAGCTTTTTTTACTAACCCTATTAAATTATTGCTCAATTGTACCAAGTAATATGGGAAAGAAAGCGCCTCTTGGTGCAGAGGCCGATGAAATTCTAACGACAATACAAAATCTTCCTTACGTTACAAATGGAAGTGTCAAAGTACTACTTGATGATACTGAAAAGAAGAGAATTTATTTAGGGGGTACTTTTACTCAACTTGGACTTTACTCTGGTGCAGGCGTGATTTTGGATACGACTTCAACGGGCAGTGGTTTAGATCATCTTAAAAATAATTTTGATTTACTGAGTTCTCCTAAGGTTCATGGATCTATTTCATCTTCAATCCCTGATGGTGAGGGCGGATTCTATATTGCAGGATCATTTTCAAAGGTTGGAAATTCTACCAGGTATAATATTGCTCATATTTTATCAGATTCTTCGTTGGATCCCGACTTTGCTCCCAATGTAAACGCATCCATAAATACATTAGCATTATCTAATGGAATTCTTTATTTTGGTGGGAGCTTTACAACAGTCAATGAAATTACTCGAAATAGAATTGCAGCTTTAAATACTCAAGATGGAACTTTGGTCTCTGCATTTAATCCAAGCGCCAGTACTACAGTATGGACTATTCTTGAAAATGACGGAATTTTATATGTGGGAGGTGCATTTTCAACTATAGCTGGAGTTTCAAAGCCCCGTCTTGCCGCTCTAAATACTAGTGATGGATCTATAGTTTCGGCTTTTAGTCCAACTCCGACTGGAATCACTGTGCAAACTCTTATTTTAGATTCTTCGACGTTGTATGTGGGGGGAACCTTCACATCTATGGGGGGAACAACAAGAAACAACATAGCTGCTTTAAACATAAGTGATGGTTTGGCTGTGTCGAATTTTAATCCAAATGTTGGGACTTCGAGTGCTGCAGTAAAGTCTTTAGCCTTATTAAATAATAAACTTTATTTGGGGGGTAATTTCTCAAGTGTAGGTGGTTCTGCTAGAGCGGGACTTGCAGCAGTTTATACAAGTAATGGATCTTTAGATACATCATTTAATCCAACTTTAAATAGCTTAGTTATGAGTATGGCTATTTCGGGATCCACTCTTTATGTAGGCGGTGGGTTTACAACAATTAATGGTGTCACTCGAAATCGAGTGGCTGCATTTAACACAAGCGATGATACTTTAGTTTCTGATTTTGATCCTAATATGAATACTTTTGTAAATTCTATTTCTGTGTCAGGCAGTTCTTTATATTTGGGTGGGGCTTTTTCAATGATGGGAGGAGTGACAAGAAATCGTATTGCAGCCATTAGTAGTGTGGATGGATCTATCGTTAGTGATTTTAATCCTAATGCAGATAATACTGTTTTTGCTTTATCTTTATCTGGATCTAGTCTTATTCTTGGAGGATCTTTTTCTACCGTGGGAGGAGTGACAAGAAATCGTTTGGCTTCAGTGGATACATTGGATGGCTCACTAAACTCTAATTTTAATCCGAATGTGACCGGGGTAAATATATATTCATTATTACTTTCTGGATCTACTTTGTATTTAGGTGGAGAATTTACAGCGGTAGGTGGTGTGAGTAGAAATTATATTGCGGCGGTGAATGCTAGTAATGGAGCTTTGGTTTCAAGCTTTAATCCCAGTGTAAATAATAATGTATATTCATTAATTAAAACAGATTCAAAATTATATATAGGGGGGTTATTTACAATCGTTGAAGGTGTGTCTCGAAATTGTATTGCCTCACTTAATATTTCAGATGCTACTTTAGATTTAGCTTTTAATCCTAATGTTAGTTCTGCAAGTTCATATGTGCGAACTTTAGTCCTTTCAGGAAACAGCTTGTATTTAGGTGGAGATTTTACAGCGGTGGGTGGAGTTTCAAGAAATTATTTAGCAGTTGTGAATGCTACGGACGGCTCTTTAGAAACAAGCTTTAATCCCAATGCTAATGGTTTAGTTCAATCACTTCTATTGTCTAATTCTAAACTTTATCTAGGGGGTTCATTTAGCAGTATTGGTGGCGTTTCTAGAAATTATATTGCGGCTGTGAATGCAACGGATGGCTCATTAGACACGAGCATTAATCCCAATGCTAATTCAACGGTGAATTCATTATTATTGCATGATAATTTATTGATTATCGGTGGTGCTTTTTCTTCGATTAGCAACTCAATTTTATCAAGTATTGCTGTCTTTGATCTTAATTTAAATCAGTTGAATTTCTTTGATGAAATTTTTTCTGAATAAAAGAAATGTAAATTACAGACTTCTGTATAAAATCGATACACCCATTCCACCGCTTACACAGAGTGTGGCTAAACCTAAGGCTCCGGACTTTTCTTTGATTTGGTGGATGAGAGTGGTGCTAATGCGCGCACCTGTGGCTCCGATGGGATGACCTAAAGCAATTGAGCCACCGCGAATGTTGAGTTTGTCTTCTGGAATTTTCAAATGTCTTTGGCATGCAATAACTTGGGCCGCGAAAGCTTCGTTGATTTCAACAGCCGTTAAATCGTTTACACTGAGATTTTGCCTTTTTAAAAGAGTTTCAGTGGCAGGCACAGGTCCAATACCCATCATTTTTGGGTCTACGGCGGATACTTGATAATCCAGAATTTCAACAAGAGTATTGGAATTCTTAAGGCTTGATAAAAGTAAGAAAGAAGCGCCATCAGTGATGCCAGAAGAGTTTCCAGCAGTGATGCTTCCGTTTTGAGAATCAAAGACTGGGCTTAATTTTTTTAGATCAGCCTCAGTGCTATCAAAACGAGGATGTTCGTCTGTGCTTAATGCAGGAATTTTTCCGGACGCATCTGTGGCTAGAATTTCATCGTTAAAAAGTTTTTGATCGTAAGCCTTTTTGGTTTTTATTTGCGATGAGAGAGCGAAAGCGTCTTGTTCTTCGCGAGAAATTTTATATTCTGGAACAATAAATTTTTCTACGGTTTCGCCCATCACGACTTTTGCCATTGGACAAAGGAAACCATCTTGATACATGCCGTCGGTCACCTCGCCGTGGCCTAGGCGTTGACCCCAGCGCGCTCCCATTAGCAAATAGGGAGTGTTGCTCATAGATTCGACTCCCCCAGCCCAAACTGTGTTGGCTTGGCCCAGTTGTATTTTATCTATCCCTGTCATGATTGCTGTAAGTCCAGAGGCGCAGGCTTGATTGAGTGTCCAGGCTGGAATCTTTTCAGATAACCCTGAAAATATTGTAGCTTGTCGTGCTGTGTTGGGGCCACTGCCAGCTTGTCGTGCATGGCCCAAAAAAACAAAATCCACTTCATGAGCGCTAGTTTTTTCGATCGCCTTTTTTAGAATTTGCCCGGCGAGTTGTCCGGCTTTTAAATGCTTAAGCCCCCCTCCAAATTTTCCAATAGGGCTACGATAAGCGGCGTTAACGTAAATGGGTTTAGCAAACATAGATTTCATAACTTTTAAAAACTTAACAAAAGGCGGCCCTACTGTCACAGGTCAACTCGTCATAGCTTTTGAGCTTTTTATTAGACAACTAGATAGGCTTGCTGCTCTCAGGTAGAATCATGAATTGATGAAAACTCATTATCGTTATCCTGAGGGGCATATACTTGTTCGTGATTTTCATTGGGACTTCCCTATTATTGATCATGGTGAAGGGATTTATTTGTTTGATAAGGCTGGACGGCGTTATTTGGATGCCTCAGGTGGCGCCTTTGTGAATGCTCTTGGACACGGAGTCAATGAGGTCGTAGATGCCATTGCCGATCAAATGCGAAAAGTGGCTTACGTTAATGGAAAGCATTTTACCTCTGAGGCTGCTGAAAAATTTGCAGACAAGCTTATTTCTTATGCTCCTGGAAAACTTTCGCGTGTGAGCTTACTCAACTCAGGTTCAGATGCTGTGGAAGCGGCATTAAAATTTGCGCTTCAATATTGGGTGGAACTTGGTTTTAAGAAAAAAAATAAAATCATCGCGCGCACTCCTAGCTATCATGGCAATACTTTATTTTCTTTGTCTGTTTCTGCCAGACCTTCTTATAAAAAATATTACGGGCCTTATATTAGCCCAATTGCTTTTACGGCTTGTCCTTATGAATATCGTTGTCCGGTTGAAAATTATAACAAAGAGGCTTCTTTTTATTATTTGGCAGATTTAGAAGCCGTTATAAAAAAAGAAGGTCCGGATAATATCGCGGCCTTTATTCTTGAGCCTATGAGTGCGTCTTCATGTGCGGCTTCACTACCACCCGAGAATTATCTCAAGGGTGTTATGGAGATTTGCCAACGTTATAACATTCTCACTATTGGCGATGAAGTGGCGTGTGGAAGTGGGCGAAGTGGAGAATTTTTTGCCTCTAAACATTGGGGTTTTGAACCCGACATTGCCGTGCTCGGAAAATCGGTCAATGCTGGATACATTCCATTGGCGGTGACTTTAGTTCGTGAAGATCATCTGGATTTATTTGCCAAAAATAAAAGCAATTATTTGCTAGCGCATACTTATTTGCAGAGTCCATCGGTCGCAGCCTGCGGATTGGCTGTGTTGGAGTACATGGAAAAGCATAATCTAATAGCTAATTGTGCGAGTACCGGAGAGTATCTTCTCAACCAATTAAGAACTAAGCTCAAAAATCACCCTCACGTGGGATTTGTAACCGGAAAAGGTCTTTTGTTGGGTTTGGAAATTGTTGAAGATAAAACCTATAAAATTGCATTTTCTCGAGAAAAGAAAATTATTGAAAAGCTCAGCAAAGCTGCTTTTGAAAATGGCGCTGTTTTGTGGGGCCATTATGGTATGGCTAATGGTGTGGATGGAGATTGTTGGGTGATCGCCCCACCCTACACCATGACTTGCGCCCAGGCCGATGAGTTAGTGAGTATTATCGAAAAAACTCTCAATGATTTTCCGTTTTAAGAGTGCCTAAGTTGGCTCCCGTTGCCCTCATGAGTATTTCACGATAAACCTTATAAGCATATGTCTTCAAAACTTTGTTCACTTAAAGAAGCTATTGCCGATACAGTTAAAGAAGGCAACACTTTAGTCATTGAAGGATTTACTCATCTCATTTGTCATGCTGCTGGTCATGAGATTATTCGTCAAAACATTAAGAATCTCACTTTAGCGCGAATGACTCCAGATTTGGTATACGACCAAATGATTGCAGCCGATCTTTGTAAAAAAATTATATTTAGTTGGATTGGAAATCCAGGTGTGGGAAGTTTGCATGCTTTTCGCAGAAGAAGCGAAGCTAAATACAATAATCCTATTGAGATTGAAGAATATTCACATGGTGGGATGATGACTCGACTTCAGGCCGGTGCCAACGGCTTACCTTTTGGAGTGATTGATTCCTTTATGGGTTCCGATATACCAAAGTATAATTCAAATATTAAAGAAATCACTTGCCCCTACACTGCTCGAAAATTTGCGACTGTACCTGCGTTGAATCCTGATGTGTGCGTTGTTCATGTTCAGCGTGCAGATATTAGAGGTAATGGTCAAGTTTGGGGTTTGATGGGAACTCAAAAAGAGAGTGCCTTTGCTTCAAAAAAAGTTGTTTTAGTTGCTGAAGAAATTGTGGATTCTTCAGTCATTCGATCCGACCCCAATCGAACATTAATTCCCGAAACCGTGGTCACCCATGTTTGCCATGTTCCCTGGGGATGTCATCCGAGTTATGCGCAAGGTTATTACGACCGTGATAATGATTTTTATGTTGAGTGGGACACCATTAGTCGTGATCCCGAAGGATTGAAAAAATTTTTAGATGAGTTTGTTTATGGATGCAAAGATCATTCGGAGTATATGAAAAAACTGGGCGAAGGCAAAATGCAAAAATTGAAAGCTAAGCCCCGTATTTGCGCCGGAGTCGATTATGGATACTAAAATGATAGCCACGCCCAGTGAGAGAATGGTTTGTCGAGCTGCTGAAGAGCTCCGCGATCAAGATGTGGTATTTGTGGGCATTGGACTTCCAAACGTGGCCTGTAATCTAGCTCGCGCTACGCATGCTCCAAACCTTTTTATGATTTATGAGTCTGGGACGGTGGGCACCATTCCTGCTCGATTACCAGTTTCTATTGGAGACCCAGCTTTGGTGACAGATTCGCTTTCTATTTGCACCGTAGCTGATATTTTTCAAAATTATTTGCAGCGTGGAAATATATCGATTGGATTTCTAAGTGGGGCGCAGATTGATCCCTATGGAAATCTCAATTCCACCGTAATTGGGGACTATAAAAATCCAAAAGTTAGACTCCCTGGCAGTGGTGGAGCTTGCGAAATTGCTGTGCATTCAAAAAACATACTCATTGTCATGAAAATGAGTCCTAAAACTTTTGTCGAAAAGTGCGATTTTATTACAAGTCCTGGCTTAAGGGTGGATGGAAAAACCCGTAAACAGTTGGGCTGTCCTGGTGGTGGTCCCTCAAAAGTTATTACAGATTATGGGGTTTTAAGCTTTGACGCTAACGATAGGATGTATGTGACCGAAATTTATGAGGGAGTCGAGGCGGCTCAAATGCAGGCGGCCTGTGGCTTTAAATTAGATTTTGCTCCCAATATTCGAACAATAGCCGCGCCCCAAAATAAACAGATTGATCTATTGCGAAATACACTTGATCCCCAGAAGCTTTATCTTTAAAAGATAAGTAATTTATGAAGGCCTTCGACTTTGTACAAGCTCTCGATGCTTATGCTAAGTCTCCGTGGAATAATTCACCTTCATTGCTCAAACTTTTTAAAAGCTTATTAAAAAAATCTAGGTCATTTTATCGTGATCATTTTGAGCCAGGGCATTTTACTGCCAGTTCATTTGTATTTGATTCTAATCGTGAACAGGGCTTGTTGATTCATCATAAAGTTTTAGACAAATGGTTGCAGCCGGGTGGTCATGCAGATGGAGATGAAAATCTATTGAGAGTAGCCCAAAGAGAACTTTTTGAAGAGTGTGGAGTTAATAATCTCAATTTGGCTTGGAATGGGATTATAGATATCGATCGTCATTCAATTCCTGCACGCGAAAAAGAAGCCTCTCATTTTCACTACGATGTACGTTTTCTATGGAATGCTCATATCGATAGAATTAAATTAAAAATTGAAAGTTCTGAACTCAAAGATGCCCAGTGGATGAGTTGGGAGGAAGCTAAAAAATTAAAAATCGATGCTTCCGTGAGTCGTTTATTCGAAAAGGCTTTGGCTCTTAAAAGATACAGAAGAGCTTCTGAGAAAGCTGTGAGAGATACTCTCAACACTAATCTTTGAGCAATAAATGACAATTAAAATTCCAGAACATGTTCTCGAAATAGATGAGGAAGGTTTTCCTCTTAGTGATGGCCTTAGAATTGAAGACGAAGAAGTTTTAAGGGAATTATTTACAAATATAAAACATCTATTACCACAGCAGCCAAAATCTCCCCTAATTTCAACATTTGGGGGTATTCCTGTCCTTCTTAATGCTTTTGATGAAGCCTTGGTCGCACAGTCCATTGATTGGATCGATGATGAGCGCTCTCGTTGGATTTTTCCGGGTGATGTTTCTTTTGTCGTCAATCATAAAAATGTTTATGTGGATCCCTGGAATCGATTTCACGCTCTTATTGAGCCTGAAAATATTTTTGCGGTATTAAGTCGTAAAGCTCAGGGCTATTTTTTAAATCTTATTCGAACTGAAGAATTTAAACCAAAACCATACCTCCATAATGATTCTAAAATGCTGGATTCAAGCTTTTGGTCATCGGCTTATGTTGATAAAAAAGATGGTTGGGAATTGGGCGAAGCATCGCCAGTTCTAAAACATTTTGGAGTTCCGCCTTGGTTAGATAAGAATTCAAAAATTTTAGTTCCTGGTGCGGGTCGTGGGCATGATGCTGTATTTTTTGAATCCAAAGGGCTCAATGTTACGGCTTTAGATCTTGTTCAAGATGCCTTTGAGGGATTTAGAAAAATTTATCCTCTCTCAAAAATTGAATATCTTTTAGAAGACTTTTTTATTTTTTCAGAAAAAAATCACGAGAAATTTGATGCTGTATTTGAACACACCATTTTTTGTGCCATCGACCCTAATCTTCGTGAAAAATACTTGAAGGGTGTTTTGAATTTATTAAAGCCTCAGGGCACTTATTTTGGAATATTTTTCCGTGAAATGTGGTTAGGTGGGCCCCCCTTCGGAATGACTCAATGGCAACTTAGGGAACTCACGCAAAAGGATTTCCTTTATCGTAAGTGGGAGATATCTTTGAATTCTATTAAAAATCGTCAAGGACTTGAGATTTTCGCGGTCATGCAAAAACGCTAGTTTTTTGAATTTGAACTACTTCATATAAGAAGTGTTAATTTAAAATGCAGTGTTCAAGAAAATACTGATGCATGGGCGATGGAGTTTTTAAATTTAGTTCTGGATGAAATGTTGTGGCCATGTTTTTTCCGCTCACAATCCATGTTGCCTTTTCATTTTGTTTGGCCAGCACTTCAGTTTGAGGCCCATTTATTAATTCTTCAATAATAGGTGCGCGAATATAAGACACTTCATAATTAGCAATTTCAGTGTTGAAGCTATCGAGTTGTCTACCGTAGGCATTTCGTCGCACGCCTATGGGAAGCGCGCCAAAACTTTTTTGCTCAAAGCCAATAACTTTTTGAGCCATAAGAATAGCTCCAGCGCAAATTCCCCAGCTTGGAATTTTTTTAAGAGCATTTTCTAATGCATTTTCCATTTCAAGAACTTTTAGGAGTTTTAATATGGTAGAGCTTTCGCCACCGGGAAGTATAAGGCCACTGAGATTTTCAAAATCGCTACTTTTGCGAACTGCTACAAATTCACAGCCCAATGCTTCAATGTGCGCTTTGTGGGGTTCTACGCAGCCTTGAAGTGCGAGAACACCAATGCGCTTTTTCATGAAAAAATTAAACTCCGCGTTCAGCTAATCTGTCGGCCGCTGCCAGTGTATTTATGTCGATACCCTTCATGGCGCTGCCACCTTCTAAACTTCGGCAAGCGTCAGCTACAATTTTGGGATCTTCGAAATTAGCTACAGCTTTAACAATGGCTCTTGCAAATTTTGGAGGAGAGTCTGATTTGAAAATTCCAGAACCCACAAAGACAGTTTCTGCACCTAATTGCATGACTAAAGCGGCATCTGCAGGAGTGGCCACTCCACCAGCAGCAAAATTAGGAACAGGTAGTTTTTTGTGTTCACGAATATAAGTGAGGAGTTCAAAAGGAGCTCCAAGATTTTTAGCTTCGGTCATGAGTTCAGCAGAATCGAGCATGGTGATTCGTTTGATGCCTTGATTGATACTGCGTAGGTGACGGACAGCTTCAACGATGTTTCCAGTTCCAGCTTCGCCCTTAGTGCGCATAAGAGCTGCTCCTTCGCCAATACGTCGAAGAGCTTCTCCAAGATTGCGAGCACCACAGACAAAAGGAACTTTAAAAAGTTGTTTATCGATATGAAATTCTTCATCGGCCGGCGTGAGAACTTCGCTTTCGTCGATATAATCAACGCCGAGGCTTTCAAGAATTTGGGCTTCTGCAAAATGACCGATGCGGCATTTAGCCATTACGGGAATTTGCACGGTTTTCATAATTTCTTCGATCAAATCTAATCGAGACATGCGGGCTACGCCGCCTTGAGCGCGTATGTCTGAAGGTACACGTTCAAGCGCCATAACAGCTACGGCACCAGCATCTTCAGCGATTTTAGCTTGTTCTGCATTCACGACGTCCATAATAACGCCGCCTTTGAGCATTTCTGCGAGTCCAATTTTTAGATTGATCATAGGCCTAAGCTTTTACGTCGTTTAGGCATATTTTGGCAAGGAAACTTTGGAAATGAAAAGGGCCTTAGAAGCTCATTTTTGCTTCTAAGGCCTGACTTTGGGGGTTTTGAGCTAGGCTCGTGAATTTATATTATTTTACGATGATGATGTAGCCGTCGTAGTACTCGCTGTCGGTATCAGAGGTGCTATCATAATATTCATAATAAAAGGCTACTTGGTTGCCCTTTTTATAGGCATTTCTAAGGTAAAAAGTACGACCAGCGCTTGGCATATCGTACATATGAAAGCTACCATCAGTACCTTTCATAATTCGGCCGTAATAACTCCATTCACCACCCACATCTTCGATAGTGAGTTCAGTACTATTGAAATTAAATTGATCGCCAACGTTATAATCACCTTGGCTGCTTTCCACTCTAAAGACTCCACTCATGGTATTTAGAACTGAAATTGTATTAATATCCATAGCCACCCATTCGTTGCTCACTTTAGGTGAGTTAGGTGAAATGCCAGTCACTGTTTGATTGGCATTGGAATCAATTTTTTTTCCACAGTTTTGTATTCCAATTAAGCCAAGGATCATGAGTGAAGATAAGAAAAGTTTTTTCATAGCGAATTAACTTATGCATCGGGTATGCCAGCTCGCTGAATGAAAATAAGCCCTTTTGGGCTGCGATTTAGGGCTTAGGGAATAAAAATTGTCGTCGCTGTAAAAAAGTTATGCAAATTCGTCGCTAAAATTACCTTTATTAAGGATGGGTACGGCTTTTCCAGAGCTAGTGAAGCCAGTCACATTCATTTCAGGGCAACCAATCATGAAATCAGTGTGAACTAGGGATTGGTTATAGCCTAGTTTTAGGAGCTCATCTTTGCTGAGATTTTTATCTTCAACTCCGATGGGATAAGCGGCTCCAAGAGCTACGTGGCAGGCTGCGTTTTCATCATAAAGAATTGAATGAAAAATTTTCCCGGATTTGAAGATTGGAGAATGTCCGTCCACTAAAGCTACTTCTCCTAAGAAGGAGGCCTGAGCGTCGGCTGCCACAAAGGCTTTAAGTTGTTCTTCCCCTACTTGAGCGCCGCAATTAATAACTTTGCCGTTTTGAAATTCAAAATAAGCCCCTTCAACTTGCGAACCAAAAACTTCAACAGGACGAGTCACTTTGGCTTTGCCGTGGGTTTTAGACCAATCGGGTGAGGTGAAAACTTCTTCAGTTGGAAGATTCGGAATGAATTCTCTATCGCCTCGGCCTATAGCACCCCCAGCCCAGTGAGATTGAGCAATTAAGTATACCCAAAGATCTGTGCCTGGAGCTTCAAAATGGAGCTTTTCAAATTTATGATCGTTGAGTTTATGGGCTCTTTTTTTGAGGGATAGAGCTAAGTCTTTCCAGGTGGCTATGGGGTCTTTAGAATCGAGTCTTAAAATGGGTATTAAAATATCCCAGAGTTTTTCTTCGGCTTGGGGGCTTGCCTCACAACCTAAAATCTTAGCAGCCCATTTTTGAGTGGGTAAGGCGCAAACTAACCAAGGTAATTTTCCAGCGCCGAGAGCTTTCATCATGGGCTCTGAGGCTTTTCTCAAAGCTTTTTGAACTTTAGCGTTTCGACTTTGATTGAGGCCCGCAAGAGCGTCTGGATCTTCAGGTGCTTTGATGGCAATTCGAGACCAAGGGGCTTTAGAATTTTCTATGAATCTTTGAGAGTAATATTCAGGAAGATACTCAAGACTATCGTCGGGAGCATTTTCGATTCGAGCTTTTACAAGGCTTTGATGCACGCAATCAGTATCAACAAAGTTGGCGCCTAGTTTATAAGCTTGAGTGGCCAAGCGAGAGGCAAAATCCCAATGGTAGGGTTCAAATTGAAGATAAATATTTTGTCCTTTTTGTAAATCAATTCCAGTTTTAAGAATAAGATCGATATATTTATTCAAAATTTCATTTCGATTCATGGGCTACTTATTATCTTAAGTTCAGCTTCGCATCTAGGGTCAGTTTTCGTCTCAAGGAGTCAAGTTTGTAGGCTTTGTAGAGGTGGCTTCTAGCCCCTTGGCCAAGAGAATGCTATCTATACGGGATCAAAGATGAAGCCATCCTTAGAACCTGCTTTGAGCATATTTTATCCAGCCCACAATGAAGCCGAAAACCTTCCGGCGCTTTTGGCTCATGCGGATACTTTTATAAAACAGCGAAGTTTTCCTGTAGAGGTCATTATTGTTGATGATGGAAGTCGAGATTCGACTCCTGAAGTGATGAAAACACTTATGCTTCAATATCCCTATCTTCGGCATGTCCGTCACGATATTAACCAGGGATATGGTGCGGCTCTTCGGACTGGCTTTAAAAGTGCACGAGCTCCTTTGGTATTTTTTACGGATGGTGACAATCAGTTTAGGCTCGATGAATTGGTTGAACTTTTGAAGCTCATGGAATCTGAAAAGGCTGATGTTGTCATTGGCTATCGTCAAAATAGACAAGACAATTTTATGCGGAAAATGAACACGTTTTTATGGTGTTCTCTTGTAAAATTATTATTGGGTATACGTTTTAGAGACGTGGATTGTGCCTATAAGCTCTTTCGAAAAGAGAGCCTAGAGTCCTTAAATTTTACAACAACAGGCGCCATGATCAGCACGGAATTGCTTTTTTACTTACAAAAGAAAAATTGTAAAATTTTAGAATACCCTATTAAGCATTATCCTAGAACCGCAGGAAACCCTACGGGCGCGAAGATTTCTGTAATACTAAGAGCTTTTAAAGAACTATTTCTTTTCTATTGGAGAAATACGTGAGCTTTGATCGAAGGTTTTTACTACGATTTTCTATAATTCTTGTATTCTTAGTTTTCTTTATTAAATCTATTTATCATTCGCACTTTCTCTATGGTGAAAGAACAGATTTAAAAATTTGTTGGACAGCCGCTCAGAATCTTTGGGAAGGACTTCCAGTTTACAAAGAAGACGATCTTTGGGCTCATACTAAACCTCCATTTGGTACTTTGTTGTTTCTTCCCTTAACAAAAATATCATTTCATTTATTAGCGAATCTTTGGGATGCACTTAATATTTTTTTACTTTTCTATTTATCGTTTCAGTTTTCTTACGATTTGAAGCGCAGATTTAATCAGCCTTTGCTTTGGTCTACTTTGCTAGGTGTTTTATTGGTCATAAATTTTTGGGGTTATGAATTGCGATTTGGACAATATAATTTGTTAACTCTTTTTATGATTTACATGGGTTCAAAATTTAAAGATAGCCGATATCAAGCCCCTCTTTTTTGGGCTGCGTTTTTTATTAAACCCTCCAATCTGATATTTCTTCCGTGGGTTTTAAAGAAAAGTAAATCTATCAAGGAATTTTTTGAAGCTTCCGCAATCAGTGGAGTTTTCTTGTCGGGATTGTATGTCACTTTATTTGGGTGGAAGGCTCTGTGGGTGGATCATTTCCAGTGGCTGTCTTTTATGAAATTTGCCACAAAAAAATATCTTATGAGAGAAGTGAATTACGGCTTACCCACTTTGATAGGATATATAACGACTAGTTCATGGCCTCAGCACTTATTACTTATAATGGCTTTGTTTTGGGGTATGGTTCTCGTGAGAAAAGTTAATAATGATGTTTTGCTATTTGGTCTCTTGGCTGTGCTTTCTTTGATAGTCAGTCCCCTCACTTGGTGGGCAACATTTTGCATAGCACTTCCTTTGCATTTGTATTTAGGGTTGCGAGCTTGGGAAATGATTCGGGGGCGACAGTTTTTTCGTGGAATTTTTTTGTTGTTAATTATTTACTCGGCTACGCAACTGATTTTTCCAAATTTTCTTCCAGATTTTATAATGCTGAATCTGCCTCGATTGGCCAATCCCAATTGGATTTACCTTATGATTTTGATTTACGTCAGTATGCGTAAGACTAGCTTTGAATCCGATTATATCTCTGGACTTGTTTCTAGAAGATAGTGCTCCTAGAATGTTCTTATGCGCTTAGCCTGGAAAGCTAATAAAAGTCCCAAGAATGTTGCTGTTGTTGGGCGTAACTTATTGGCCTCCTTCACTTTGCAGTCCTTATTGAGAGAAACGACTGCGAAGTTTTCATGGTGGGCTCATGAGAATGATATCGATTTTGGTGGTGCCTGGATTTATATACCCGATCGAAGAATGATTAATGTCCCCTTGGACGAAGCCATTTTTATTGATCCTCAGCGAGTCTTCTTTTTTTTAAATGGTAGGCGAGTGCCTCTGCCTGAATTTTTAAACTTTAATAACGGCCCTCATCCCGCTATTAGAAAAAAAACTTTTGCTATTTCTCTTTGGAATGATGTGAGTCCCGATCTTTGGGTTAAGGGTTTCCCGAATTCAAAATGGTTTGAGAAAGACCCCTTAAGCTATTCCCGCTTTAATTGGGAGGGAGGCGCCTTGGTGCCTAGAGCTCGTTCGTTGAAGAGTATGGAGAAGCATTTCAATGAACAAGGTGTGGAGGTTCTGGGAAGCGATCGATCGATTTTAAAGCGATTGCCAGCCAATAGAATCTTAGGAAAATATGCTTTTGTAGATAAAGAAAACAATCAACATCCGATTAAAAAATATTGCTTGTGGATGAATCCAGCTCATCAAGCGGATGGACAAAAAAATATTTTTCCAGCTCGTTGGGTGACCTATACTGCGCAAGTCGATTCTCGTTTTATTTCGGCTCTACCTCTGTTTTCTGTTTGGTTAAGTGAAAGTGAGCAGAATTTATTTTTTGAATCTGGGTTGTTGGAGTCTTCAGCACTCAAACGGGTTTTTGTGATTCCTCAGCTGGGTTCTGAAACTGTACTCTTGCAAATTCAAAATTTGGAGCTCAATCCAATAGACGTCATTGAATCTAATGATAAGAAAATTGATTCATTTTTGTGGAAAACGTGCCCCTTTCTTGAAGAGCAGAAATTGAAATTTTTAAAACAAGACTATGTAGAAGATATTTTGTATTCTGACCCATTGCCTGTTTATAGAAAAAGTTTTTCAAATTTAAGTCATTACTGGCCTTCGTCTATGGGGGGATCCCATGAAGATTTGAAGGGGCTGATAAAGAATTTAGGCCCTAAAATCTAATTATGACTCAAGACTATATTATTGAAAATGTGTCAGATACTGCATTGTGGGTGGCTCAATGTCGCGCGCAAGAATCCTTAAAGCCTAATGCAGTTTTTAGAGATCAGCTTGCTGCAAAACTTGCAGGAAGCCGTGGGCGTCAAATTGCAACTTCAGTACCCTACTCTGAAATGACTGAATGGATTTTAGTGATCAGGACTGTGGCCATTGATAGGTTAATACAGTCCGCTTTAACGGATGGGGTCGATTTAGTTTTAAATTTAGGAGCGGGATTAGACACTCGTCCTTATAGAATGGATTTGCCAAAGGATTTGCATTGGTTAGAAGTTGATTTTCCAAATATTATTAATTTAAAAAATCATGAGCTTAAATTTGAAAAACCCAAATGCCATCTTGAAAGAGTGTCCCTTGATCTTTCTCAATTAGAACTAAGAAAAAATTTCTTATCATCTTTAAAGCAAAAGTATAAAAAAATACTGGTTTTAACTGAAGGCGTGCTTCCTTATTTAAAAAATGAGGAAGTTTCTCAGTTGGCCAAAGATCTTTTTGAAGTTAATTCTATTGATTCTTGGATTCATGACTACCGAAATGGTGGATATGTTCGAACAACACCTGCATCCTTTAGAAAACATTTAAAATCTTCACCTTTTGTGTTTGATGTGGATGATTGGTTTAATTTTTTTGAAAAATATGGATGGTCTCCTTTTGAAATTATTAAAACCAATGAAGAGGCTGAGCGGATTCGTCGTCCGATACCAGTTCCTTTTCCTTGGAATATAATCAGTCGATTTATTCCTACAAAAATATCGGCTCGAATCATGAGTCGATCGGGATATGTTTTGATGAAGCGTAGTTCTGCTACCCAATCTAAATAATAGATTTAGCCGTTGGGCTTTTGTGCTTTTCTTCGGGCCATATTAGTTCGCAGAGGCCTTTTGAGGGGTCGTGTTCGAAATGAAAAAGCCATTGGTTTTTTTTAGCTTCGTCTAAAATGATTTGTTTTTCTTTCATAATCACTAAAGGTTGAATATCGTAACCCATATTCCATGGAATTCTCAAATGTGAAGAGCTTGGGAATAAATCGCCACAAAAAAATACATTTTTATTATTGATGCTTAGTAAGGGGAGTTGTTGGCCATGAGTGTGGCCTTGGCTGAGATAAATCCAAATATTAGGTAATATTTCTTTAGGTTCCATTAATTTTGATTGAATCAGCTGAATTTGGCCAGATTTTTTATAAGCGGACCAATTGAATTCTAAATAAGAAGCTTTTTCGCGAAGGTTAGGATTTGAAGCCCATTTAAAATTCTCTTCGTGAATGTAAATACTGGCATTTGGAAAATTAATGGAGAGTTCTTGTTGTTTAGAATCTTTCCACGAGCTTAATCCTCCACAATGATCAAAATGAAGGTGGGTGATAATAATGTGAGTGATGTCTTTTGCTTTAATCCCTGCGGAAGTCATTAAGCATTGATCAAAATTTTCCATTTGAAGTTCGTAAATGGATTTCTCTTTGTCTTGCCATTTGTCGCCCATCCCGACATCTATAAGACAATTGAAGTTAGGACCCTTAATAAGAAGAGTTCTTAGGGCTAAATCAATTCGATTCTTATCATCAGCTGGGATTTCCTTTTGCCAAAGAGTTTTGGGAACCACGCCAAACATGGCTCCTCCATCGAGACGAAAGCGGCCGGTATCACAGCTAAAGATTTCATAGGATCCTAATTTCATTGTGACTCACCTTAAATATGAGGAGCTATTTCTCCTAGCTTCAAATCATACTATGACATTCAAAGATGTCACAACCGAGCGTAGAATTTCTAAAGGATGCTATTTTTTTAATCGATGCTTCGTCTTATATTTTTAGAGCTTATTACGGCATACAAAGTCCACTGACAGCTCCGGATGGAACCCCTACACACGCCACTTACGCCTTTGGTCAAATGATCGATTCTCTAATTAAGTCCCACCCAACGGATCATTATGTGCTTCTTTGGGATCGTAAAGAAAAAGGTTTTCGTCATGAGATCTTTGAAGACTATAAGGCCAATCGCTCGGCCCCTCCTGAAGACTTAGGGATTCAAATTGAAAACTCAAAAGCTTTTATGAAGCATTTAGGGCTTCCTCAATTTGATTTGGCTGGTTTTGAAGCTGACGATTTGATTGCGACGCTCATTGCAAAATTCCCTAAAAAAAACTTTGTGATTGTCACTTCGGATAAAGATTTACTTCAACTCGTGGGCGATCGTGTTTGGTGCTTAGACACACTAAAAGAAAAATGGTCCAATAAAGAGGCGGCCTTTGAAAAATTTGGTGTAGCACCCTCTCAAATTAAAGATGTTCAGGCTCTTTGTGGTGATAGTGTCGATAATATACCTGGCGCGCCTGGCATTGGACCAAAAACAGCAGCCCAACTCATTGTTGAATTTAAAAGTTTAGAAAATGTTTTAAGCGAAGCTGAAAAAAGATGGAAGTCAGAAGATAAAGCGGCAAAAGTAAAAGATATACTTAAAGGTAAAAAACTAGAAAGTATTGCTGAGAATCTCGATAAAGTGAGATTGTCGTTGAAATTAGTTTCTTTATCTGATGATGCTCCCATAAATATTTCTGAAGAGGATATTAAAAGAACTCCCATTGATAAAACAAAGCTCATTGAGTTTGCTAAGAATTTAGGTTTCAGAAAGCTTGCTGAAAAATATGAAAAGCTAGATCTTTCTAATGAAAGTTCTAAAGACCCAAGTTCTTTAATTCAGAGCCAAGCTTCTACTAAAAGATATGATTTTAAAAGAATCACTTCAATAAATGAATTGAGTGAAATTTTAAAAAAACATCAAGATTCCTTGCTGTGTGCCCTTGATACAGAAACAAAAAGTTTAAATTCTCGTCAAGCACAGAGTATGGTGGGGATTTCGTTAAGCTTTGATTCTAAGATGGGCTACTATATTCCCTTGCGACATTTGGATTCAGAAAATTTGAATGTCACTGAAGTTGTTAAAGTGCTTGGAGCTTACTTCGATTCAAGGCCAAAAGATTTTTCAATCATCTTTCAAAATGCCAAATTTGATCTTCACGTTTTGTTGAGTGATGCTTTAGCCATACCTGACAGTATTCGCATTGAAGACACCATGATTGCTAGTTTTGTGATTGATCCGGCTCAACAGCATGGGATGGATGCCTTGGCCGCTAAATATCTCGAGGGATATACACCTATATCGTTCAAATCGGTTTTAGGAGATCGCGATGATTTTTCTCAGGTACCAATTGAAGAAGCAACAGCTTATTCTGCTGAAGATGCGGTAGTGACTTTTGAACTTTGGGAAGTTTTGAAGAAAGAACTTCACGCTTCTCATTTGTGGAAAGTCTACGATGAACTCGATCGTCCTTTAGTGAGAGTTCTTCTTGATATGGAAGAGGCTGGAATTCATATCGACAGAAAATATCTTAGAGTTTTGTCGGAACGTTTTCACAAAGATCTCGAAGAAACCACTTCTGAAGCTTTTAAAATGCTCAAAGACTTTGGATGTGAATTTTCTGAGCATTCTTTAAATTTAGCTTCGACAAAGCAAATGGCTCAGATACTTTTTGAACAATTGAAATTGCCCATTATTAAAAAAGGCAAAACAGGTCCGTCTACAGATGTTTCTGTCTTAGAAGAATTATCTCTCCAGCATCCCTTCCCTGAATTGCTTCTAGAGTTCAGAGAAATTTCAAAATTGTTATCAACATATGTAGATAGTTTGAGTGCTATGGTTGATCCTAAAACTGACCGTTTGCATACGGATTTTTCTCAAACCATCGCTCAAACCGGACGGCTGGCGAGTTCTAATCCTAATTTACAAAATATTCCGATTCGAAGCACTCGTGGTAAACTCATACGCCAAGCTTTTTTACCTCGCGAGGGTTGGAAGTTGATGGGCTTTGATTATTCTCAAATTGAGTTGAGAATTTTAGCGCATATGAGCCAAGCCGAGCAGCTGATTGAAGCTTTTGCTGAAGGTGCTGATATTCATAGACGGACGGCTTCTTTAATTTTTCACAAGCCTGAAGCTTCATTGGGAGATGATGAGCGTCGAGCCGCGAAAACTATTAACTTTGGAATTATTTATGGTCAGACTCCATTTGGACTTGCTCGTACTTTAAAAGTTTCCAGAACTGAAGCCCAAAAGTTTATTGAGAATTATTTCAAAAGCTATCCTAAAATAAAAGATTATCTGGATAGTATGATTGAACTCGCACGAAAGAAGGGTTTTGTTGAAACTCTCACTGGTCGTAGGCGATTGTTAAATGATATCAATTCAAAAAATCCACCTCTTCGTCAATTTGCGGAGAGAATGGCCGTCAATTCTCCTCTTCAAGGAACCGCAGCCGATCTCATGAAGGCGGCTATGATTAAGGTTCATCAAGAAGTTAAAAATCAAAAGCTAAAAAGTTCTTTTTTGCTTCAAGTTCACGATGAATTGATTTTTGAAGCTCCTCCTGAAGAAGTCGAAAGTCTTCGAAAATTAGTTGTAGATATTATGGAAGATTCTGATTTGCTGAAACCCTTTGGAGTTGAGCGATTTAGAGTTCAAATGAAAGCGGCATCTGAGGTGGGCAATCACTGGGGCGAAATTTAAATCAGGGTTTTTTAAGAAACATCTCAAAGTAGTTATTTAAAATTTATAGGCTTCCTTGGTCCGGCATTCCTTAGATTGAAACGCAGTTGCCTAGCACCAGGACAGGAAGCCTATAAATTTTAAATCACCTCATAAAATCTTTTTTAAGTCCCCCAACCCTATTCCCATTTCACTAATAATAATCAGTATTTTTACTGTGCGACGCTAAGAGTGGGGCTTTGGAGTTTAATGATTAGTTAGGGCTCAGATCCATTAAATTCTAAATAACTAAGGTCCCGGCATGGTGCTTGGACTTGATTTAACAATCTAGAACCAAACGGGCCCAGGGACCTTAGTTATTTAGAATTTAATGAATTTTAGCCCAATTACTCACCTCGCCGCCAAGCTCCACTCTTAGCGTCGCACAGTTAGCAAACGAGCCCAGGCGGGACTAAGTGCTCTGCGGCAAAGGCCTAGCTCAGCGGGTCTTTTTATTCCCCAAAAGCTGATCTTTAATGAGCGGGTACTGGGGGAGAATTCAATGTTTAAAGGTTTATCAAAGCTCGTCTTATTATCGTGTCTTTTCTCTTTATCAAAATTAGAAGCTGGAGAGTTTCTATTAGAGCAGGATTTTAAAGATCCTTTAGTGAGTCCACGGGTGTATCAGGGCACTAAACGAATCGAATCCAAAAGCGATGGGACTTTTTGTGAAAAATATCAAAATTTAGATCTCAAATGGCAAGCCGGACTTGATGATGTGACCTTAGACTTTTTAGACGATGGCACTATGGCCGTACATTTTGTGTTTTCTCAGAATTCTTTAAACATCAATTTAGCGCGTAAGGGCGGAATTCTTTGTTCTGAAACTCAAACTCATGGCCAAATTCTTTTAGATCAAGCTCAAATTAAATTTCGCTTTTTTCCGGCCAAAGATGCTCAAGATAAGCCCAAATTTAGAATTGATGATTTAAGAATTGAGGGTCTACACTTGGGTAATTTCGAACACGAGGGCCCCTGGGGTATTCATTTGCAGGGTGATTTACCCGACGACATGGCTAGCTGGGTGAGTGATAACTTTAATTCTATGATGGCGTGGTTTTTAACCACATCTGTGGCAGAGCGTCTTACGGATTATTTGAGCGATAAGCTTATTGAGAGAATTGGTGCTGGAGGTCTAGGACCCCTTTAATAATTTCATCTAAGGCATTGACACTCTAGGTAAAAATCAGCAAATTGCTTTGCATTCTTACCGTTAGACCCTTAGCGCTCGCGTGGTGGAACCGGTAGACACACAGGACTTAAAATCCTGTGGGGGGCAACCCCCGTGCCAGTTCGATTCTGGCCGCGAGCACCAACATGAATCATGCATCGACTTAAGCATATTTGAGTCTTAAAATTTGATGAATGTGGGGTTCTCATTCTTTCGCATTATTAATTTCATTAATTCTAAATGCGGGCATTAAAGCTGAGGAAACTCATTTAAATTGTCCAGTTTTAAGCGCAAAAGGCGCGCCCAGTATCTCAATTGCCTTTCAATATAATGATTATGGTGGAACTTATGCGGGTTATCCTAATCTGAGATTGCCTGGAGCTGTTAAAGATCGAGTTTTCTTTAATAGTATTATGTCCAATAACGAGTTTAAGGGACTTTCTTTAAGAGACTCAGATTTTTTGAACATAAAGCAGATAGACGCTTTAGATTTTAAAAATCGTAAAAATAAGTTTATAGCTAAATTGAAAAATCAAGTCCAATCGCACCCTAGTCTCTTTGCTAATTTCAATTTCAGTGGGCATGGTCTTTTGGCTCAACCCTCGAATTCATTAGCTCTTCTTTTACCTTTTCCCTTTTTAAGCGCAGGTGTAACTCATCAGCTCTTGAATGAGTGTCAAATCAATCCTGCTACAAAACAATCTTCTCAACATGATTTTTATACAGATAATATTGTAAAAATTAAAACTGATAAAAACAGGATACGTCAAATTCGATGTGCTGACCTTATTCTTTCGACTGAGGACATTAAAAACATTTTTCAAAGTCGAAAAATATTTGGAATTATTGATTCATGTAATTCTGCAGGAATTGATAAATTGAAAGAAAGCGGAATGGAATTTGCTTTTGCCCATTCGGCACAGTGCCATCAAAGCGCCTATCAAACGAGTTATGGTTCTGTGTTTTCTGAAGAAATCGCTAATGCACTTGAAGATGAAAAAAGCGATAAAAATAGTGATGGGAGGATTTCTTTAGCTGAGGCCTCCGAAATGGCCAAGCTTAAAATTCTTGAAAATCAAGAAAAGAAGTTAGCCACAATACCTAGTGGAATTAGTGCACAAAGCGAAGAAAAAATTAAACAAAAAATTTGTCTGCAAAATCCCGGTCTTTCTGAAAACGGTTCAACACTTCTTCTTCGTGATATGACTCTGGGGCTCACTCCAAAAAATCTGGATAAAGTAGATCCGAGAAAGTTACATTAAGAAAATATATACCTACAGCATTCGATACAATTTCCAAAAGACTTCACCGTTTTCAAGTTTTGAGTAAAGTTCATTCATTAAAGGAGTGGCTTCGGAAAGTGAAATTCCTTTTGTGATTCCATATTCATCGCGACGCTCAAAGGTGAACATATAATATCCGTTAACGTTAGCTACTAGTAAAGCTTTGAGGGTCATTCCATTAGATTCATTTATGGCGAGCTTTACCGCGTCGCTATTGCTGAGAAAGGAGTCGGTATCTAGAGGTGTCCATGCTTGCACTTTGCAAAGCGAGAAAGATTCCATCTTTTTAAAATTATTCTGACAATCGGCTACAGAAACTTTTTGTGTGATTTTAACAACTTTCACTGATCCCAAAACGTCTTCTGTTGCGCTGTGACTCACGTTTAAGACGAAAAACGACAATAAAATAACTGATAAATTTCTCATGCTTGTTAATTCCTCCCAGGGCAATATTAAATTATTCTCATTAGTTTCAATAAGCAAATCCGAGCTTGAATAATGATTATTTGAAAACCATGATTGGCGTCATCCTTTAAAATAAAATTAGGCTTGTTTTTCGAGTGTATTGGGAGTTTAAAGGAGCTGTTAGTGGAGGGGTTATGAATTTTAATTTATCAAAAGCATTTTTATTTACTATCGCGGGAGTCGCAGCCTCGGCTATGGCTACGCAAAGCATTCCGGTAAAATCCGTATTTTTTCCTGCGCAGGGTTACGATGATAACGATGCGTTGGTGCAATTCGTGGTTGACGCCGAGCTTCCAAATTCTTGCTATATTCAAGGATTAAGTCATGCCAAGCTAGACACAGAAAATAAGACCATCGAAGTTGTTCAGCTTGCGGATCGCCGTGAAGATGGAATTTGCGCAAATAGTGACGAAAATTTACCTCAAAACGCAAAATTGCCTATCCCATTTTCAAGTGAGACTTCGCTTAGAACTTTAGTAGCAGGTGATTATTCTGTTGAATTTCTTACTCAAGATAAGAAGGCTACAAAGGCATTGCATGTTGATGTGGCGCCCAGCACTTCTGTAGACTCTTATAGCTACGCTACAATTACTAATATTTTTGCACCAGCAGATGTTTCAGCTTCCAGTGATACTTTTGAAATCAGAATTACCGGAACGCTCAATTCTAGCTGTGCTTATTTGTCAAAGGTAGAAGCCATACTTGTTAACGATGTTATTGTTGTGCTTCCTAAGGTGGCGCAAAAGAACGATATTTGCTTACCGACTAATAAATCATTCTATAAAGTTGTTAAGGCTAAAACTCCTGCGCCAGGGCGTTATCTACTACATGGACGTAGCCAAGGCAGTGTAGCTCGTAATATGCTCTTCAGTGTGACTGAATAAAATTAATTCAGTCCTGATTTTGGGGAGTGTTTTAAAATGAGCAAGAGCCTTGTGGTTGCGATCTTCATGGCTCTTGCTTTTAAATCTTCAGCAGAAGAGTCTTGTTCTTATCTTTGTAAAAGCATTCCCGATGCTAATAATGTTTTAACTTCATGGGGACTAGCTCCAAAAAAAGTATTGAATGCCGAATCCATTAAAGTTCTAGTTTGGAACCTTTATAAAGAACGAAAAGCTTCATTTAAATCTGAATATTCGAATTTGAGCAAAAACAAAGATCTCATTTTGCTTCAAGAACAAAGTTTAGAATCTGAAAACTTAAAAATTTTTAATCAAAGTTCTCGCTTTTATTGGCATCATGCCACGCAATTTTTTATGAAAGATAGAATTAGAACAGGCGTGGGAACAGCCGCTAGAGTTCTTTCGTTAGATGCGGAGTATTTAAGAACTAAAATATTAGAGCCTTATGTAAAAAGTCCCAAGCTCATTATAGTAAGCTATTATCTGCTGAGCGACGCTCAGAGGCTTATGGTTTTAAACATTCACGGAATGAATGCCCGAGGTCTTGAAGGTTTGAAATCACAAATCGATGAGTCCTTAGCACTCATTAAACGACATGAAGGACCCGTTCTATTTGCGGGCGACTTTAATACCAAAAATCTAGAGCGATTGAAGTATTTGGATTCAAGCTTAGAGGCTTTGGGTTTAGATAGGGCACGGCTTCCTAATGGAGCTTCTGAGAAATCCCTTGATCACGTATATACACGGTATTTAGATGTTCAAAATCTTCAATATATAAATAGTCCAGGTTCCGACCATCCTGCTATCACTCTCATTATAAAATCACAGTATTAAGTGCTTAACTAAATTTTGAATCCTGTTAAGATAATTTCGTGCTAAGAGGACTAAATTCCATAGTGATCTTTCTTTTAAGTTTAGCAATCACCCCTACCCTTTGGGCCATACCTAATACTTTTGAAGAATGGGTAGCTACTGCTAAAGAGAAAGATCCCATTTATTTAAAGGCCATGGCTACTCGTGATGTGGCTCAGGCAAAGTATCACCAAAACTTAGCCACACTTTTGCCAAGTGCTGGAATTCGATACACGAGAACTTGGACGGATGTGACACCCGATACAAAGGTTCCATCTGTATTTGTAGATTGGTCTTTCATAAAAGGTTTTCAAGATTGGACGCTCTTTAGAAGTAGTCGTTTTATGGAAGCAGCGGCAAACGAATCTTTATTAGACGCTGATATTTTACTGAGAGAGCGTTTGGCGAAAAATTTACTCGATTTTTCAAAAGCCACTGAAACCGTGGCTATAATTAAAGAAAGTTTGGGCGTGATTGATAGACGAATTCGTGAACTCGAAAAAAGAGTGTCGAGAGGTCAAAATAGACAAGTCGATCTTATTAATACTCGTATAGAGCTTCTCGATCAGCAAAGACGATTGAGTCAAAACTCTTCTGTTGTGGCAGAAAAAATTCAAGAACTTGAAGAAGCTACGGGGATAAGGCTTGATGAAAATTTTATTTTAAAAACAGAAGAAATTGTTAATGAATTAGAAAATCAAAAAACACAGAGATCTGATTTTAAATTCAAAGCTCTCGAATATGGAATGAAGGCGGCTAAGGCTGAAGAAACTTTGTTTTATGGAAAATGGATACCTAGCTTAACTCTTAATTACAGCTACTATCCCTATAAAGGCCAAAAGGATAAATCCACATCCCTCGATCAATCCAAATTTGCGCTTCAAGCTGAATGGACATTTTTTGAAGGTTTAAAAAGTTTTGCTTTGAGAAAAGAAAAAGCGGCCAATGCCATTGCAACCGAACAGGATTATTTATTAGAGCTCAAACAAGAAAGAACTCGCTCCAAACTTTGGAAAAAGCGAATTCAAGAAATTAAAGAGCAATTAACTAACCTCAATCAGGCCGTGACTTTGGCTGATAAGGCATTCTCTATTCAAGAAAAGGATTATCGATTGGGCTTAGTCACAGATTTAGATGTGGCTACGAGTGTGCAAAATCGATTGAACGTCAAACTCAGTCGAATTCAAGCGCTTTATGACTTGGGTTTCTTATCTCTAGAAAAAATGAAAATTTCTAATGAGGATTCCAAACCATGAGTCTTCCGCGTATTTCCATTGAGCGACCTGTTTTTGCATGGATGTTGATGCTTTCCTTAATCCTCTTTGGATATTTCGGTTTACGTAAAATGGGTGTGGGGTTGTTACCTGACATCGACTTCCCGCAAGTGTCAGTGAATGTGAGTTTCCCTGGCGCATCACCTGAACTCATTGAGAGTGATATTACTGATCTTGTTGAAAGTGCTTTAGTGGGTGTTGAGGGTGTTAGAAACTTATATTCTAGTAGTCGCTTTGGTTCGTCTTCTATAACTTTAGAGTTCGATCTTAAGAAAGACATTGATGCCGCTATTCAAGATGTGCAAAGCGCGCTTCAAGGTGTGATTAAACAATTACCTGAAGGAATAGAAACACCAACAGTAACTAAATCAAATCCTGAAGATCGTCCTATTTTATGGTTAGCTTTGACTGCAGAAGATAAGAACATTCGAGACATCAATGCGTATGCCAGAAACACACTTAAAGATCGTTTCTCATCTATAGAAGGTGTTTCGGAGGTTATGCTGGGAGGCGCACAGCAACCGCAAATTCGAGTTTGGTTGAATCCTAAAAAGCTTCAAAGTTTTCAACTCACACCCAATGATATTATTGCTTCCTTGCGTTCCGAACATCTTGAAATTCCAGTGGGTAGAATCATTCAAGAAAAATCAGAAACCAATTTAAGAATATTAGGTGAAGCTGCTACTATTCGTGAATTAGAAAATATTCCGATTACTAAACGCTCAGGAGCACCTGTTTATGAAACTATTCGTTTAATGGATGTGGCTAAGGTTGAGGCAGGCTTAGAAGATCAAAGAAGATTGTCTAGGAGCAACGGAAAGCTAGCCGTTGGAATTGGTATTAAAAAACAGCGTGGGGCCAATTCAGTATATATAGCCGATTTAGTTAAAAAGCGTGCTCAAGAAATGAAACTCCCCAAAGGTTATGCTTTGGGTGTGAATTTTGATACCACAACATCGATACGGACCTCTGTTAAAGAACTTATAGAAACGATGATGCTCTCAATATTATTAACAGCCATCATTTGTTGGTTGTTCTTGGGGTCGCTCAGTTCAACCTTCAACGTGTTGCTTTCTATTCCTACAAGTTTATTTGGCACATTTTTAGTCATTTCACTTTTAGGTTTTACACTAAACTCATTTACAATTTTAGCCTTGATTCTTGTTGTGGGAATTGTGGTCGACGACACCATTATGGTGCTCGAAAACATAATGCGTTATCGGGAAGAAGGGTATTCCGCGATGCAGGCCGCGCTTAAGGGGGCAGAGCAGATTGCCCCCGCAGCTACAGCGACCACCTTAGCAATTTTAGCCATATTTATTCCTGTTGTTTTTGTTGAAGGACTTACTGGCGCTTTTTTATTTCAGTTTGGTGTAACCTTATCAGTAGCCGTGGCTTGGAGTTTGTTAGAAGCCTTAACATTCACCCCTATGCGTCTATCGCGATTTGGAAAAGCTTCACCTTTAAAGGGTCTTCCTCTTAAAGTGGATCAGTTAATTAAATCGACTTCAAAAAAATATCTCCTATATTTAGATCGATATTTAAAAAAACCTTGGCGAGTTTATTCTGTATCTCTACTTGTATTTTTGTCGTCTTTCGCTCTTTTAAAATGGATTCCAAAGGAGTTCATACCAGCCACAGATACAGGCGCTATTTTTATTAGAGGAGAATTGCCTTTAGGGATCAATCTCAATGAAGCTTCTGTAAAATTTCAGGAAGTTGAGTCGCTCATCCGAAAGAATACTGGTGTAGAAAAAGTTTATTCAGTGATTGGTGGTTTTGGAGCTTCAGAAGTCAATACATCTATTTTTTTTGTAACTCTAAAACATCAATCACAAAGAAAAAAATCT
This sequence comes from Pseudomonadota bacterium, assembly GCA_018001635.1. GTDB lineage: Bacteria > Bdellovibrionota > UBA2428 > UBA2428 > UBA2428 > JAGNHS01. Next base: position 43,021 of record JAGNHS010000005.1, on the reverse strand, counting down.
CAGCAAGACATCGAAGAAGAATTGCGTGGAGAATTTCGAAAGCTAAGTTCAGATTTTCAAGTGCGGATTCAAAGTATGAGTGGAGGGGGTTTTGGCGGGCGTCGAGGTTATCCTCTGGAGTTTAATTTAAAAGGCGGAGATTGGCAGGAATTAGTGATCGCCTCTAAAACTCTTCAAGATCGTTTCTCAAAAGATCCACATTTTTCGGATATTGATTCAAGTTTTGAGGAAGGCGCTCCTGAATTTAACGTAATTCCAAATCGAGCGGCGGCTAGCGCTCGCGGAGTGTCTATGGATAGCATCACCAATACTCTTCAAGCTATATATCAAGGCATTAAAGCCGGTCGTTTTAATGATGAGGGTCGCAGAAGCGATATTGTAGTGCAGGCGAGTCGCGAGCAAGCACCACTGGGCGCTGAGGATTTGGCGAAGCTTTATGTAAGAAACAACCGTGGAAATTTAGTGCCCCTAAGGGACATTGTAAAAATTAAAAATAATTCTGGTGCCGTTAGTATTACACGTGAGAATAGAGAGCGTAAAATTGGAATTTATGGAAATGTTGGCAAGGGATACTCTCAGGGAAAGGCTATTACGGTTGCTTTAGATATAGCTGAAAAGACTTTGCCTAAGGGTGTTGTTTTAGAAGCTGCGGGATCAGGTAAAGAAATGCAAAAAACATTTAGAAGTTTAATCTTTGCTCTGCTTATGGGAATTGTAGTGGCCTATATGGTTTTGGCTTCTCAATACAATTCTTATGTTCATCCCTTTACCATTCTTTTAGCCCTTCCCTTTAGCGTGACGGGAGCTTGGCTAGCTTTATATGTGGGTGATTCGAGTATTAATATATATTCCATTATTGGACTTTTACTTTTAATGGGCCTTGTGAAAAAGAATTCTATTCTATTGGTTGAATTTTCCAACGAATTGCGTGCGGAGGGGCTGGGTGTTGATGAGGCTATTAAAAAAGCTTGTCAGACTCGATTGAGACCTATTTTGATGACCTCAATTTCAACAATGGCTGCGGCTGTGGTTCCTGCTATTTCGCTAGGAATTAGTTCGGCGAGTTCTCGTCCAATGGCATTGGTGATTCTGGGTGGTGTGTTTTTTTCAACTTTTCTAACTTTGCTTGTCGTTCCAGTGGCCTATCGTCATTTGGTGAGAGTTGAAAAGATTCTAGACCCAAAAACTGATGAAATATTGGCATAATTATTAGTGTCAAAAAATTTCTATAAAATCTAAGTTAAAGATTGGGCTAGAGCTTTAAAATAGAATTGTGCCTATTTCGTTTTTGAAATCAATTATTAGAAATTTATTAGTTTTTAGTTTTATTATTTTGTCGTTTCAAAGCGAAGCTAAAAAACTAGCATGCCCTAAAATACTATCTTCATTTTCAAGGACTATAAAAGCAAAGGCAAGAAGTATTTGGGCCAATAGTTTTCCAAAGCGACCTTTAGAAGAAAGTATTCCATTTAAAGATGTGTCCGATATGTTAGCCGATCAAGCCCATACGACAATTGATGAGTTAAGAGCACGAACGAATTTACTAGATTCTAAATCAAATCCCATTGAGGATATGAAAGAAATTGAATCAAGAGTGTCTGCCACTGTCAGAGATCATATTCTTTCTATAAATCGGCTCGAAGAAAGGCTTGAAGTTAATGCTTCTAAAAAAGTCTATTTTCAAGGAGCTTTAAAAAATCTTCATAAAAATTTTCGAAATTGGTGGGATCAGAATTTTACAAAGTATTCGAGTCATAGGGAGTTAGAGGCTAAATTGGCTTCAGAAAAAACTGCTGAACACATTTATCGTGAGGCTATGATCGATTTTTTAAATACAGCTCATCCAGGCTTAGCTGAAAAATTTTCGATTCCTGCAAGTTTGCGTCGTCCACTTGAAATAATATCAACTACTATTAAAAAACCAATCTCTTGGATTTGGGTCTTGCTTGTTTATTCAACTGTTCTTTCTGTAGGTCCACAGATCGGTCACAAAATTACGGCACCAGTCACAGCTGAATTAGATCGTATCACTTCTGACTGGACTTCAAATTATCAAGTGAGTTTTTCTAAGATGGTAAACACGATGAATTTAACTCAGCATCAAGCAGGTGCTGGAGAGACGGCCAGTAAAATGCTGACAATATTAAAAGAGTCTTCGACGATGAAACCTAATGATGTCGCAAAATTGCTAGCCGATCTGAATGACAGTTATGCGAGTACGCGAGTTTTAACTCCTTCCGCGGTTCGGGGAGATCAAAATGAAGGAAGAAATTTAGTGCATTGGTTGGGTGTGAATTATCCTGCAGACACATCATCTCGATTGTCTTTTTACGATGATATTATTCAAAGAGATAAAGATGCCATTCTTGCTAATCAAGTGGTGCTTGATGATATTCGAAGGCATCATCCGAAAGTCTCTAAAGCAATCACTGAAGAAGAGCTAGACACTCCAGAAGAAAAACAGTTTTTTAAAACTCGAGGGGAAGTTGAATTTAGAAAAAAAGAGCTCGAGGAGCACTTAATTGCAACAAAGAAAAGAATTGCTGGAACGCTTGTTTCTTGGCAAATGGTTGAGCTCATGTTTGGTGAGCTTTTTTATTCCGATAAAAAAAGTTCGGTGAGTCAAATGTATGAAAGATTTCAAGCTCAATATGGGATTATCGAATTTTTAAGACAAAATGAAGCCGAATTTCAAGAAGCTACTCGTGATTTAAAATTATTTTTTCAAACTGGAAAAATTAAAGAGGGCTTGTTTAAAAGCTTACCTCCTGCATTTAAGCAAAAGCTAGTCATGGAGGACGCTGAACTTAGGCGCAAGGGTAAGTTCAGTGAACTCACATTGGACGGAGATCAAAGTAATATCTATGAAAACGCTTTTCGAGATGATTTATTAACTAGGGGTGATACTTCCGCTAAGGTCCCCCTTAATCCGAGCTCAGATTAAACTTAAAAAGTCTTAACACCTTGAAAGCCATGCCTTTAGGGATTCATATAGGCCTCCGATGAAAAAGCCCCTCATCCTACTCACTACCCTATTGTCTTCTATTGTTTTAAATGCGTTTGATCCTACTCTTAGAGGTAAGGAAATCGCAGAAGAGGCCCGACGCTATACGGTTCTCATTGAGAACACTGTGGGAGATCCCTTTGTTGGCCACATATCAGGTGGAGCGGGAACAGGTGTGATTTCTGAAATAGATCGTAAAAATGGAATCATTAGAATTTTTACAAATAAGCACGTTATTGAGAGAAATTTTTTAACTTCTCAAAAACTTGAAGTGAATTTTTTCTATAGTCCCGATGAAAACCCTGAAAGGCTTCCAGGGAAACTTGTTTATGTGAGTAACGCTTACGATTTTGCTGTTGTTGAAGTGAATTTAAAAGATGTTCAATATTCTAAAAAACATATAAAAAAGGCAAAATTTGCTAAAACTAAAATTGACGAGAAAAATGGGTATGGCGGTAGCACGCCTGTTATGGCTTATGGGCATCCACTACTTTCCAGTAATATTGTGACCAAGGGTTCAATCACGGGCTATCATTTAGATGGTGCTGGTCAAAGATTTATACAAACCGATACTACAATCAATGCCGGAAATTCCGGTGGTCCTCTGATTGATATGGAAACTAAAGAGGTCATTGGACTCAACACCTGGAAATGGGTTGAGGAAGGTGTTCATAATACAAATTTTGCAATACCCGTGAATCAAGTGATTTTTGATTATGAAAATTGGAAAACTTTTAAAGACACACGAAGAGTGTCTGTGCCCTTTGGAATTTCGCTAATTTCAAAATCTATGTATGAAACATCAATGTTCAAAGATGTGAGAAATTTACTGGCCACTCGATTCAAAGATTTTTCAAGGAAACATAATGGTATTTTGCTTGTTCAAGGAATTTACAGAAAAAATTGTCCCTTAGAGATGGGTGATATTATTGTTGAAGTGAATGGTAAAACTGTAGGTAATGAATATTTCTATTTACAGCGACTCATACAAATAGCTTCATTAACTCAAGAAACTATAAAAATGCTCGTTATAAGAAATGGTGAATTTATAAGTTTGGATTTGCCCTTGGATAAGATCGGCCAACCTGAAGAGGAAAACTTTGAGTATGTTTCATTTTCAGGGGTTATTTTTGGAAATTCGCATCCCAATATTTCTTTGATGACAGGCCTAAAGGGTGTGCAAATATTTTATCAACACCCTCAATCTGAGATTCTTAATCTCACTCCTGGCTCAGTTGTAACTCATGTGAAAACTTTTAATGGTCAATTCGAAGAGGTTGCTGACTTGGCCGACTTCAAGATCAAGCTCAAGGCCTTAGTTGCCCAAGGTGTTAAAAATCTTTATTTAAAAGTTCACCATATGCCTCCCAATAGAGTTATGGGAAGAGATGGTTCCATTTCAGAATTTCCAAGTCGCGAAGCCAATGATTACAGCGATACATCGAGTCTTTCTGGAAAGCCTACTGTGGTTGTTGTGGATGTTAAAGATTTGGTAACGAGCGAGGAAGCTCCGATGAATAGTATTTTAGGATCTTTTGATTTTGAATCGTCATCGAGTTCTTTAAATCTACAAGGATTAGCACAAGGCGCGTGCTCTAGTTCTCTGACTTCAGCTAATTGATTCCTTCAAAAATCATAAGGCTGGATTCATCTTTGTCGAAGGGTACGAAGTAGAAAATTATTTTAGATTTTCCAGATTCATCACTTATTGTTTCAACTTCAATTGGGTTTTGAGCGAGTGGTTTTGCGGAGAAATCAAAGCTTCCAGCAAGATTTCCATCTTTATCTACTTTTTGTGTAAAGATATTAAAAAATTCTTCAATTTTTCCGTTATCATCGCATTTGATTAAACAAAGATACCCATTTTTTCCAAATCCTTCCTTGCGAAGACCAGTGGCAATCGCGCAAGTTCCGCCGTTAATGCTTTTACAATCTTGATAAGCTTTATCAGACGATTTTGGATTGGCTTGAGGGTTTTTGAGCGGATCATTATTAACTTCAAGTTGATAACTTCCAATGGCATCCCAGTTAAATCCAATAATTTGTGAACTCTTGTTGGCTATAAAAAGTGTACCAATATGATCATTGATTTTGCTAATTTCTCTAAATTCTAATGTGTTTGGATTAATTCTAATTAAAGTTGAAATACTATTGGCCTTATATTGAGCCACTGCGGTTACGAGCTCACCGCTTTGTGAGTCAAAATCAATTCCACCTGGATGATATTGTCCGTCGCTGAGGGTGAGATCTTTTTGAGCATCAAAAACAATGGTTTTGTCGTTGATGTGAAATTTATAAATGAAGCCTCTTTGCCCATCTTTATCGACTGTAGTTAGAAAAAAATGATCTTCAACTTTCACAAGTCCTTGAGGGTGATAGGCGCTGATTTCTTTTGGAAAACTTAGTGTACTTAGTTTTTTAAGTGATTTGATTTGCTGAAGAGCTTCTGAATTCGGGCGTTCACCCCAGGCTAGTAGAATGATTGAGAGTTGGAGTTTAACTATAAGTAATTTAAAGAATTTTCTATTCATGAGCCGCGAATTATACCGCATAGCGTTAAGTCTGTAAACCCCTATTTCCTCTCAAAATATGATTGTGCGCGAAGAAACGGGCCTGGAATATTCCAGGCCCGTTTCTTCGCGCACAATAGAAGGCTTAAGCCTAGGCTATAGAGTGCCGATAGGGTTTTATGCAGTTGAAGTCTTTGATTTTGTTGTGCTCTATCTTTTGTGGCCTTCAATTGTATGCCGAAAATTTGCATCTTAAAAAACTTCAATCTGCGGAAGGTCAGGGAGAGCAAAGGCTTCCCGTTCAAACTGTAGCTTTTAGATTTATAACGAGTTTAAGTTGCGAACAAATGAATCTCGGAACGAGTTCTTATTCCATGACAAATTACCTATGGGATTTGTTGATGAGATTAGAGCGTGGTGATTTTTCTTATGATGCTTTTAGAAATTCTTTAATCTCTCAATGGAAAACTTATGAAGTTGGACAGCTAGGCGTGGGTTATCTCCCAAAGCTTCAATATGAATCTAAAGCACTAAGTTTTGATGACGCTCAAGAAAGTATAGTGAACAACAAAAATCCAATGCTTCCTGCTTTGGATAGAATAGCACTCATCGCGCAAGTTCCAAAGAATTCCAAATCCACTCAGTTTGATGTTTATTCACGTAGGCGTGCCATGATCGACGAATTGATTGACGATTTAAGTGCATGGGCTAAAACAAAAAACTTTCTCGGCGAAAAAAATGGCTTCAAGCCAGTGACCAAAGCCCTCTGCGAAAATCGCAAAGATTCAAAAGTCACTGAAGGATGGACGTATCGTGAAAAAGTTTATGAACATGAAAAAGAACTTCGAAAAGCAGAGACTGATAAAACTTTCGCTCAACGCAACCATGCGAGTATAGCTCTCCCTCTTTATAAGCCCCATGATAATTATGCACCCTTAAGTGCTCACACTATGGCCGATCGCTTCGTCAAAGCTCTATGGTGTGATGATTTTCAGTTTTTATATTGGGAAGCTCTTCAGCGCATTGTTAATGGAGAGTTTAGCTCTAAACAGTTTAAAGATGCGATCATTGAACATTTAAATATTTTTTACAATAAGGATTGGCTCGAAGGAGATGAGGCTAGTCTTAAAAGTACTGATAAACTTTTAAAATTAGGTCTTAGAAAATCTGAAGAAAATACTTTAGTTGGAATACTCAACGGGATCGAAGTTGATACTTATGATTTTGTGGTGGAACCCCTAACAAAAGGACCCGTTATGAGGGCTTACAATCCAAAGTTGCCCAGTCATTTAAAAGAGCGTAATCAGGAAGATCGATGGAAATCAATTTTTAATAAATCAAGACATTATTGGGCAATGGAGCAAAAGCTGATCAATTGGCAGCAAAAACATTTGCTTGATAATAGTGAAGTTCCTTTTAATTCTGTAAATGCAAAGAGAAGAGAATGCTTGGAGAGTCCTGAACTTAAAACTGGTAAAGAAGTCTATGCACATTTAAGAAATAATATAGATGAATTGTCAAAAGACGAGGCAAAGAAAATCGAAATAGAGAGGGCTCGTCGATTTAAGGAATCTATAGAAAATCAAAGCAATGAAGTAGCAGCAATTCAAGCTAAAATTCCTAATCTTGAATCCACTATGTTTTCATCTGAAGTCGAACGTGTTCGAAGTTTATTTAAAAATCAGGACATTTCTAATACTCACTCATACAAGTCATTGGCTGAGAGTGGAGTCAAAGCTTACAAAAAGGAATTAGAGGATGAGTTTGAAGTTTTAAAAAATAATCATGTCAAAGAATTAAAAGACGTTGATAAAAAATTAGAAGAAGAAAATGCTTCATTCACTGAGCTCAAAAGAGAAGCCTATAGACACAAATTAGAAGATGTAGATCGTTATCATGGCGAGCTTATAGAGTGGAGCGGTAAAAAGTTTGAAGAAAAATATGGTGTGACTGGTTTCAAGGGGGCCTGTGAAACTCAGGCGGGTACCGCCTGGACAAATAATAGAGTGATGATGCTTCTCTATCGTGAATTCGCTCGTGATTATTCTGATTATATTATTAAGCAAAATTTTGAAGATCGAAAAAGTGATCCTGAGGCAGCTGCTAAAAAGTTGCAAGCCAAAAAAGATCAGCTTCTGAAAAATTTTAGACTCTATTTTTATATGGCGTGTGCAGAGAGTGATTTTGATCCGATCTATGTATACCCTTACATACAAGATGAAACTGAAGCTAGTAAATATGCTAAACGTTATAAGGAACTCAGTCTCGATAGTATAAAATCTTTAAAGGCGCATATTCAAACTCATCGTGGAGGTCCGCTCACTAAGCCCGAAGCCAATGCAGGAATATATCAAAAATCTCCTGATAGATTTTATACAAGTAAAACTGAGCTAGCCTATCTAGATAATTTTATTTCTCCCAATGTTGGGTCGACAACTTATGATATTGAGCAAGGAGTTATAGCTCTGGGACCCGATAAAAAATACGATAAATTGGCTTCATTAGAGCGAATAAAAAACTTTTGTGAAATTGAGAGCACCTATGTTCGAGATAATTCTAATGAAGTGGCCGAAGAAATTTATGAAGCTATTACAAAGAGTGGTCCTGAAGATCATTATGAATTGGATTCCTTGGATGGAGCGAGCACGAGCAGATCTAGTGTGACTCCTGAGCATTTTAAAGCCTGGGCCGTCCTCAATGCGCTTTGTCCTAGATTTAGTTATGGAATGATGCGGGCTACATTAAGTGCTCTGACCAATAAAAGCCGACTGGCAGACAGCTCTGACGAACTCAGCGAAAAGCAGCTCTTAACAGTTCTGAAGGGTTATTTCGCTGTTGTAAGAAGAAGTGTGAAGAAATCTTGTTCTGATGGAAATTTTAATGGTTACAGTCTTTGCTATGACAAATTAAAAGATTTGGCGTCTAGGGTAGAGAAAAATTTAGATGTTAAAGAGGATTTGTTTAACTTTACGAGCCTTAATCAAGAACACGAACTTAAAATGGATGAGATTGCAAAAAAACGCTCTAATGCTCAACTCAAATTTAGCTATGAGGCTCAGCGATTGCCCGAAGTTAATTTAAGTAAACAAAATAAACTTTTAAATGATTTAAAAGAAGCTGAAGCACGACAAAATGCAGCGGTGTTAAAAGAAAAAGAAAAAATTCAAAATCGTATTGATAAAGGCGAGAGAGAACGCATTTATATAAATCAAGAAATGAAATCAAGTCCTAGTACTAGTTTTGGAGTTTGGCCTTAAAGCCCAGTAGATGAGATTTTAAATTTAAAGTTTTACTTTTCTAAGAGTGATACGAATAGTGTTAATTTCTGTGTTGTATTGAAAATCTGGAACAAACTGAGGAAGGAATCGCACGGCGCCTTTATAATCTATAAAAGCTACAATTGTTTCGTTTTGAGAAATAGGATCTTTCAAATATAGGTATTCAATGTTTCCATCTTTAAATTTTTGAATGTTGAAATAGATTGCACTTTCGTAAGTGTTGATATCAGTGTTTTGAACAGAAATTTTTGAAATGGCTTGATCTTCTCTCCAAGCGAGTGAATTTTTTTCTAGTCCATCGGCTTGTAAAAGTCGTTGCTCATTATGCGCGACGAGACTTCCGTCCAAAGCGATGCTTGTAGGCGGGGAAATTCGTCTGACTAGGGATACGTTGTCCATGCTGCGCCATTCAAGGGGCTTTTCAGTTGTAGAGATTTTTTCATTATCGGCCCAAAGAAATAAAGAAACTGAAAAACTTAGAATGTAAGAAGCTACCAACCATTTCTTCATTGCGAAGGCAAAATACACCTAATTATGCGACGCGTCAATACAGTGCCTCTGGCTTATTTTTAATTTTGTCCGCGATAATAAATAAGGGTTAGGAATTCTGTTTTTGTTGAAGGAACTGTGGTTCCATATTGCCCTAAAAACAAGGGGTTTTGGGGTTCTACCTTAGAAAAGGAGTAGTCGGCCGATCCTGTTGATACTGAGCTATTGGGGTCATAAGTGGTAAAGACACCATAGAAATCTGAGCCAGACTCTTCAATGATAGTAATGTTACTTGTCCAGTGAACGCATTCTAGAGTGTTGTCGTCAAAGCTAATTGATGTTCCAGGCGACATCCCGGAATTGTTAGTAAAAATTTCTTTTGATTGTAGTAAAGAAGGCGGAAGAGAGGCTGTTTCGGCAACCGCTGTATTGCGTGAGAATTTTCGAGATATATTAAAGCGATGCAAGTATCCTGGGCCATCGTTTGTAACAGTTAAATTCGAAACTTTGGCCATGTTGTTTTGTCCCTGAACTACTTTAACTTTTCCAAAACATAAAGCCTCGCTTCGCGTTTGGCCATCTGGTACGTGGCAAGTTGGCAAACATTCTCCTACCCCAGATTCAATATGAAGAAAAAATCGAGGTCTTCTGATAACAGCATTGGATACAAAACTTTCGTCTTTATTAGTATCGACGGAATTATAGGATGTATTCACGGAAATTAGGATTCCGTAATAATCTTTATCTGTATTGTTAGGGTCTGAGGACCAATTGAGAATTTTTAAATCTTTTAATTTGTTGAGATCTGATAATTGAAATTTCACTTCCGATTCCTTTTCAACACATGTGGAGAAATCGGCTTTTTCTGGGTCTGAAGGTAAACAGCTTGAAATGATGAAACTTAATGTTTTGGAAGAATTATCTATTTTTAAATTTTTAAAACCAAAGTTTTTTGCTTCAAATTTTAATCGAGGATCATCATTCCACTTACATAATCCATCAGCCTCGTCGCAAATAATAGCTGAGGCGGCAACGGCCTGCCCGACTCTTGAAAAAACCAAGTCGTTAATAAATCGAGCATCGGCTTGGCTCATGCGCACTGATTTTTCTTTACTTGAGTTCATGACATATACAGCGGTGGCCGCCATAATTAGAAATCCGACGCCTGCGAGTGCTCCGGCACCCAGCATAGCTTGGCCTTTTTTATTTAATAAAATGCTCATAAAACACCCCACCCTGACTATACTATTTTAGCATGATTTTTTTGCGCCATGCATTGGCCCAAATTATTGAGGAATTTGGAGCTTTGTTAATTTTCCGTTAATCTTGGCTCTGGTGAGGGTTTAAATATGAAAAAATCAACCATAGTTATCTCTGGAATTTTTGCTGCATTTTTCTCGGCGGCTATTTTTATGAATAAACTTCAAGCTGGTAATGAAGTTAGAGTTTCTGGATATTCTCAAGTTAGAGATGCTTCAACTTTGTTAATGACGGGCAATCCAGCCGTACTTTGCGGAAGTGTGAGTTCTTCGGGCCAATCTGGAATTAACGGTGCACTTTTAGAGCTACAAAAGGTCTTAGGGCACGATTTTGATATTAAACAAATTAGCCAACAAGATGGCCAAGTTTGTTCATTAATCACGAATAAAACCCAGCTTTAATTTATACTTATAAGGCTTTTGCTGATAAAAGCTTGAAAGTCTATGTGGCGTTTTAAGGCTTTATTTTGCTTTTTGTGGGTCTTTTCTTCTCATTTGATCCATGGTTTTGAATCCAAATACAAAGATCGCGATTTTTCTACTCCACAATTTTCGGATGAAATTTGCAGGCAAATAAAGAATGATTTTTTAGCTGAAGAAGATCCTAAAAAAGCTGCGCTAATTGTTCAAAACAACTTAGAATTTTTAAACGACTTTAGAGGTGAAATTCAAAGTCAAATCAATCGTGATATTACAATCACTACTGTGAGTATTCCGTTGTCTCTAGTGGCTGTTTGGAGTGTTAGACTTGCCTCCGGACGTGCCATCATTAAAGAAGCCCTACTTGATAAAAAAACTTGGCGCGAAAAATGGTCGGCTGTAACATGCTTTTCTACACTCAAAAGGTTGGGCTACAAAGTGATTATTCCATCGATAGCCTCTGGTTTAGCTTTTGATGCTCTTGCAATATATACAGGAAGAAATGCCTATGAGCTCAATAAAAATCTCAAAATTTTAGACCAGCGAATTCTAGAAATTAAAGAATGTTTAAAGGAACTAAATTAGCTGACATGGATTTGGGTGCGCTCTTCGCTCGCGGTTTGCGAAGTTGTTATGGAAAAGTTTGGGTGCGCTCTTCGCTCGCGGTTTGCGTAGAAAATTTTCATAACAACGAGGCCCGAAGGAACGAGGTAACCAAATTGGGTTCCGAGTGACTGAGAACGAAGTTGTTATGGAAAAGTTCAAGCAAATGGTGCACCCGGAGAGGATCGAACTCCCAACCCTCAGATTCGAAATCTGATGCTCTATCCAATTGAGCTACGAGTGCGTGGTCAGAAACATAAGGAATACCAAAGCTTGCGGGGGACTGCAATGCGTCTATACAGCTAAATTGCAGACTTTAAAATTCAACTAATTATGCCGATAAGAGTCTTGGAATATGAGGAAGCTAGCTCAATCACTATTTATCTCTTTGATTGTAGGAGTGTCCCCGCAAGCATTTTCGAATCCAATTGATTTCTGTAATTTTCTTTTAGAGGGCATTGGAGAAGCTACAGAGGTAAAAAATTTAGAGAGAGTTCCGGCTTGGACCGTGGCTCCAAAGACTGAATTTGAAAATATTCGAGCTAAAGTGCTGGCAAAATTTCAAGAAGATCCCGATACCATGGAATCTAAAATGTCGCGGGAACTTGGCTTAACATCACGCTTTAGTGTGCGTGGTACTGTTAAAAAAATCTTATCTAAAATTTCCACTAGGTGGCAAGATCAGTTTAGTCCCCCAAGTGTGATCACCCCTCAAGAGCGAAGATTGGTGGACGAAAAATTACTCGCTTTTCCTACAAATGATTTTCTAAAACATAATGCAAAAGAAGCGACTAATTCTGATTCTGCAAAAAATGCTTTGAATCTTGTAGAGGTCACTCGTTCGGTAACATCTGGAAATCTTGTAAAAGAGTCCGATGTTACAGCGCTTGAATCCTTAGGAGAACAAGCTGAAAATTTAGTGGTTCGAGCTCAAAACATTAGGAGGGATTCAAGTTCTCTGGCTCGTTTAGATGGGAGTATTGCAAAATATCTCGACAATCATATGTCTGAGTTTGAGGACAAAATTTCGAAGTTAAAGGCTGGCGAGAGTTTTTACATCGTGCTGCCAAGTTATTCTAGCTCAAGCGGTAAGCTCACAGTTGAAACTCATCGTATTTCAAATTCTGCATCTATAAAAAGGCTTTTGAAAAGATTTCAAGAGGCTAAAAAGGAAATTGATGATCTCGACGATCGCGTGACTCAATACACCTATGATTATATTGCACTAAGAGAAGCAGCCGATAGACTTCACGCTGTTCCAACAAGAGAGATGCATTTTAATGCCAATGGTGAGCTTAGTGTAGAACAATTAGGACGTAAGGATAGAATGGAAAAGTTACGCGATAAGCTTGATGAAACTTTTCAGAATAATAGTCCCATTCATCCAAATGCTGCATCAATAGACCACGCTAAAGTTCTTGCAATAACATCTATGAGAAGCAATAGCGTTCGAACGCTTACACTGAAAACTATCGGTTATGGAAGTTTGATTTTAGCTGTTGCAGCGCAATCTGGATTTTTAAATGATCACCTTGTTCAGCCCACATTAATTTGGATGGAAACTAAAGATGCTCTCAAAGATGATGATTGGATTAAAAAATGTTCTGATGAAAGTTCACTTGAAAAAGTTCAGGCCTGTTTAAAAAGATACGCTGTAATTTTAAATAAATTTCTAAGAGAAAAACTTAAAAAAGATAATAAATTAGATGACACCAATGCTGTGTCTGAATCCGATAAGGAGTTTTATCGTCATTATAGTCGTGTATCTCGAGAAAGTTATTTGCAAGCAAAAAGTATTGTTCGAAATGCGGTATCGCAACAGCTAGTTGATACGTACGCGCTCCAAGAAGCCTATAATATTTTCAAAGTTCAAGAAAATCAGAGTCAGGAAGAGGCTAAGTCTAAAGGAGATACTAAGGATTCTTCAAGTTCTTCGAAAAGTGATGCTAAGAAAAACCCTGAAACGGCTGCCCTTGAAAGCTTGCGGTCTGATACCATTAAAAATGTCGAAGATTTTCATAAAAAGATGGATGAGCTTAATAAAGATAAAGAGCCCAGTGCTAATCTCGATCTAAAAGTTAAATATATAGAGGAAGTTCTTAAGACTCTTTCCTCAGTGGAATTTAGTTTAGAGAATTTTAAAGAAAAATACAAAACAGGTATGGATAAAAACAGAGTTGCGAAATTGGATGAATTTATACAAGCTGAAGCCAAAAGTGCTTCAGAAATGATGACAAAGCTTTTAGAAGCTAAAGAAAAGGAAATGAAAATTCCACCGGCCGATGCTGTTACTAATAAAGAAGTTAAAGCAAAAGAAAGTCCCAAAACTAGTTCAAATTAGTCAAATATATTGAAAGAAATTGAGTTAAAGAAAAAGTTAACAGCTTATCCATTTTATGAGTTCTAAGTGAATTGTAATTCATAAAATACTTTCTAAACTGAAGCTATAAACATCGGAGAGTTTAAATGTATAAATTAGGGTTTCTCTTTTCAATGATATTATCAGTGAATGTATTTGCCGCAGGTGGAGGATTTAAAAAACTCACCTATCATTGTTATTTAGATATACGCGAAGAGCGTAATCATGTTGATGGCCCCTTTGAAGGTTACGGAGTAGACGAAGCCGCTGCACGCGAAGAAACCCTTGATAATTGTAAAAGCACACTCGAAGCGCATGAGCCGGGGCTTTGCGAATCTTACCGCAACATCGAAAGTGCGTGGGGCTGTGAGCGAAAAGTTATTTATCGAAGATAAAAATTAATAATGACTCTAAAGTCTAATTTTTTTTATAGATTGTAATGTCGAAGTCAAATGTTTTGAGTTTTTTCTGACATTAAATCCTGCGATTTTTCTTCTTTTACCTTTGTTTTTTCCTCTATTTTTTGAGCATATTTGAGATGGTGGACCGCTGAAAACCTTGGATCGTTTCGGCGTTTATCATAGCGAGAAATCATGAGAGGAGTGGTCCAGCCGGCCATTTGTTGAATGCCTCGATGAGAGGCTCCTTGATCGAGAGCATAAGTGATAGCTGTAGAGCGAAGCATGTGCGGCGATAGCTTTTGATTGAGTCCAGCTTTACGGCCAAGTTTACGAATAATCATAGCTAATTCAGAGGTTGAAAGGGATTTGTGAAAGTGTGTGGCGCGAGTCGAAATGAGCAGTGGTTGATCAGGGTCGCGACGGCACCAATCGAGCCAAACTGCGGGATTATCAATCATGTTTTGAAGTGGAGCCTCGTTGTTAATTCTTCGAAACCATTCGCTCCAGGTGTCGAGTAATCGAGGAGGGATGGGGAGGCGGCGGAGCCTCTCGGCCTTCCCTTTGGCATTGAGTAACCAGCGTCCATCGCTAAATTCTAAATCACCAATACGAATGGCTGTGGCTTCACTTCGTCGAATGCCAAGCATGAGAAGGGTTTCGAGCGCGACTTTAGCAAGGGATTTGCTGAGATTTAGCACCGACATATCGGGGTAGTAGCCCAGCATTTTGTAGATTTCTTCTTCGTTTAAAAATCCAGTTTTAGAATCTTGAGTTTGAGGGAAGCTTCGAATGAGTTCGGCGGGGTTTTGATTAACCCATCCCTGGGCTTTGGCCCATTTAAAGAAGCTTTTAACCACTGCAATTTTTCGGGTGATTGAGGCTTTTGAGAGACCCCTATCTTTAAGCAAATAATCGCGATATTGGGCAATTTCCATGGCTCCTAGCGCGCCCCAAATTTCTAAAAGACCTTGGACTTTTAAATAGGATAAAAAATCGTCCAAATCCTTTCGATAGGCTCTTTGCGTGTGGGGCGAAAGTTGCACAAGTGAAAATTCTACAATTGCTGAAATTCCAGATTTTAGAGTTTTGGGAGGCGGCAATTTTTCGGGCAAATTTTCAATTTGAAGCGCTTCATTTTGAGGCCCGATAGCTACCTTTTTCCTGGGTTTTTTGAGCTTATTTGAAGTTTTTTTTGAGCGAAATATTTTTTTAAGCCCAATCCAAAGTCGCTTAAGTCTCATATCTCTATAAAACAGCACTTTAAGATAAAATACAAGATTACAGTAACTTATAATTAGCGATAATTTAACTTATCGCGATATAACTAAAATAAAATAACAATTAAAGGCGCGCGAATTGAATCAAGAAATCATAAAAATGCCATTTTCTAAGTTTTGAGGAATTAAAATTTTAGAGCTCGAGTGTCTATCCAACTTAGTCAAAATAATTTGTATAAAATAAGGGCCTAAATACCCCCATTTTTGATGCTTATTTCGAGTTTTTAAAATGGCTTAAAAAATTGACTTTATATTTTTATAAAAACTAATCATAAAAATCAGATTTTAATTTTTTTGCAGCTTTTAATTGTACTCATCAAAACATAGATTGGTGAGAACTATGAAAATTGGAATTTTAACAGGTGGCGGAGATGCGCCAGGTTTAAACGGCATTATTGAGGCTGTATCGCGCAAAATTTTGATTGAGGGCCACGAAGTCTTAGGAATTTGCGACGCCTTTGATGGAATTTTTGAACGTCAGAATCGTCCTATAACTTTAAAGGATGTACAGGGTTTGCACACACATGCGGGAACTTTTTTGGGCACCAGCAATCATTCTAAATTAGCAGGACGTCAGGATGAGTTTCGAAAGAAATACGATGAGCTCAAACTCGACGGACTCATTGTAGCGGGTGGGGATGGTACATTTGCTGCTCTTCAAGAAATTGGCAATGGTATTCCTGTTGTAGGTGTTCCAAAAACTATCGACAACGATTTGCATGGTACAGACATTACCTTTGGATTTGATACAGCTTGCACAGTCGTGGCTGAAGCCGTTGATGCACTCTACGCAACAGCCGAAGCTCATAGAAGAATTATGATTGTTGAAGCTATGGGGCGAACTGCGGGATGGATTGCCTTAGGTGGAGGCTTAGCCTCATACGCCGATGCAATCTTGATTCCTGAGCGTCCTTTTTCGAAAGAAAAACTTCTCAAATATATAGAGAGAAAATTTTCTGAAGGTAGGAGAGGTTTAGTTTTTGTTGTTTCTGAAAGCGCACATCCAGAAGGTGAAGAAGCTAATGTAGCTTTTGAGGTTCCCGGTGCTGTTCAGAAAGAACGCTTTGGTGGCATCGCTCAAAGCATGGCTCAGTGGATAAGTAAAAATTCTGAACACGAGGCTCGAGCCGTTGTTTTAGGGCATTTGCAAAGAAGTCGCGCGCCAACGACCACGGATAGATTTTTAACTGCGGCGATGGGCATTGAAGCCGCGAGATTGGTTTTGGCCAAACAATGGGGACGCTGTGCTGTTTACAAGAATGGAGAAGTGGGAAATGCGCCATTGGAAGTATTACAGCAAGGAGCCCGCATCGTGCCCAAAGATCATCGTTGGGTGAAAATGGTCGAATCTCTCGGCCTCTTCATTTAAATTAAGATTAAGCGGCTTGGTCGTTTTTTGGGACGTACTTTTTAGCTGTGGTGGAAATTTCGATGTAGAAGTTTCCTACGCTGCATTTAAAGGGGATGACGATAACGCTGGCCTCTTTATTGATAATTTTGGGCAGTGGCTCAGTTTTAAAATAAACCACTGGGTTTAAATTTTCTACATAATAACCGGCCTTGTGAAGTTCTTCTTTAGATTGCTTGATAATCACTAAACTCAGTTGGCCAGCAATCTCTATATGATCTTTTGTAATGGGCTGTGGGCATTCTTTGCCTGTAAATTTTTCATAGAGCATTTTGAAAACACCCTCTGAAAAGCAAATACTAAATGTTCCTTCAAAAACTTCAGATCGAAGTTGCATTGAAGAACTTAAATCACCTAAGCGAGTGGGGTCGGAGGGCTTTCTAACATAAGGTTTTTCTGACTCTGTTTTAACGCCGGTTTTAGCCTCTAAGACGCTAATAACTGAACTAATCATAGGATTGATAAGGCCTACATCTACGTTTTTAGTTGTTTCTAGGCCTGCATCTGTGAGCGCGCCTTTAATGCTTTTAAAGCAAGGAAGAACACCGTCGAGACCTTTGCTTTTTAGATCCAAGTGAAGTTTTTCGTTGATTTGATAAAAGCGAACGCCGCCTCGTTTATTGGTTTTTTTTAATTCTCTACTAAAGTGAACTAAAGCATTTAAAAGTTTAGGCCCGAGAACTTTAAGCTGACTGCATTCCACGAATACAAATTCAAAGGATTTCTTTTTGTATTCAAAATCTAAGCGTTTTTTGAATAGCGCTTCGTCGTCTAGAGCTGTATCGTCTTCGAGCTTAATCTCAAGATAAAGCTCTTTCATGTCCATTTGGAATGACATCAAAACCTCTCCATTAGTATCGGAAATTGACATCAAAAATTGAGTTCAATTAGTCTTAACGAAACGTTAACAAGGGAAAGCATCTTGAGAGGCTTTAAAGAAGATTAAGTCGTTTATATTCAGCTTTAAGACGACCCGTTGCGAAAAAGTAAAACATTCTCCAGTCACCGGCAAAAGACCAAAATGGAGCCTTAAAGGTGGCGGGACGATTGTGTTCAATGAACAAGTGTCCAATCCAGGCGAATAAATAGCCCACTAAAAAACAATAAGAGATTTTTATCCAAGCTTGATTGTAGGAAAAATATCCCAATAAAAGAAGTGATAAAAAAGAACCCAATAAATGCAGGCCGCGATTGATGGGGTGTAAATGTTCATGAAGATAAAAGGGCCAAAACTCTTCAAAGCTTTTCATATCTTGAATAGCTCTAAAAGAGTTTTTTTTAGCCATTTATTATTTATTTTTTTCGAGCACTTCGATCATGGCTAGAGTCCAGCGCAAACCAAAGGCCGATGATTCTTCGGGCAACCAACCTAGCCCACCTTTATGATCACATGTAGAGAGATCCATATGAAACCATAGGGACTCCTTGGCTACAAAATGATTTAAAAAAGTGGCCGCAATAATTTGATCAGCATTGGGGGCATCATCGCATTGTCGAAGATCGGCGACTTTTGATTTTAATCGTTCTTCGTATTCTGCGCCGATTGGAAAAGTCCAAACAGCTTCACCAGATTTTTCAGCCGCTTTAAAGGCTAAGGGTAATTTGCTTTCTTGATTTGAGAATATTCCGGCGCGTCCTGTGCCTATTGCGCGAATGCAAGAACCCGTGAGTGTAGCGTAGTCGAATACGTAATCGGGTTTTGACTCAGTCGCAATACTTAGAGTGTCGGAGAGCACCATTCTTCCTTCAGCATCGGTGTGAATGACTTCAATGCTTTTACCGTTACAGGCGTAAACAACATCATTCATTTTAAAACCATTCGGTGAAACATGGTTTTCAGCTAGAGCGAGGTAGGCTTCAAAATCGTAGGGTAATTTTAAATTGGCTGCTAGTGAAATCATGGCCAATGCAATGGCCGATCCGGTCATGTCCTGGTGCATGCCGAGCATATAGTTGCCTGGCTTTAGATTATATCCGCCCGTATCAAAGCAAATTCCTTTACCGACGAAAGTGATTTTCTTTTTAGCCTTAGGGCCTTTGTAGCTGAGCTTTACAATACCCGCATCGCGATTGGCGCTGGCGCGAGCAACTGCAAGAAAAGCACCGGCGCCTTTTTTTGTGAGTTCCTTTTCATTCATAAAACTGCAAGCGAGACCATTATCCTTTGCAATTTTTTGAATTTTGTTGAGGTAAAGTTCCGGAGTTAA
This sequence comes from Pseudomonadota bacterium, assembly GCA_018001635.1. Classification (GTDB taxonomy): domain Bacteria; phylum Bdellovibrionota; class UBA2428; order UBA2428; family UBA2428; genus JAGNHS01. The sequence goes on along the minus strand of JAGNHS010000005.1, from coordinate 23,806 downwards.
ATAATTTGGCGGAATGTGAGAAAGTGTTCTCACTATAGACGCTTTTTCGCCAAGACATTCCCCTTTTTGAAAAATTTTAGTAATTTCCGCAGGACTTTTTTTGCTGTCAATTTTTATATTGAAAGTTTTGACTTTTTCATCATCTTTTTCTTGAGTTTGCTTAGGATATTTCCATTGTGAGAGAACTGCTAAACTTCCCAGTAAATCTAAACTGATTTCTTCCCATTCTGATCCAAGTTCACTGAAATCGCATTGAACACTATTCAAATCTTTATCTTTGAATGCAGCTATCAACGCGTCTTTGATTTGGGTGTGCCAAGATTGGATAGAAGTTTTAGGATCGTTAAGAATAGCAATGGCTAAAAGACCTCCCTCAGTAAGAGGGAATTTTAAAACAGTAGCTTTTTCTAAACCCTTTTTAGGTGTTTTACTGAGCATCCTTTCAACGAGTGCTGAAGGAATTTTTTTGCTGAGCGATTGATTTTGCTTCCAACTTTTAAGACCTACAATGTTGATCTCTTTAGAATTGAAAGAAAATTTAGATTTTGAAATCTTATTTTGCATTTTTAACCTATCGTTTTGTAATTAAAGCTTTGCCGAATTCACGATTGAGTCGAGCAATGTTTTCGAGACTAATTTCTTTCGGACATGCGGCTTCACAGGCACCAGTCACAGTGCAATTTCCAAAACCTTCTTCATCCATTTGTCCAACCATGCTTAGAACTCGATCGTTTCGCTCGGCCTCTCCTTGAGGAAGTAATGCAAGGTGAGAAACTTTAGCAGATACAAAGAGCATGGCGGATGCGTTTTTACAGGCCGCTACACACGCGCCACAACCAATACAAGCAGCAGCATCAAAAGCAAGTTCTGCGTTGGTGTGGGGAATGGGTAGAGCGTTAGCATCGGCAGGCGAGCCAGTGTTGGCAGAGATGAATCCACCTTTGGCAATAATTCTATCGAATGCGGAGCGGTCCACACTAAGATCTTTAATGACTGGAAAGGCGCGCGCGCGGAATGGTTCAATCCAAAGAGTTTCACCATCTTGAAAGCGTCTCATGTGAAGCTGGCAAGTGGTGGTTCCTTTGTCGGGACCATGAGGATTTCCGTTAATCACCATCGCGCAAGATCCACAAATGCCTTCTCGACAATCATGATCGAAAGCTATGGGCTCATCGCCCTTAGAAATGATTTCTTGGTTTAAGATATCAAGCATTTCTAAAAAAGAAACATCGGTTGAAACATCTTTAATTTTGTATTGAACAAAATCACCCTTTTCACTTTGGTTTTTTTGGCGCCAAACATTGAGTGTTAGCGAAAGTTTTTTTTGAGAGCTGTTAGTGTGATTGGTACTGCTATGTGCGCTCATGTCTATACGTCCCTTTATTTATAACTTCTTTGAGTTAGTTTAACATTTTCAAACTCTAGTTTTTCTTTATGGAGTTTTTGAGTTTTGCCTTCGCCTTGATATTCCCAAGCTGCAACATGACAGAAATTTTCATCATCTCGCAGAGCTTCGTTTTCAGGTGTTTGGCTTTCTTCTCTAAAGTGTCCGCCGCAAGATTCTTTTCTTTCGAGAGCATCTGTGCACATCAATTCACCGAGTTCAATGAAATCCACTAAGCGCTGAGCCTTCTCAAGCTCTTGGTTCATTTCTGCGCCTGATCCTGGGATGGCTACATTGTTAAAGAATTCTTCTTTTATCTTTGGAATTTCTTTAAGAGCAAATTTAAGCCCTTCTTCGTTTCTTCCCATTCCGCAATGATCCCACATAATTTTTCCAAGTTTTCTATGGAGACTATCGACGCTTTGATTTCCTTTAATGTTGAGCAATTTTTTGTTTTGCTCCTCAACTTCATTGAGTGATGCTTTTACAGCGTCGTTTTGTGGTGTAACTTTTTCAAGTTTTGATCCTGCTAAATAATTTCCAACACAATAAGGAATTACAAAATAACCATCCGCTAAACCTTGCATTAGAGCCGAAGCACCTAAGCGATTGGCTCCATGGTCAGAGAAATTGGCTTCACCCAGTACAAAAAGACCCGGAACAGTCGACATAAGATTGTAATCTACCCATAGGCCACCCATTGTGTAATGAACGGCAGGATAAATTCTCATAGGCACTTTATAGGGATTTTCGTCGGTAATTTTTTCATACATTTGAAATAAATTTCCGTACTGTCCACGAATAGTGGCTTCGCCTTGGCGCTCAATGGCATCGCGGAAATCGAGGTATACAGATAAACCGCTTTCCCCTACTCCACGACCTTCGTCGCAAACTTTTTTGGCGTTACGAGAAGCCACATCGCGAGGAACTAGATTTCCAAAACTTGGATAAATTCTTTCTAAATAATAATCTCGATCTGACTCAGGAATTTGATCGGGCGAACGTTTGTCACCCTTAGCTTTAGGCACCCAAACGCGACCATCGTTACGAAGAGATTCGCTCATCAAAGTTAATTTTGATTGGTGATCTCCTGCTACTGGAATACAGGTGGGGTGAATTTGTGTGTAACAAGGATTGGCAAAGAAAGCTCCTTTTTTATGAGCTCGCCATGCGGCCGTACAGTTGGAGTTTTTAGCATTCGTTGAGAGGTAGAAAACGTTTCCGTAGCCACCTGTGCAAAGAAGAACGGCATCACCTGTGTATGTTTCGAGTTCACCAGTAACGACGTTTCTAGCAGTGACTCCGCGAGCTTTGCCGTCGATAGTGATGAGGTCGAGCATTTCACGACGAGGCATAAGTTTAACTTTGCCTTCATTAACTTGTCTCATCATAGCGGAATAAGCACCGAGTAAAAGCTGTTGTCCTGTTTGTCCTCGAGCATAAAATGTTCGAGACACTTGAGCGCCTCCGAAAGATCGATTGTCGAGCAATCCGCCGTAATCACGCGCGAAGGGAACCCCTTGGGCCACGCATTGATCAATGATGTTTACAGAAAGTTCAGCTAAACGATAAACGTTGGCTTCGCGTGCACGATAATCTCCACCTTTTACGGTGTCGTAAAAAAGACGGTAAATAGAATCGCCATCGTTTTGATAATTTTTTGCAGCATTGATTCCGCCTTGGGCAGCAATGGAATGCGCTCGACGAGGAGAATCATGATAGCAAAGTGTGACTACGTTATAGCCAAGTTCACCTAAGGCCGCAGAAGCCGCTGCACCAGCAAGTCCAGTGCCCACGCAAATGACGGTGTATTTACGTCGGTTGGCTGGATTCACCAATTTGTTTTCGAATTTTCGATTAGACCACTTTTTTTCAATGGGGCCTGATGGAATTTTTGCATCTAAAATAGTCATCGTTGCTTACCTCGCGAAGAAAAAGACATATAGGGGTTGAGACATAAAACCTGCCGCCACAACGATGGCGTAAATGCAGGCCAGTGTTTTAATAAGAGGGCTCCATTTCGGATGTGAAAATCCAAGCGATTGAAAAGCCGACGAAAAACCGTGGCTCAAATGAAATCCCAGTGGAATGAGCGCAAAGACATACCAAACAACATAAACAGGATTACGAAAAACTTCTAAAATGAGTTTGTGCAGGTCGCGTACGGTGTGATCTCCGTAGGTGACTTCATAATAGGCGCCGTATTTGAAACCTAGTAAGTGAAGCACAATAAAGACTGCAATGATAGAACCTGTGGCAGCCATGCTACGTGAAGCGAGGCTTGCCGCTTTTTCATTATTGGTGGGCATAGCGTAAGCTACGTCACGCGCTCTTTGATTTTCCCAGGTTAGTGATACAGCGCAAAGAACGTGCAATATAACAACTCCGATGAGTCCCCACGAAATCAGCGGATAGAGAGGATTTCCGGTGATGCCATGTCCATACATATTGTAGGCCTCAGCACTTTTAAAAATGAGCATATTGCCACTCATGTGGACGAAAACAAATCCACATAGGGCTAAACCCGTAAGGCCCATAACGAACTTTCTCGCTATCGAGCTTTTCCATAATTTTGTATCACAAGAACAACAATCCACTTTTTCAATCTCCTTCTTAAGATGTGCAATCTTTATAAAGACTATTTGCAATTACCAAGCGTTGTATCTCGCTGGTGCCTTCGTAAATTTCAGTAATTTTAGCGTCTCTAAAATGACGTTCCATGGCGTATTCTTTGATGTAGCCATAGCCTCCAAGAATTTGAACGCCTTTAACAGCAGACTCCATACATTTTTCCGCGGCAAAAAGTTTTGCTTCAGAAGCTTCGCGAGAATATCTTTGTCCGCTATCTTTTTTCTTAGCGGCCGCTCGAACTAATAATCGGGCTGCATCCGTGTGGGTGGCAATGTCTGCTAAGTAATTTTGTATCGAACCGAAATGAGCAATTTCTTGCCCAAAGGCTTTTCGCTCAAGAGAGTAAAGTGTGGCTTCTTCTAATACGGCGCGAGCAATACCCACAGCTTGAGTTGCAATGCCTATGCGACCACCATCGAGAGTGTCCATGGCGATTTTAAATCCGTCTTCTTCATTTCCGATGAGCGCATTTTCAGAAACTTCCACATTTTCTAAAATAATTTGAGTGGTGCTAGAGCCATTGATGCCTAATTTGTCTTCGACTTTTCCAACGCTATAACCTTTGGCTTTAGCATCGACCACGAAAGCCCCAATACCTTTGTGTTTTTTTGAGGGGTCGATGATGGCATAAACCACAGCCACATCGGCTTGTTTTCCGTTTGTGATAAAGTTTTTCACGCCATTGAGAATCCATTTATTGCCTTTTTTTACGGCTGTGGTTTTCATGCCAGCAGCATCGGATCCGCTGCCGGGTTCACTTAAGCAATAACAACCTAGTTTTTTTCCTGTGGCTAAATCTTTTAAGAATTCTTCTTTGATTTCTTTAGATCCATATTTTTCTATAGGGTGACAAACCAAGCTGTTGTTGACCGACATGATCACTGATGTAGAGGCGCAGGCGACTGAGATTTCTTCTAATACAGTGGTGTATGAAAGAGCGTCTAAACCCGCACCACCCCACTCTGGAGCCACCATGATTCCCATGAAACCCATTTCAGCCATTTGGGAAATTATTTCAGAGGGAAAGCGATGTTGACTGTCGATTTCGGCAGCTTTGGGAGTGATTTCTTTTTGAGCAAATTTTCGCGCCATTTCGGCTAATTCAATATGTTCGGGCGCTAAGAAGATATCGGACCAAAAGTTACTTCGAGTTGCTGGCATTGGCCCCTATCCTAGCAGCCCAAATCCCAAGTCCCAAGATGCTCCAATAAGAAAATCTTCTTCATATCCAGCACTTCGCCCTAGAGGTTTTGACCGCAGAGGCGCGGGCGGCCCCTAATACGTGCTAGACATGAAGAAAATTTATTTTTTTAGGAGTATCCGGGGTTTAGCTGATTTTCTCATTTTTGTTAATTGCGTGTTAAGAAAAAGCCTCTCATAATACGTGTAGATGGGGAAAATCAGGGTTCAGAGCATGCTCAGTTATCTATTGCTGGCACTCTCATTGGGAGGATGTACTTTTTTGGATCAATTAAAATCGTCTTCCAATAGCAGTGGTCAAAAATCATTTTTTGGAAAAAATGGAATATTTGGTGGCGGTCATTCTGGAAATAAAATCGATGAAGCCCTGGCCGTGGGGCGTGATATAAAAAGGTCCAAAACTCCTTTTGGAGGAGCTGCTCCAAATAGCGCCTTGGTAGTTTTACCTTCTGATAGATGTCATTCTGGTTATATTACATTCGGCCCTTTGAATGGTGAATATCTAAAATGTGAAGCCCTTGGTCGTGGGATTACTCGATGGTCTGAAAATAATCCAGCTACTTATAGAAATGGAGAGACAGATCCAGTGAGTGGTAAATCTCTTAGGGTTGTAGGATATGGGAATTTTTCAAGAGTGACACAAGAGGGAGATTGGAAATCTGGAACTACCTCTAAAGGAAGACGATGTTGGGTTTTTGATTCAAAGTTTACTGCCGGTAAAACTCCTGTAGGAACTTATAATATAAATGCCGTTACTAGTTCTAAAAGTAGTTGGGGTGGAATGAATGGAGTCTATATTACTCCCAAAAACTTTAGGACTCATAGAGGTGAATTGTTTGTTCATAGTTCCGATCAATTTAGCAACCCCAATAGTGTAATTGATGAGCCTGAATTCTCTACTGTGGGTTGTGTAAGAATTCGACCGGATTGCCAAAGACTGTTTAATGCCTGGTCTAAACAAAACTTGGGTAGAACCCTAGAGGTTAGGGAATAAAATATGATGAAATTTAAATATAAGTTTGAACTTTACTTAAGTTTGTTTTTCATAAGCGGTACAGTTTATTCTGGTGCTGATGTTGTTAAGGAAAATCTAAATCCCAATATTAAGAATGTAGAGAAAAAATCCGACTATTCTCCTGAAAATCAAGAATTGATTAAATTACTTAAACAAACGCGAATTGACGGACCCGAAGGTCAAGCGGCAGCTCTTAAAATAGATTCTTTGTTTTCTAATGATTCAGGAAAGAGAAAATATTCTTTTTCAGACCCACAAGTACTCAATATAGTTTTTTATGATTTTGGTTGTTCAAATTCTAATATGACCGTTTTTAGTTTATTAGCTCCAGAGTTGGTGGAAGAGCTTGAATCAAATCCCGATAAGATTATGAAATCCGTGTTTTTAGTTCAAGCGGGTCGTTTGAGTGAGAGTGAAGCTATATTTAAGAAAATCATTCATTGTTTTTCAAAAAAACCACCCTCAACCTATAATCAATTGACGGGAGTTCTTAACGATGTTTGGGGCGAAGTCCCAATCTCGTCTTCTCAAGGTGAATTAGCAGATAAAAGATTGGCTTTGTTAAAAGAAATGAACAAAATTGTTCAAACACAAAATGAAAGTTTAGAGAAAATTGAATTTCAAACAGTTGATGGAAAGAAGTTTTACTTAAATAAAAAACAAGTTGAAAAGTTTAGAAACATACTGATTGATTTTGAAAAAGACCTCAATAATTTTATACCTATACAACCTCGAGAAGCCTCACTGCGCTCTAATTCGGCGGGAGCGAGTAATGCTAAGACCGGACATGTTAAATAAAAAAATATTATCAATAAACTTACTTTTTCTATTTGTTTTTTTTCTTTCACATAAGACACTTGCCCAAGATTCGTTAGACCCCGTTCGAGAAGCATTTTATCAATGGGGCAAAACTTTACGAGACACACAAAATTTTGAAACTTCATTTAAAATCGAAGGCAAAACTTCTCTCATACTTCAATTGTTTGATAATTTAAATGTGCTTACAGGCCGCTTGTCTTATCGATTAAAGGATAATGCTGTTGAAATTAAAACAGACAGCCCTTTGGGTAGCTATCAGTTAAATTTATATAACGATCATGGCTATGAACTAATGACTCTTGTAGGTGTGGCTCCTAAGTTTAGTTTCTATCGAAGTATTAGTTCTACAAAACTTTCGATGATGCTCAATTGTTTCAAGGCTCTTAAGGATAGCGAAGTGGCATTTTATGCGTGTTTTGATTCTAAATTTAAAATATCACTTAAGAGTGCGAGCCCTGAGATTCATAAAATATTTATGGAATCCAAAAAAGCTGATGAAATTGGCATAGACTCAATGACTCTTGAGATTCTTCCAAAGAGTGCATTTCCTAAAAAAATTAGCCTTCAAGTGAAGGGGCAAAACCCCGAACAGCTCTATTTTAATAATTTTCAAAAAGCACCTGCTCTTAAGAACAAGCGCTTTTCTATTCCTTGGCCACCCGACGCCGAAATCCGCGCCTATGAGTGATTTTAATTGTGCGCGAAGAAACGGTCCTGGGATTTCGTAATTAAATCAATAAATTCGTTAGTTTAATTTTTAAGGGTGATAAAACTGATCATCTTGTGAGAAATCTTGGTAATCTCTTACGCCTTGATTGTTTTGATAATTTCTAACGTTTTCGCGTGGGATTGGACGAACTACGTTATTGTAAATGATTTGATTTCCAACATAAACTTTAACATATTGAACAAACCATTCCTGAACGGGTTGGTGATAAACGCAACCAGTATAAGGATTCACACAAGAATAATATCGAATACCCCAAACAAGAACCGGTACCACTTCATAGCGCTCTACAATTTGCGTGCTTTGTTCTTCTTGTTGAATTTGAGGTCTTACTCGAACTCTACGTTGTTCTGGCTTTTTAGGTTTGGAATCGTCTCCCCCAGCAAATGTGAAGGAAACAATCACCGAAAGAGTCACTAAACTTAGTATTTTTTTCATATGGAGCGCTTTTAAATTATATTATGCAGTGTGTCAATAGTGAATTGATTGAGCCAGGCCCGTTTCTTCGCGCACAATTAAACTTTCGCGGGCAAAATGCCGAATTTACATAAGACTATGGAATTTGGACCCAAATACGCTCATCCCGCAACGCAAGCTGAGTTTGTGGTATTGCCTAAAATACCGCTCACTTCTGATGGATCCTGCGCGGTTGATATTTATGTCCGTATGCCAGAGTCGCGCCGTTATGTGCGCTGGTTAGATGCGGGCACTGAGTTTAGCCGAGAACATCAATTAAAACTACAGGCGCATGCCGACTCTCGTCTATATTGCCCTACTGAACAATGGCGACTTCGTTATAAAAAATTTCCAAAACCTAATTCTAGTGAATCCAGTTTTCGCAAGGAAACTCAAGAGCTTATTACGGATCTCTATCTTCATCTTTTAAGAGAAGATGTGCTCCCAGAAAAGGCTACAGATCAATTGTCTAAAATTTCGGAAATCATAGTCAACGAAGTCTTCGAGGATCTTCAAAACTATGAAATTCAAATTCTTCAAACCCTACCCAATTTAAAAAACAATCAAAGTTTCGAAGCCATCCGTGCGCTTTGTTTTGTTTTTGCTATGGCCAATGGTCATGCCACTCGCTCTGCATTTATGGACATTACCGCCTCCACCATTTTGATGGATTTTGCTCTTAAAAATTCCAGCAATAGGGATATGGCAAAACTCTTTGTAAATCAGGAAAAATTGCCTGAGGGCTTTTTAGCGGTTTATCAAAAACATCCCGCTCAATCTCATTTTGTTGCCGTAGATAAATTTAAAAACGTTACAGAAACTGCACTTCAGATGATCCTTAACCACCATGAGCTTCATAATGGGCAAGGATTTCCAAGGCGAGTTTACACAAAAAGTCTTCCAGAACTAGTTAAAATTGCAGCTTTAGCTGTGGATGTTTATGAGCATTGGTTGAAATCAGAATCTTATGATCAACGTAAGAATCTAAGAATGGTATTAGATACAATTCGTGAAGACCATCTACCGGCAACTAAAAGAAGACATGATTCCAACATCATTCAAGCCGTTTACCATTATCTATGCTTAACTGAACCTGACCCAAAGATAGATCAAGAGCCTAGTCTCTAAGTTCTTCCTAGTAAGACTAGGGCCAAAATGCTAAAGCGCTACACAAGTGAAAATCTTAAGAATCTCCAATTTTAGAGTCTTATTTTTTTTGCTGACCATCAATGCTCTCATTTGTTCTAATTTAAGAGCCACTCCCTTTGCTAAAATTGACATAGGCTGCATGCGTTTTTTAATTGAAGTTCAAAATAAATTAGGTGTGGCTGATCGCGAAGAAGATTTTGGTGCCCTAACAGCTCCCGACACCGTTTCTGTTAAACTTGAAAATACTGAACGCGCCATTCATGGTGGGCAAATTTTAACATTAAAAAAAATATCTCCTTATTGGTTTTCCACCCACACAAGTGTGAAATACGATTCACAAGGCGATCCTCGACGACCCCTTGATGCGTTTGGAAAAACTTTTGCTGAATTTTTAGGTTTTAAAATAGTTGATCATGAAACTCTTAAGATACCCGACCCGACTGAAATTATTAAAACCTTAAGGTTGGCCAATCAAAAACTTCATTCTCTTAATAAGCCTCTTATTCCTGTAGGCTTTTACCTTCAAAAAGAAAATTCAGCAGAATATTATGTAAGACGTTTTGCCGATCATCTAGAACTTCCTCTTCACGATCCTTCTCTAAATTTAAACCATTATTTACATGATGTGGGATTTCATCTGCCCTTCTCCTCAGTTCCATTTGAAATTGCCGGACCCATTGCCGAAAAATATAGAATCATTCTGCATTTCATGGATGATTTTTTTAATCAAAGAGCCACTAAAAAGTTAATCTCTAAAGAAAACATTGCTATTATAAAAAGAAAATTATTTTATAAAATGTCAGTTGGTATTGATGAAGATAATGGGGATTTTTCGACAGCTTTTTCTTCTGCGGATCCTGCAGAATCGGCCATGATGCTTTCTATGCTTTATGTTTCGATAGGTCATGGATTTCTTGATGTGGCTACGGCGATAGATTGGAATGCGGCTCATAAAATCATAACGGATGAAATTACAAGACTAGCACTTCTTAAACCAATTAGTGGATATTTAAAGACATCCGATCAAGGTCAAAAAGCCTTAGAGCATCTCAATGCGCAATTTCTAGAATATCCAAATCGATATAAGCCTCTTTTTACTGAAGTGCCTATTACAAATTTCTATAAATTTATTGGCGAGGATTATTTTTGTTTGCTCACAACTCTTCGCCGAGATGAACTTCACGATTTATTTTAAACTTTGAGCCACAAATCCTAATTCTTGAATAGCTTCTATAGCTCCCATTCTTTTGGCCACAGAAAATTCAGTCATTCTTGAGGCGATATCGGCCAATATTAAATATTGAGCTTGTATAGATTCAGGCATGTCTTTGGGCCAAGTGTTTGTCTTAGGGTCAAATTGTTTTTTTAACCAAAATTGAATCATCACACCTACGGAATAAATATCAGATTTAGGACCCACTAAGTCTGTACTTATGGGTTCATTGTTTGCTTTCATTTTTTTAATTTGTTCTGCGAAAAGTGCTCGATATTCAGGAGAGGCATAGGTTTCGGTGTAACCAAAGGCCGGCTCAAGAAGCCCCCCACCCTTTATGGTGTCAAACTCAGCGGCCGTTCCGTAATCAAGAAGTTTTAAAGATCCGTTCTCTCGTAGCATCACGTTGGCACCTTTCACATCTAAATGAAGAACACCTTTGTTATGCATCCAATCTAGAGCCCTTAATAAACTTTGTAATTGGCGAAGCACTTCTTTGCTGCCACCCACGTATTGATTGAGTTTAAGTGGAAGTTTATGGGCATTAAGAAAGGTTTTTCCTTCTACCCAATCCGTGTAGAGTTCTGTTTGCCAATCTTTATTAACTGAATTTCCATAATATCTTGGAATTTCGCTAGGTGGAGTTTCGCCAGAATTTAGCTTTTGTAATGTTTTTATTTCTCTTTGTAGATTATCTTCTGTTGAATCATTTTTTGCTCTTTTAATAGCCACGGCTTCTCTTCTTTGTGGAATAAAGCCTCTTTCAACCACGCCCATACCGCCAGAATTTGTATGTGGTTTATTGGTCGGAGCATGATCAATAGCTACAGATTCAACAGCATTTCTATTTTGGAAAGCCTGAAGCTCAAGGGGGGAGAAAATGGCCCGCTCAGGTGCTCGCTCGGAATTTTCAGCAGATTTTTCTAATGCTTTTATTTCAGGAACTTCTAGCGGAGCAAATCTTGCCTTTTTATCAGTGTCCTTTTTTGGAGAGACAACTTTTACAAGAATTTTAAGACAATCAAGCGCTGAAAAATTAACTGTGGCCTGTAGTTGATGAATATTGAAAAGAAATAAGAAGCTTAAAAATAAAGATTTTAAAAAATTCTTTACTTTAAAATTCCAGTTAAAATACGACATGCTCCAAAGCTTATCGGCATAGCTAATGGCTTAACTTATAGAGTGAATCAGTCAGATTTTTGACTTTAGAGACTTCGTCTACTGTTAAATGCGAAGTGACAGCATTTTTACTGGCCACTTCTTAATACTGAAAAAATCCGCGTTTAGATTTTCTTCCTAAATAACCCGCTTCAACATATTGTCGAAGCAAGGGAGCGGGTCGATATTTACTGTCGCCTAAACCTTCAAAGAGCACCTGCATGATAAAAAGACAGGTGTCGAGCCCAATGAAATCTGCAAGAGCCAGCGGTCCCATGGGTTGATTGGTGCCCAGTTTCATAGCTGTGTCGATGTCTTCAGCGCTGGCTAAATTTTCTTCGAGTGCAAAACAAGCTTCGTTAATCATGGGCATTAAAATTCTGTTGACGATAAATCCTGGCTTATCATTCGATTGCACAGTTGTTTTTCCAAGCTTAAGAGCCATCTCGTTGATGAATTTTTGGGTAGCTTCAGATGTCCTGAGTCCTTTGATCACTTCAACTAATTTCATAATAGGCACAGGATTCATGAAATGCATGCCGATAACTTTGTCGGGTCTTTGAGTCACAGCTGCAAGCTTGGTGATGCTAATAGAGCTTGTGTTGGAAGCAAAAATACAATCCTTGGGAAGGAGTGAATCCATTCTTTGAAATAATTCTTTTTTAACTTCGAAATTTTCTGTGATGGCTTCAATCACAACACTGGGGGCAGGATTGAGCACTTCATCCAGTACAGAACAAAAGCGTAATCGAGCCATGATAGCCTCTACGCTTTCTGTAATTAATTTTTTTTCGCTGAGTTTTGTGAGGCTATTTTTTATGTTGCTTTTCGCTCGTTCAAGAGCATCGCGATTGGCGTCCCAAAGAGCCACTGTGTAATTCGATTGAGCGCAGACTTGAGCAATCCCTGCACCCATCTGTCCCGAGCCTACAACCACTACAGCTTGCGACATCACTATTGGCCCTGTCCGACTTGGCTCACGATTCCAGTGGAACCAAAGCCACCAGCTCCTCTTTGAGTGCTATCGAGTTCTTCTACTTCTAAATGTTGAACTTGAGGAACTGGACTAATCAGAGCCTGTGCAATGCGATCGCCAGGTTGAACGATGAGTTCGTCTTGGGCCAATAATGTCGCTAATACTTTTATTTCACCACGATAGTCAGAATCAATCGTGCCAATGCCATTGACCAAAGTGAATCCATGTTTAAAGGCCAAACCACTTCGCGCCCGCACTTGCATTTCAAAACCTTGTGGGATTTCAACAGCCAATCCTGTTGGGATGGCATTCACCTGACCACGTTTAATGGTCATAGGAGCGTCGAGAGCCGCGCAAAGGTCAAAACAAGCGGCACCTGCGGTAGCCACTTTGGGAATGAGAGCTTTAGCGTTTAATTTTTTCCAGCGAAGAATAATAGGTTCATTTGATGACATGAATAGAAACTTAACCGAATAATTCCGGAGAATCTATATGCGTAAATTTATACCTGACTAAATGCGCCTATTGCTGTACTTGTTCGCCTTGCGCAGAAGCAAGGGCCGCTCTGCGACTTAAGCGAATTTTTCCAGAACGATCGATTTCAAGCACCTTAACAGGAACTTGATCGCCGTCTTGAAGCACATCTGTCACGCGGTTGATTCGATTGTTGTCGATTTCAGAAATGTGCAACAATCCATCACAACCAGGCATGATATTTACAAAAGCACCAAACTCAACAATCTTCACAACTGTGCCCATATAAACTTTTCCAACTTCAGGCTCAGCTGTAAGGTTGGCAATAAGTTCAAGAGCTTTTTCAGTAGCTTCTGGATCAACAGAAGAAACATGAACTGTTCCATCGTCGTCGATGTCGATTTTAACGCCTGTTTGAGCCACAATGCCTTTGATGTTTTTACCACCAGGGCCGATGAGGTCTTTAATGCGTTCAGTGCTAATTTTAAGAGTGGTGAATCTTGGAGCAAATTTAGAAACTTCTTTACTGGCTTCAGTAATAGTTTTTTCCATTTCGCCCAAAATATGAAGACGACCGTCTCGAGCCTGAAGAAGAGCTTTGCGCAAGACTTCCTTGGTGAGGCCTTTAACTTTCATATCCATTTGTACGGCGCAAATACCATCTTTGCTTCCACAAATTTTGAAGTCCATATCGCCCAAGTGATCTTCATCACCCAAGATGTCAGAAAGAACGACAACATTATCACCTTCAGACATAAGACCCATAGCAATACCAGCTACGGCGTTTTTCACGGGCACACCGGCTTGCATGAGAGCCATTGAAGATGAACATACTGTAGCCATAGAAGACGAACCGTTACTTTCAAGAACTTCAGATACGATTCGAATGGTGTATTGGAAAGTTTCAGGATTTGGAATAACCGAAGAAATAGCGCGTTCCGCTAACATTCCGTGACCCACTTCACGTCGAGAGTTTCCACCAAAGCGACCCACTTCACCTACACAATAAGGAGGGAAGTTGTAATGAAGCATAACGCGTTTATTGAATTTACCGCGAACGCTATCAATCAATTGCTCATCTTCTCCAGTTCCTAGAGTCACAATAGCCAGCGCTTGAGTTTCACCACGAGTGAAAAGTGAAGATCCATGAACTCGAGGAAGCACATTCACTTCAGTTTCAATTGTTCGAACATCAGTGTATTTACGTCCGTCGATACGAACAGATTTTGTCATAGTGTATTGACGAGCGTAATCTTTTTTAACTTCAGACAAAGCTTTATCGACTTTTTTATCGAATGCCGCAGCTTCAACGCCTTCAGGTGCTTTGCCTTTAAAAGCTTCGAGAACAGCTTTTTTAGTAGCGTCTAAAGCTTCGTAGCGTTGTTGTTTTTCTTTAATAGAATAAGCTTTTTCAAGTTGAGGAAGTGCAATTTTTCTAACGTCTTCAATAAGGGCGTCTTCTTTTGGAGCTAAAACTAATGGACGTTTAGTTTTACCAGCAATTTTTTGAAGTTTTTCTTGAAGGGCAATGAGATGTTGAGCTTGTTCGAAGCCAAAAAATAAAGCGTCTAAGAAAATTTCTTCAGAAACAAAATCCGCACCACCCTCTACCATGACGATAGCGTCTTTAGTGGCAGAGACTAGAATATTAACGTCGGAACTTTCTTGTTGAATGGGTGTGGGATTAACAACAAATTTAGCATCGAGACGACCCACTCGAACAGTCGCGATAGGATTGTCGAATGGAATGTCGCTGATAAGAAGAGCCGCAGAAGCGCCCACTCCCGCAATACATTCAGCTTCATTTTCGTTGTCATAGGAAGTTAATGTCACAACAACTTGAGTTTCGTTGCGATAACCTTCTGGAAAAAGTGGACGAAGAGGACGATCAACCATACGAGCATTGAGTGTGGCCCAATCAGAAGGTTTAGCTTCGCGACGGAAGAAACCTCCAGGAATTTTTCCTGAAGCGTAAAATTTTTCTTGGAATTCGATAGTCAGAGGGAAAAAGTCGATACCTTCTTTAGGTTGTTTAGCACCCACAGCAGTCACTAATGCCGATGTTTCGCCGTAGCTGATATAGACGGAACCGTGAGCTTGTTTTGCAAAGCGCCCAGTTTCAATTGTTAATTTACGTCCGCCAAATTCAGTTTCAACTTTAACGGGATTATTGAGTTTTGCCATGTGTGATCCTTAAGCTTTTATTTCGTTAGAAAAATTGTTTTTGGCTAACAGGTTAAGACTACTTACGTAATCCAAGTTCGCCAACTAGCTTATTATAACGATCTGCTGAAACATTGCGAAGGTAGGTCAACAAACGACGACGCTGTCCGACAAGTTTCAAAAGTCCATTTCTTGAATGGAAGTCTTTGACGTGGGTTTTGAAGTGACCAGTCAAATTGTTAATTCTTTTAGTAATGATTGAGATTTGAACTTCAGCAGAACCTGAATCTTTGTCGTGTAGACGACTTTGCTCAATAGCTTTCGTTTTTTCTTCGCGGGTAATCGACATTATCTTTTTCTCCTAATTATCGGCATTTATTTAGTGTATTTTTACTGACGAGGCAACCAAGCTCTTCTCAGAAAGACCTGAAATCGGCATGGATGCAGCAGAGGCAAAGGGGTCGCCTGAGAAAACACGAGCCAAACGCGGATTTCCCGCCTCTCTCCAAGCCACGGCTTGTCCAGAGGGGCTCATAAGCAATTGAGCGCGCTTGGATTGGGGAATTGCAGGAATAACCCCGTGACGCACTTGTCGTGTTTCCTCTTGGCTCAAAGAAAGCACATCAAAGTATTGCTCTAAATCACTTAATTTAATGAAATAGGGACATTTCTCTTCACTTTTATGAAAGGGGCCTATGGCCACTCTTACAAGACGGTCTAAAACAGCTTCTTGGCCCACGAGCTCTTGCCCCCAGTCTCGTGCAAAACTTCGAATATAGGTTCCTGAAGAGACTTTCACTTCAAAGGTCCATTTCCACAGCCTGTAACCCTCAACTTCAACAGTAGACCAACTGAGGTGCTTGGCGGCATGAAGGGTTGAATCGCGAGCCTTAAGCTCTACGCTTTCGCCCCGGCGTGCAAATTTATAGGCGCGATGACCATTCACTTTAATGGCTGAATATTGAGGAGGAACTTGCTTAAAGCTACCTACCTTTTTTTCTAAGAACTTCTTTAAAAACTCTTCGCTGATTTGCTTTCCCTTTTCTAAGCATTCTTCAGCCTTAGAAAAATCTAAAGTGAGTTCGGTGTCATGAGAGGCAGAGGTCACGCCCAAGAGCATTTCAACTTCATAGGTTTTGGGAAGTTTTTGAAAAGCATGAAGAATTTTTAAACCCTCATTCCAAGCCACTAAAAGGAGGCCTTCAGCAAAGGGGTCAAGAGTTCCACTATGCCCAATGCCGTATCTTCCCGACAAAGAATTGAGCGAATACGTACGTTTAAAAGAAAAAAGTAAATCTTGGGATCCAAGTCCCGCTTTTTTCCAGAGCAGCGCTAAACCCATCGAAATTTCCTTTAAGCTTGCGGCTGATTTCCCTTGTTATTGGGACTTGCAGATTCCAAAGTGACGGCCACATTTTCATGCTTATAGGCTTCGATAACATCGCCCACTTTAATATCCATATAATTTTCTAAACTCATACCGCACTCATAACCTTTGGCGACTTCCTTAGCTTCGTCTTTAAATCGGCGAAGACCTGAAAGCTTTCCTGTGTAAACTACGCGGCTATCGCGGAGCAATCGCACGAGCGCTGTTCGAGGAATTTTACCTTCAATGACAAAACAACCCGCCACAGTTCCAGATTTACTGAGATTAAAGACGTTTCTAACTTCAGCTTTTCCAAGTTCAACTTCTTTAGTCTCAGGAGTGAGTAAGCCTTCCATGGCTTTTCTGACATCATCAATGAGATTGTAAATAATATCGTATGTCTTAACTTCAACGCCTCGGCGTTCAGCTTCGTTTTTGCTTTTGCTGTCGGGACGAACGTTGAATCCCAATACGATGGCTCCAGAAGCAGACGCTAATAGAACGTCACTTTCTGTAATTCCACCTACGGAAGAAGCGACCACTTTAATTCTGATTTTATCAGAAGGTAATCGTAGCAAGGCTCCTTGAATGGCTTCTGCAGAACCTTTGACGTCGGCTTTAATCACCAACGGAAGTTCTATAATGCTGCCTTCGTTCATGCGAAGATAGAGATCTTCAAGGCTCATTTTTCTTGAGCTCTTTTCTTTTTCTTCTTTTTCCTTAGTCGATCGAAGTTCAATCAAATCTTTAGCGGCGCGTTCATTGCTAACAGCATTGAGCTGGTCTCCAGCTTCTGGAACAGAATCAAGTCCAAGCACTGCCACGGGTGTGGAAGGGCCGGCTTCTTTAATTTGTCGACCTTGATCGTCTATTAATGCGCGAACTCGACCAAAGCATTTACCAGCAACAACGAAGTCACCTTGCTTGAGAACACCGTTTTGAATGAGCGCAGTCGCCATAGGACCGCGACCTTTATCTAAGTGAGCTTCAACAATTGAACCTTCAGCAACAACTTCAAAATTAGCCTTAAGTTCTAAAACTTCCGCTTGTAGTTGAATGGCTTCTAAAAGCTTATCCATTCCAAGTCCGGTTAAACCAGACACAGGAATAAACATAGTGTCCCCACCCCAAGCTTCAGGAACAAGTCCCAACTCAGAAAGCTGTTGAAGAGATCGATCAAAATTGGCGTCAGGGAGATCCATTTTGTTTACGGCAACAATAATAGGAACTCCAGAAGCTTTAGCGTGATCGAGAGCTTCGCGAGTTTGAGGCATCACACCTTCAGTTGCAGATACTACAAGAATAACAATGTCTGTAACTTTAGCGCCGCGAGATCTCATGGCTGAGAAGGCCGCGTGGCCAGGAGTGTCTAAGAAAGTGATAGTGTCTGAGTGCTTAGCCGTTGAGCTTTTTTTAGGAGCTTCTTTGGCTTTGTCTTTCTTGGCTTTTTTAGCATCTTCTTTAGTGCTCTGAAGAGCTTTAAGATTGGCTAAAGCTTGTTCGTAATCAATCATGTAGGCGCCAATATGCTGAGTGATTCCACCCGCTTCGCCGGCCACTACACGAGATTTACGAATAAGATCGAGAATCGAAGTTTTACCGTGATCGACGTGACCCATGATGGTCACAACAGGTCCACGAGCTTTTAAGTTAGCATCTTCATCTGGGCTAGCGTTCTGCGCAGATTGAATAATTTTCTCTTCAGACACTGTGGCGTCTTTGACTTCATATTGAAATTCGCCAGCCACGATTTGAATAGTATCTAAATCGAGGAACCATTCCTGCGGACCTTCGAGATCGTCAGGTTTTTCTACGCCGAGTGTGGCGAGTTTTCTTAAAACATCAATGACCTTAACGCGAAGCTGATCGGCTAATTCAACTACTGACATAGTGTCATTGAATGTTACAAATTTTTTCTTAGAGCTCATTTCAACAGTGGATATTTTTTGAGATCCACGGCCAATGGCCACTTTCTTTTTCTTAGGTTGGTAGACTCTCTCTCTACGTAAATAATCCGTAGATTTGAAGAGATTAACTTCTTCGTCTTTGGGCGTAGAAGTTTTTTTCTTTTGAATTTCTTCGCGTTGAATTTCGCGGATAATTCCATCGGCAGTCCATTGGCCCCCTTCAGTTTTTCCGTCGGCAGTTTTTCGAGAACTGGCGGGTTTTTCTTCAACTTCGGGAGCTTCTTTAACAATCAACGGACGAGCTAAGCGCTCTTCGTGGGCCGCTTTTGAAGCCACTCGAATAACGCTATAGCGAGAAGGTGTGGCATTTTCTTTTTTCTGCTCAATGCGAGTTTCTACAACCCTTTGAACAGGTGCAGGAGTTGCTGGAGTTGCAGCTTGCACTGGAGCGGCAGTCGGAGGAGCTGACGCAGTTATAGGAGTGGTAGCAACTTCTTCCGCAGGAGCTTCAGAAGCAGGAGCTTCAATTTCAGCGCTTGTTTGTTCTGCGCTGGTTTCAAGCACTGGAATTTGTGTTTCTACTTCTTGCGAAGTTTCAGCCGCACCATCAGAAACAGCAGCAGTCGATTCTGCATTTTCAGTGATTTCTTTAGTTCGCGTTATAACGACGGGACGTCTTTTAACAGTCGATGATTCTGTTTTGCGGATCCGTTTTTTAGGCGCCTCTTCAACACCTTTTTTCTCAGAATCGAGAAACTCTTTAATCTTAACTACTTCATCGTCGCTTAAATCCGACATGTGATTTTTAATTTTAAGATTTAAAGTTCTAACCTTATCGATCAGTTCTAAGGCCTTAAAGTCTAATTCTTTAGCGAGTTCAAATACCTTCATGCCGTCACCTTTTTCATCAAAAGCCAATTACTTGCCTTCAGATGTTTTTTCCTTTTCGTGGGCAGCGAGTTCCGCTCTAAGCTTTTCTTCCATAGAAGACATTTCAGTGCCTTGAGAGTCATCCTTGCTTCCGCCTTTGCCCTTCTTTTTACTTGTAAAGGGTTTGGTTATTGATTCGGGCACGGGTTGATCCGCGGCACCGCTGGCGATACACGCCTTTGCATTTTTAATAAGTGTTTCAGCGCTTGTAGCGTCGAATCCTGGAACCTCTGCGAGTTGAGAAGCATCAGCCACAACAACGTCATGAGCTGAGTTCAAGCCACCTTGAAAGAGAGCCATCGCTTGAGTTTCAGAAACTTCAGATATGAGCATGAGGCGATATTTGGCTTCGGCCATGCGAAGAGCCATATCTGTTTCAGACACAATATCTAATTTCCATTTTGTTAATTGGCTGGCCAATCTTACGTTTTGCCCTCGTTTACCGATAGCTAAAGAAAGATTGTCGTCGCCCACAATGACTTCAATGGAACGATTGTCGTCGTCGATAATAACTTTTTGAATTTCAGCAGGAGAGAGTGCATTACACACAAAACGTGAAATATCTTCATCCCAAGGAACGATATCAATTCGTTCTCCACGAAGCTCTTGAACGATATTTTGTACACGGCTTCCTCTAACGCCTACGCAAGCTCCAACAGGGTCGATGTCGGAGTCTTTAGAGATTACGGCCACTTTAGCGCGCACTCCTGGATCGCGTGCGGCTCCTTTGATTTCAATCAAACCTTCGCGAATTTCGGGAACCTCATTTGAGAAGAGAGTGATGAGGTATTCTGGGCAAGCCCTTGAAAGTATGATTCTTGGCCCTTTTGGAGTTAATTGCACATCCGAAAGATAAGCTTGAATTCTATCGCCGGGATTGTAGGGTTCTTCAGGAATTTGCTCCTTAATGGGCATGTAGCCTTCTGTGCGACCGAGGTCGACAATGACAGCTCCACGATCCACGCGTCGGACCAATCCCATAATGACTTCACCTTTACGGTGTTGGAATTCGTTGAAAATGATTTCGCGTTCAGCATCGCGAACTTTTTGAACAATGACTTGTTTTGCAGTTTGAGCTGCAATTCGAGAAATGTGAGAGGTGTCTAATTTGATACCGATACTATCGCCGAGCAAAACGTTTTCATCGAAAGTTTTAGCTTCATCGAAAGAAATTTCTTTTTCACGATCTTTAACTTTTTCAACAACGTTCATGAATTGAAAAAGTTCTACTTCTCCTAATTCGTCGTTATAACGTGCTTCGATTTCTCGAAGGGGGCCATACTTCTTACGAGCCACCGCCAAAAGAGCTTCTTCGATGGCAGAAATGAGCAATTGTTTATCAATTCCCTTATCTTTTCCTAGTTGATCAATAACTTTTTCCAACTCGGTAATATTTAGTCCCATTTTACATTCCTTTCCTATTATGGCCTAAAGAGTTTTGAGCATTATCTTTAGCGGTCCATTCTCGCACCCAAAACGCTGATTGAATTTGTTCAAAAGGAACCACGTGGGTTCCCATAGAATCACTTAAGGATATGGTCTTATTGTCTTGATCAATTTTTTCTAATTTACCAGCCCATCTTCTGCGGGGTTTAAAGGGCTCAGGAAGTGGAAGTGCCTCGCGTGTTTCAAAACGAATATTGCCGCCAAGTGCTTCTTCAAAATGACTGATGAGGCGCATGGGGGCTTCTTCACCGGGGCTAGAGAGTTCGAGAGTATAAGCACCAGGAACTGGGTCCCAAAGATCGAACATAGGGGAGAGCTTTTGATGCACGATCTCACAATCGTCAATACCGACTGCTTCCGAGCTTTTATCGATGGTAATTCGAATGGTAGGTGAGCTTTTTCCGAGCACTTCGAGGTCGCGCAAAAGGTAATTTAAACTAGTGACGACAGGTTCAACTTTAGCAATCAATTCTAGCTCTAACTGGCTTTTATAAATCGACAAAACTGTCCACCTATTCTCACTACGATCAAGATTTACTGAGGGGTAAAACGAAGTATCGCAATGAAATTTTCCTTCCCGGGGCTTTTAGCCCGTGAAAGAAAATTCAACTGTCACGGGTCGAAACCCTAAGGCGGTAGATATAGTCTTGTTTTGCAAAGCTTTCAAGCCGCTAAAGCCTAGAAATAAAGCACTCTAATATTAATAGTGACTCAAGAAGCATTTAACTAAACTTGAAAAAACTTCTAGATTTTCGCAAGTTTAGGGTTATAGGTTTTAACAGTCATCTTTAAAACTAAGGGTCGAGTGGTGCTTCCTACAGTCTTGGTTCCAGCAATACAGATTCCAGTAACGACTCGGTCTGCGGCTTGAGTGATGCTTGAAGCGGATGCGGAATTTATTGTTCCTATCCCTTTTGAACCCATATAAAAGGCAGAAATATTTCCGTTGTTAAAAGCTGCAGTGGCAGAGCTTTCATCGCCATAGAATCCGAAATAACGTTTTTCAGGATTATTCGATGGAATTAAATCAAAAGCAAAGGGAACTCCAGCATTACCTACTGGCACTAATCCAGAGAAAATAGCCACAGCGCTCGTGATATAAATGTTGTTATAATAATCGCCCGACCCGGAATGAACTAAAGAGGCTTCATCGATGATGTCGACACTTGTAAAAGGTTGCGGGTCTGCTGGCATATACTGCACAAAATTTCCGCTATTATTGGCAGAACATGCTCCTGAAGAAGCTCCAGAAGGATAAGAGAAAGTTTGTTCGTTAGAGAGGACCATAGTTCCGCTTTGAGACCTTATAGCCATTTGATGAGTCCTGACGGTCGCGTTAATGACACCAGCAGATACGGGAGTGCATGAGCTACCACTGGCACAGCTTCGTTTGTAAAACATGAGCATTAAACCACGCATTAAGCTGGGGTTGTTTTTAATAGTATCTCTCACGCTTGTGGAATGCTTTCGGCAGCCGCCAGCATTGTTGTTGTCAAAACAGAATTTACTCCATTCCGAGGTTGTAGCGGGCTCCTGGAAGAAGACTTGCTCTGCTGAGTAACCCGAAGGTGCAAGGTTATCAGCCACATCTTTATTTATAGTTGGAGAACCCCAGTCTACTTTAACTCCAAAGGCAGAAGTTATTCCATCTCCACCATTTCCATTTCCATTTGTTCCTACCTCACCACTGCTACTAGCAACACCTCTTGAAGAGTTTTTACTGCTACCAGTGCAGTATTGTAAAAGAAGAAGTCCTAATATGATAAATAAACTGTGAATGCTTCTCATGCTTCCATTATATTTCGACACAATAGAAGAAAAAGTTAAGTTTTAGCCAAAATGCTCATTTTAACTAAAACTTATTTTCGCCTTAATAAAAGCTTAACTTAACAATTGATTTTCCCTCTGAAAAAGCCCTTTCGTCTTAACAATTGCCCTGATTGTTAAGACGAAAGCTTGGGTGCTCAAACCACGATTCATTACTTCCGATAGAATAATAGTATGCTTTGGGAGCAGCTCATAAAAAATCGCTTTTTATTAGGTCTCTTTTGGCTCTCCCAATTACTGTGCGCAAAAGAAGTCGCCTTATTTGATAAAAAAGGTGTGCAAGTTTCAGATTATGTCGAAAAACTGAAGGCTATTCAACCCGGTGATGAAGTGATTTTTGAGGGAGGGCGATATCGCTTTAAGGTCATTGAAGAGTTGGGAGAAGGTGGCGTTACTAAAATACTTAAGGTTAAAGCACTTCAGGGCCTTAAAAATTCAAGCTCTGAAATTGCATTAAGGATTCCTTTAGAAAACGGCAATACTTCCTACGACAAATTTAGACATGAAACTCCATTTGTTAATTTTATAGATTACTTTGTAGAAGGGATGAAGGCGCTTCAAGTGGTGGGAGTGAGAACACCACAAATTTTCGCACATAAAAAAATGCAATTTGTTGCTGTTGAAGTGGTGGATAAAGATTTTGATTTAACGGCTTTTCTCGGTGAAAATTCCAAAATAGATTCGGCGACTCGTTTAGAGGCTGAAGAAGCCCTTATAAAATTTTCTAAAACAATTGCGCCTTTCGATAGAATCTCGGACTTTGGCGAGCATCAAGTTGTTTATAGCAAAAAAAGCAAAGAATGGATTTTGCTAGATACCGGACATATGCATAGTTTGTATAAAACGTGGGACCCTTTTAGTCATGAAAATTCACTTTATTTGAGACTGCGCGCATTAATTTATAATAAAGACTTGAGCGATGAACATCGCGATTGGCTGATCGATTTGAGTAAAAAAATTGGATT
>JAGNHS010000004.1 GCA_018001635.1 Pseudomonadota bacterium | reverse complement strand
ATTATATTGTGCGCGAAGAACCGGGCCTGGAAATCTATTCATATCTTTAAATTCAACAACAAGCGCGGCTTGGGCGACCCCTGTGGCTTGGGGCCATGCCCCAGCGCCCACCCCAAGATGCTCTTGTTGTTGAATTTAAAGGGACTAATAAATTTTAGCTTTAATATCCCAGGCCCGGTTCTTCGCGCACAATATAAAATTAAAAAACTTTCTTAAATTGACCATTCAAGCTTCGAACCTATAACCCACCCCAGGCTCTGTAATAATAAGCTTTGGAATTGAAGGATTTAACTCTATTTTGCGCCTGAGATTATTCACATACACTCGAAGGTAGTGCATCTGGTCGCCAGCTTGCTCTCCCCAGACTTTGGCTAGTATTGCTTGGTGAGTGAGAACCTTCCCTCGGTTCTGAATAAAGAGCTCTATCAATTCAAATTCAGTGACAGTGAGGTGAACTTCTTTTCCATCTACAAATACTTTATGAGAAGAAAAATCAATTTTTAAATGTGCACTCTGAAACGTGGAGTTTGCGTTATTTTGCTCTCCGCTAGATTGTGAATGACGTCTCATGACTGCGTGAATGCGAGCCTTGAGTACAGGCATTGCAAAAGGCTTTGTTACATAGTCATCTGCACCAAGCTCCAAGGCTTCTACCTTAAGGTCGTCTTCGTCTTCAACAGTTAGCATAATAACGGGCAAAGTCGAAAAACTCCGTATCTCTTTAAGAGCTTCAATCCCGCTCATCTTCGGAAGGCCCACGTCAAGCAAAACGCAAGATGGATTTTCTGTTGCGACAATTTTGAGCGCCTCTTCGCCTGACAATGCTTTCAGCAAAGTCCAACCCGAATCAGAAAGTCCATAGCTCAAAAGTTTTTGAATCTGAGGCTCATCATCAACGATGAGAATCTTAACTGGCTTTTGGGCTGAGCTCTTTAACATGGTATGAGTATCTACTCCTTTTTTGCTTTAGGAAATATGAGCGATGCTTTAAAACCCGTTTTTCCATCACCTCGATTGCCAACTTTTATTTCAGCATCCATAGCCGACATCAATCCATAGCAAATTGAAAGGCCCAAACCAAGACCGCCAGGTATACTCGGATGCTCCCGCGCAAACCTCTCAAAGAGCCTTGGTGTAAACTCAGGAGATACACCTATACCTTCGTCAATGACATCCACACCAACATTGACTTGATTTTGAAAGCCACGAATCTCAATTGTCGAGTTAGCCTTTGAGTACTGAATCGAATTAACAACGAGATTGCGCAATACATCTGCAAATAGAATAAAGTCAGCCTTAATGAGTGGAAGTTCAGCAACAGCTTCAACACGAACCCGTCGAGTGCCTAGACGTTCTTCAAGACGCCCAAGAACTAAACCAACAACATCCTCAATGGATACCCATTCAGATTTTGATTCAAGTTTTCCTGATTCTAATCTGGACATATCAAGGAGTTCGTCTACGACATGAGACAACCTTGCACCAGAATTGATTAGATCTTTAGAAATTGCATCCAAATCAGAATGATTTTGAATAACTTTGGATTCAGCAATGGCTTGGGCACTACCTAGCATAGATGTAAGCGGTGTTTTGAACTCATGAGAAATTGAACTAAATAGTGCCTTCTGAAGCTTCGCGGATTCCTCAAGAGCTTTCGTGCGTGCTCTTAAAGCAAAATAATGTTTCTTCTCCAGAAACTGTGAAAGCTGCTTTGAAATTGCTTCAAAAAGTCCTTTTTGCGAGTAATCGATTCGTTCTCCGTTTTTAACTCCACTCAAAAAACCAATGGAACCAAACACATCGTTGCCAGAGTAGAGTGGAAAATAGATTCCATCAGCCTCAGGCAATGTTTCAGTAGATTTACCTGCACGTCTTAGATTTGATATCGACCAATTAGCCACTCCAACTTCACGCGCACTTAAATCTTTCCTTCCCTCTGGTCGAAGGATGTAGTCAGAATTCTCTGAACTATCACGAATGTAAAACGCTGGTGAAAACTTAAGCTGAATCATTATAAGTTCATAAAGTGACTTTAAAACGTCGCCAAGTGCGTTCTTCTCAGAAAATATTTTAGAGACTTCAAAAAGAAATGTGGCTTTGGCTTCACGTTCTTTGTAGGCCATTTCTCGTGCACGGACTTTGTTTGTCAAAGAACCTAAAACAACGGCCAATGCAAAAAATAAGACTAGGTGAATGAGGTCTTCATTTTGAGAAATAAGAAAAGTGAATCTAGGTGGTATAAAGAAAAAATTCCACGAAACAGCGCAAAGAAATGATGTCAGATAAATGGGCCCACGCCCAGTAATGAGTGACTGATATAAAACTGAAAATATAAAAACTAAACCAACCCCGCGATACCCAATAATTGGGAGTGCGAGTTGAAGTCCCGCCGTCGTAATTGCGGTATTCAAAACCGAAATCAAATACTCCCCCGGATTGGATTTCAAACGAAGTCTTAAAAGTTGAATGAGAGTGGGATTTTTAATGGCTTCAGTTGTGACAAGCGAAATAGTGAAGTGCTCTTTTTTTCGAATAAGCACATCAACCGGAGATTCAGGTGCTAAAAGTTTATGAATAAAACTCATTTGTGGGCGACCCAGTACAATTTCAGTAATTTGCCGCTCTTTTGCGATACCAAGAATAGCTTCAGAAACATTTGGGGAACTTATTGTTAAAATTTCAGCGCCCAGATGCTTTGCTAATTCAATATTTTCATCAAGAAGCTTTCTATCTTCATTGGAAAGATTTAAACCCGTGTCTACGTAGACGGCAATCCAAGGTGCCTCTAAATTAAATGACTTGTTGCGAGTCCAACGCAATAGTTCTGTAGCACTTGGACTCGGTCCTATAGCCACAAGAAGTCTGTCGTGCGTTTTAGTTTTTTGTGGCAAATCAAAGCGAGAAACAGCATCCAAGACCTCTCTGTCTACTCTTTCGGCAGTCAGTCTTAAGGCTAGCTCTCTGAGAGCCGTTAGGGTTCCTCGTCTAAAAAAACCCTGTAGTGATCTTTCAACTTTTTCTTTTGGATAAATTTCTCCGCGCTCAAGTCTTGTCAGAAGTTCGTCAGGAGGAAGGTCTATGAGTTCAATTTGATCAGCTCGATCTAATATCGAATCGGGGACACTCTCTTTAATGTCAACACCGGATAAAGTTTTAACAAGGTCAAGCCTGCTTTCAAAGTGCTGAACATTGATTGTCGTATAGACATCAATACCAGCACGAAGAATTTCCTCAACATCCATGAATCGTTTGGGGTGGCGAGAAGTTGGAGCATTAGTGTGCGCTAGTTCATCAATCAAAACAAGTTCAGGATGTCGCTCCAATATGGCGTCTATATCCATTTCTTCAAGTTCAGTGCCTTTATATAATATTTTCTTTCGCGCTACGATCTCAAACCCCTGAGTCAGCTCAGTTGTTCGTGTTCTGCCGTGAGTTTCAACTAAACCGATGACAACATCACGCCCTTCTCTCTTAAGAGCACGTGCGTTTTCCAACATGGCGCAAGTTTTACCAACGCCTGCAACCATTCCAATAAAAATTTTGAGCTTAGCTTTTCTAATCAGCTCCTGATCATAATTTGGATTTTCTGTTGCCATAAAGCTTAATTCTATTTCCTAAACTCATTTATGGCGAGATTTAGCTTCAAGACATTAACTCGGGGACGACCCAAAACTCCCCACGTGGGTAGTTCTGTCAGTTGTCCAATCAATTCCTCTAGAACTTCTTTCTTTAAACCCCTCTTAGCTGCTATTCGAGGCACCTGAAACTTTGCAGTCTCCGGACTTATATGAGGGTCAAGCCCACTTCCTGAGGATAACAAAAGTTCATGGGGCACATTATCGTCCACCCCATAAGACTTGCGGGCGCTCTCAATTCGATCTTTGAGCTTTTGACTTGTTGGACCAAGATTCGATGCTCCACCAGGAACGCTTTGATAATCGCTGCTTGACGGTCGAGACCAAAAATAGTCTTCGGAAGAAAATTTCTGTGCCAACAATACAGAACCAACAGATAAATTTTCATGCTTTACGATTGATCCATTAGCTTTCTCTCGGAATATTCCTTGCCCAACTAGTGTAACGGCAAGCGGATAAAGAACTCCTGTAAGCAAGGTCATTAGAGCTAAAGAGCGGATTGATTGAAAGAAAATAGTTCTCATAAATACTCCTTAAGCAAGTCCAATAGCGACCAAAATCAAGTCCAGCAGTTTGATTCCAGCAAATGGAGCCACAACTCCTCCAATTCCATAAATAAAAAAGTTCTTCATAAAAATCTGACTCGATGGCTTCGCTTCATACTTCACACCTTTAAGAGCGAGTGGAAGTAATAAAATAATAATAATCGCGTTGAAGACAACAGAACTCAATATTGCCGATTCAGGTGAATGAAGTCTCATTACGTTAAGACTCGATAAGACCTGCGAATTTCCATAGAGAGTTATGAACATTGCAGGAATGATAGCAAAATATTTTGCGACATCATTGGCGAGGCTAAAAGTGGTTAAAGCACCACGAGTCATTAGAAGTTGTTTTCCGATTTCTACAGTTTCAATCAATTTCGTAGGATCCGAATCAAGATCAACCATATTGGCAGCTTCTTTTGCAGCTGGAGTTCCACTGTTCATAGCAAGTCCAACATCGGCCTGAGCCAAAGCCGGAGCATCGTTAGTTCCATCACCGACCATAGCAACCATATGGCCTTTAGCTTTTTCTTCTTTAATTCTTTCTAATTTTGCCTCTGGAGTTGCTTCTGCGAGAAAATCATCAACTCCTGCTTCCGCCGCAATGGCTGCCGCCGTTACAGGGTTGTCACCAGTGATCATAACAGTTTTAATTCCCATTTGTCTTAGTTGCGCAAACCTAGTTCTAATACCAGGCTTTATGATGTCCTTGAGATAAATAACACCGAGCACATGCTTAGATTTTGATACAACAAGTGGAGTGCCTCCTTTGATCGCAACCGATTTCACTTTGGCATCGAGATCAATAGGCCAAGTTCCACCCAAGCTTTCAACAAAGCGCTTAAGAGAATCACCAGCTCCTTTTCTGAGTTGCTCTCCAGACGAAAGATCGACACCACTCAATCGAGTCTTGGCACTAAATTCAATTGGAGTTCCTTCTGCTTTATCGAATTTTATCGCAAATTTTTCACAAGCAAGTTTTACAATAGACTTTCCTTCAGCAGTTAAATCCGAAAGCGATGACAAATATGCAATTTGTGCTAGATCATTTTCCGAAACTCCGTTGGCGGGTATAAATTCTGCGGCCATTCTATTTCCGAGTGTGATTGTTCCTGTTTTATCGAGAAGTAACACGTCTACATCACCAGCGGCTTCAACCGCACGACCACTCATAGCCAGTATGTTTCGCCTTAGGAGCCTATCCATCCCACTAATACCAATGGCAGACAAAAGTCCGCCAATCGTTGTTGGTATCAAACAAACAAGAAGTGCAATCAGTACAGTCCAACTCAAATCTACCTGTGCATAATGGCCAAAAAACTTAAGACAAAAAATCACAAGCAGAAATAAAGCCGTAAGAATAACAAGCAATAGGGAAAGCGCAATTTCATTTGGAGTCTTTTTTCTCTCAGCACCTTCAACAAGGGCAATCATTTTATCAAGAAAGGAATCACCTTCTTCCACTGTAATTCTAACTTTGATATGGTCACTGATGACCATGGTTCCACCCGTCACCGAGCTTCGATCTCCACCTGCTTCTCTAATGACTGGAGCCGATTCCCCCGTGATAGCAGATTCATCGACGCTGGCTATTCCTTCGATGACCTCTCCGTCACGAGGAATAAGGTCACCAGATTCACAGATAACAATGTCATTCAATTTTAACTCTTGAGCCGACTTTTTAATTTCTTTCCCACTTATCAACACTCTACATTCAGCTCGAGACTTTGCTTGCTTTAAACTAGCAGCTTGAGCTTTTCCTCGGCCTTCTGCGATGGCCTCTGAAAAATTAGCAAAAATAACTGTAAACCAAAGCCAAATGGCTATTTGAACTTCGAATCCAAAAGATTGATTTTCCCAAACTTTTAAAAAGGTCGAAAAGCTCACAACGATTGCACTGAGTAAAACTATAAACATGACTGGGTTCTGTATCTGATCTTTTGGATTCAGTTTCTTGAAACTATCGATGCTGGCTTGTTTTAAAATCTTCAAATCCCAGAGGGTCGACGATTTTTGTAATTTGCTCATAAATCTATACTCCTAAAAAAGAACGCCTTTAAGCATCAAGAAATGCTCTGCTATCGGGCCAAGTGCCAAAACAGGCAGGAACGTGAGCGCACCCACAATAAAAACAACTCCAGTCAGCAAGAGTACAAAGCTCCCACCTGAAGTTGGAAAAGTACCTAAAGATTCTGGAGCTGTTTTTTTAAGGCTTAGACTTGCTGCAATTTTAATAACCGCAAGAATCGGAATAAACCTTCCGACAATCATGCAAACGCTGAGCGCAATATTGTAAAAAGGCGTATCTACAGTGAGTCCACCAAAAGCAGAGCCATTATTGGCACTAGCAGAAGTGAAGGCATAAAGAATTTCGCTAAGTCCGTGAGGACCAAAATTATTACGTGAACCCAAGGCATCGGGCAAAAGCAAAGCCAGAGTTGTCCCAAGTAAAATGCAAAGGCTTGGAGCCAGAACACCGACCGCTGCCCACACCACTTCTTTGCTTTCAATTCTCTTTCCAAAATATTCCGGACTTCGTCCCACCATAAGACCTGCAAGAAATACAGCGAGGATCACAAAAAGAATCATTCCATACAAACCTGAACCCACTCCTCCAAAAATGACTTCTCCAAGCATCATGTTAAAGATTGCCATTAAACCCGCAAGCGGAGAGAAACTATCGTGCATTGCATTTACAGACCCATTGGAAGCCGCCGTAGTGACCACTTCCCAAAGTGTACTTGTGCCAATTCCAAAACGAGTTTCCTTACCCTCAAAGAAAGGTAAATTTCCTAGAGCTGTATTGATTCCACTTTCACTCCAAAGAGCCAATGAAAGAACTGGGATTAGCACTATAAACATTGTGTAAAGAAGTGCGCGTGCGTGAGCTTTCTTAAGCGTGAGCTCACCAAATGCAATCACGCAAGAAAATGGCAGCAATAAAATTGAAAGAAGTTCAAGAAAATTACTTAGAGGTGTTGGATTCTCAAAGGGATGGGCACTATTGACTCCAAAAAAGCCACCTCCATTGGTCCCAAGTTGCTTTATCGCAATCTGAGACGCAGCAGGTCCACCTGGGATAATACTTTTAATTCCTTCGAGTGAGGTCACGTCTATATAGTGAGAAAAATTTTGAATCACACCCTGACTCATAAGTGCAATAGCTAAGCAAAAAGAGAGCGGCAAAAGGATGTATACAGTGATTCGAGTCAAGTCTTCCCAAAAGTTTCCTAATCGATCGACCTGTTTAGAAATAAGTCCACGCGCAAGAGCCGCCATAATGGCAATTCCCACAGCTGCAGAAATAAAATTTTGCACACCTAAGCCTAGCATCTGAGAGAAGTAACTCATTTGCGACTCACCCGAATAAGCCTGCCAATTAGTATTTGTGACAAAACTTAGAGCTGTATTAATTGAGAGTAACCACGAGAGTCCGTTTAAGGTTTGTGGATTAAGAGGGAGAAAATTCTGGTATCTGAGAATTAAAGTGAGAACAGCAAAGCTGACTAAGCTCAAACATATTACACTCCAAAGATATTCTCTCCATCCTTGAGACGGTGCTTCAGCTTTTTGAGTGTGATTAATTCCCGTAAGTTTAAGTAGAACTCGCTCTAAAGGACCAAGAAACTTAAGAAATAGAGGTGTCTCAGCTTTTAAGACATGACCCATAATTTTGCCGAGGGGAATACCCAGCCCTATAAGCACCAAAAAATAAATGAGGATCTCTAAAAGTTCCTGTCTATGAAAAGCTAGTGTCATGCATTCAGGATACGTCACCAATTATCGAAGAAACGAATCAAAATAAGATCAAAATAACTAAAAGCTTTTGATTTTATTTTGATTAGCCCCAATAGATTGGACGCTTTATATTTTAATTATGTTGCATAGATTTTTTCGAATCTCAGGCTCTGCTTACATATTTGCTGCAAGTATTTCCACCTGGGCCGTTGGCTTTTACCGATTGCCATGTGAAGAAGAAGATCTGACTAAAAAGAAAGCTGAAGCGGGTCTCTCTGAATGCATTGAGGCAAATTATTCAGAAAATTTAGAACTTATTCAGAACAAATGCAAAGAAGCTATAGAAGCTGAGATTCAAAGTGCTTCAAAATTTAAAAACTGCCAAATTGAATCAAATCCATTATCTAAAAAATAAACTTCATAATTAATTTTTCAACACATGGCATAGACAGTTCACTTACTGGTCGCATTTTTTATCAGGATTAGTGATATTTTTGAAATTCAATGCGAATTTAGAACATAATTTAGCTAAAGAAAAATAATACTGAACACTTTCACCATCATCTTTAGAAAATACAATTTCAACATCGTTCTTTAAATTCTTCTGCGCATTAAAGAATTGAACGATGAGATCCTTTTGATTTTCTTTGATTTGAAAGTTTTGCAAATGAACTTCATTTGCAAAATCCCAACTGAAAATAAATTTTTTCTCAGAAACTGAATAATAATTTACAAGAAAATGATCATGAGAAGCCTTGTCATCAACAAGGGCCCTAAACGTAATCAAATAAGAAGGCCCGTCGGGATCATTGAACTCCGAATAAGCCACCCGAAATGCTGGTCGAGAATCTGAGCTTTCAACGGCACTGAGTTCTTTGGCACCTTCATAAGCAGAAGCCTCTTTGATAAAGAGTGCCACAAAGAACATGATTGATATAAAAATTTTCAATTTCATAAGGACAGTCTTTTTAACGTTATTTTGAATTCTTGTACATAAGACTGTATACGCACATTTAGCATCCAGACTTAAGACTCTGAAATCAATCAAACTTAAGACTTTATGTAAATAACCAGTTGCTAGACTCTTTAAAGTAATGAATTTAAACTATCTTCACATATGAACAAGTATTTAATTCTCTGCCTAGCTCTTAGCTCGGCTACATCTTTCGCAAAAACAGTTCGCTACGACCTGACAATCCGCAATGAAGCAGTAAACCTGAGCGGAAAAAAGCAAGTCAACTTTGCACTCACGGTGAACGGAGGGATACCGGCTCCTACGCTAGAATTTACCGAGGGTGACGATGCCGAAATCACAGTTACAAATAATATTGATAGCGGAGAGGAAGCCTCTATTCACTGGCACGGCATTTTGCTACCGCCCGAGGAAGACGGAGTGTCCTACGTCAATACGCCACCTATTCTCAAGGGACAATCAAGGACCTTTCGCTTCAAAATCAGACAACATGGAACTTACTGGTATCACTCGCACACTATGCTGCAAGAACAGAAGGGTGTTTATGGCGCCTTCATTATCCATCCCAAAAAGAAAACACTTAAGTATGACAAAGATATCGTTGCCGTATTGAGCGATTGGTCAGACGAAAATGCAGATAAAATTTTAAAAAACCTGCGAAAAGATGGCGACTACTACCTCTTCAAAAAAAATTCCATTCGCTCTATTTTTGGAGCCGCTCGTACTGGTGGCCTTGGAACTTATTTCAAAAATGAATGGATTCGAATGGGAGGCATGGATCTCTCTGACGTTGGCTATGATGCCTTTCTCATAAATGGAAAAAAAGACTCCCAACTCGGGGTTATTCATCCGGGTGAACGAGTCAGACTAAGAATCATTAATGCGGGAGCATCGAGTTATTTTTACGTCTCGCTCGCTGGCCTCCCAATGACAATTGTGTCGGCTGATGGCGTTGATATCGAACCCGTGCAAGCCAAAGAAATTCTCATGGGAATGGCAGAAACTTACGATGTTATTTTCTCAGTTCCTGAGCATAAGAATTTTGAACTCAGAGCCACGGTGCAAGACCTCACAGGGCACGCATCTGCATGGCTAGGGATGGGAGACAAGCTTTTCGCACCCGACAAATCTGCACCTAATTTATATGCAGGCATGGATCACTCAAGCATGGGACATGGTTCTGAGGGCGGAGGCACAGACCACAGCAAAATGGACCACTCAAATATGTCTATGCCGATGGACCATTCTACAATGGACCACTCAAAGCATCAGTCAAGCGACTCAATCGTTGAGACACTTACGGTTGATAATCTAAAATCGCCTTCAATTACGGCGTTCTCCAAAAATAAAAAAATTCATGATGTGAAACTTGTGCTTGGTGGAGACATGGAACGCTACGTCTGGCACATCAACGGCAAGGCCATGTATCAAGATCGTACAATCGAAATTAAAGAAGGCGAAGTTGTTCGCTTCACTCTTGCGAACGAAACCATGATGCACCACCCGATGCATCTTCATGGGCACTTTTTCCGAGTTTTAAACGCTAACGGCGACAACTCACCACTAAAACATACAGTTGACGTTGGTCCGCACATGACCAGAACAATTGAATTCTATGCCAATGAGCCTGGTCAGTGGATGCTCCATTGCCATAACCTTTACCATATGAAAACTGGAATGGCCCGTGTGGTGAAGTACTCAAGTTGGGAACCCAGTCCCGAAATGAAAAAGCACGAAAAACACGACTCACACCTGCACGATCACTGGTACCACTATGGAAAACTTGCGTTGGCTACGCAAAGAGGAGAGGCTTTTTTTAGATCTTCCCAAACATGGAATCAGCTAGAGCTTCGTGTTGAAGCTGAGAATCAAAGTAAAAAGATGTTTGGATTTGATAAAGATCTCGAATACCAAGGAGATCTTTTCTACCGCCGATGGTTTGGACAGTTTCTTAATGTCGTGGGTGGTGGAACCTACTTTGATGAGAAATTTTATGGTAGCGCAGGCGTCGCTTATACGCTTCCCATGCTTGTGGAGTCGCAGCTACTGGTAGATCACGAAGGTCAATTTAGGCTTAATCTTGAAAAGAAATTTCAATGGACGAGCCACGTCTACAGTGAACTGGAATTTACTTGGAGGCCCAATACTGAGGACCACAAAACTGAGTACAAAATTTCTTTAATGTATGCACCTAACTGGAGCTGGGCAGCGGGCTTCTTGCTGTCTGGCGAAAAGTTAGGAGTCGGTCTTGAAATGCAATTCTAAAGCAACGCTCCTGATTTTGCGAAATCAATAAGCCTAAGAAGCGTCATCGACAGGTTTTTCCGCTATACGATGTTCCATTACAAACTTTCGAGCAGCTACAATTCCAGCTGCAACAAATCCTCAAGGAGCTCTAACTTTACATTGCTCATTAAAAATTTGGCATTCATTAGATGCATCCATAGCTTCTTTGCAAAGTCTTTCGTTTCCGTAGGCCATTCCGTATTCACGCAAAACAGTAGTAGGGTTTTTATAAGCTATAACCTGCAAATGATAATAATGATTTTTAATGTCACAAGTGCAATAGTAAGTACAAATTTCATTGTCTCCGAGTTCTTTTTTGCAACTCACCATAATGTTTGTATTTTGAAGACGAACTTTTGCGCCGGGGTTAATTTCAACATTTTGGGCAAAGCTAGAAGCAGTGACTAATGTTGCTAAAATTATAGATACTAATTGTTTCATAACACCTCTTTATTTTGGAACAAGAAAAAGAATCGTATGTGAAATTCAATAGTATGGTCAAGTCACTTTACTTTTTTATATTGATTAATTTAATGACAAAAGAGCTTGCAAAGGGGCAACTAGGGAACTTTTCGGTTCGTTTTAAAGTTGCTCTTCTCGATAGCGAAAATGTTTATCAATTCCATAATCACTTATCCCAGCCCGCTTCATCAAATCACGAAATTCGTTCTCAGTTCCAACAAAAATCATAGGCGCCTTAGATTTTTCAGCGCCATCAAAGATCTGTCGAACTGTAGGGTCGATATACAAATGCTCGTTGGGAGCAAAGTAGTTGTACACGACAAGAAACGTATGCCAGTTATTGCTGTTTACGGCTATCGCATCGATCCCATTTGATTTCAAGAATGGAATCATCAGCCTAGAACCGCCACGGCAGAACTTTCCCTCAGGATCGCAGCCACCTTCTTTCATCTTTTGAGCGTATTCCGCTTCATGTTTTTGGACTATATTTTTAACACGATCACGAAGTTCTTCTTTATTTTTTTTGTATATTCCATACGCTTCTTCCGAGCTCGCCAAAAGTTCCTTCGGATTCCCGGGCGCCTGAGCGGCCCATTCAATTTGGGCGTCTAATTGCTTAAAGAAAGCCTCGTCCAAAGGCTTTTCCGCCATACGATGTTCCATCACAAACTTTCGAGCTTTAGAGTTGGAACGAGCCATTGTTATAAAATCTTGTTGAATCATTAACTCTCTATCATTTGGATGAAAGTCAAAGGGTACATTATAAGCAGGGTTAAGTTTTGCCTTTCGAGCAGCTACAATTCCAGCTGCAATAAGTTCATCGCTTTTCTCCCCTTTTCTATCACCCGAAACAAGTTTGAAAGTATTGAAGTGCATTTCGGGAAACATGTTTACGTCTGAGCTGTATTTCGCAATGAATGCTACATTATTCCGAGGCATCTCGCGCGCTTTAGCTGATTTGCTATTTCTAAGAGAATTCCACCCGTTTTTGCAGGCATTGAGTAGGCCCGCG
Organism: Pseudomonadota bacterium; assembly: GCA_018001635.1. Lineage (GTDB taxonomy): Bacteria > Bdellovibrionota > UBA2428 > UBA2428 > UBA2428 > JAGNHS01. The sequence goes on along the minus strand of JAGNHS010000004.1, from coordinate 69,434 downwards.
ATGCTTGTACGAAGTTCAATGGCTTGTACTGGTACAACAAACAATAGAGACATCAACAATAAAAAGAACTTCACTTCTTTAGTATAGCAAGAGAATTCATGCGATAGGGCGTGAATCACGTTAGGATTCTATGAAGCAAGTGGAGTACTTAATCAAAACTTAACAGTTATGGATTCATAGTCCTTTATAATGAACTTATGGAAAGATTATATGCTGCTATTTTCTTTTTAATTGGACTGAGTGTTTTTGGCGGCGGTCCAAATTCCGGGCCAAATTCGACAAATATAGGTTATACGCGACCTGCTGATATTCAAGCAGACAATCGAGCGCCCATATTACATTTAACTCGCAGTTCTTTGAAACTAGGGGATTGCACTGATTTTACTGTAGAAGGCGGTTTCGGTCCTTATCTCATTCAAATCTTCGAAATGGACCCATGGCCTGAATTGCTTCTTTTGCCCTCGCCCATAGGTCAGTTTTATGTTCAGGAAAACGAAAAAGCACCCCATTTTTGCGTTCTTAACCCAATGCCAAGAAATGGAAGTTTCAAGGCTAGTGTTTTTGATTCAGCTACAAGGTTAAGCTCAGACGAGCATCTGATAGAACTAGTTCAGTAGTCTTCAGTTTTTTCGCTTGCAAGTACTAATCTTTTTCATAAATTTTCCTTTCAATTTTTCCGAACTGGAATTTTTAAATAACTTGTACCGTTTGCTTCCGGTTCTGGAAGTCGACCTCCGTCTATGTTCACTTGTATACTAGGGAAGAGCAGTCGCGGCGCTGCTAAATTGGCGTCTCGAGCATCTCTTAGCTTTCTATATTCATCTTTAGAAGTTGAAGCATTGAGTTGAATATTCAAAGCTTTCTCCTCAGCAATTGTTGTTTCCCACTTTGCTTCACGTGTTCCATTGGCCTTATAGTCGTGACCGACATAAACACGGGTGGAATCAGGAAGTTTAAATAATTTTCCAGCAATGGATTGATAAAGTGACTCAGAACTACCTGCAGGAAAATCACAGCGGCCGGTTCCTGTGTCAGGCATAAAGATGGCATCACCCGTAAATACAGCATCACCTATAAGATAAGATGCACATGCAGGCGTGTGTCCCGGTGTAAACAACACTTCGACATCAATACTGCCTGCCTGAAGTTTTTCACCATCCATAAGTAAACGGTCAAACTGGGTCCCGTTAGGAATGAATTTTTCAGGCAGATTGTAAATCTTTTTAAAGACTGACTGAACTTCAGTAATTCTCTCGCCAATAGCCAGTTTAATTTGCGGAAATCTCTTTTTTAATTCCTGAGCTCCAGACAAATGGTCGGCGTGTGCATGAGTCTCAAGGCAATACCTAACATTGAAAGCTTCGCTCTTAATTAAATTCTCAAGTTTATCTAAGCTTTCTGTTGATACTTTGGATGAAGCTGGATCGTAATCAAGTACTGGATCTATCACGATCGCATCGCGAGTGGATTTGTCAAAAACCACGTATGTTACAGTTGCAGTGGCTTCATCATACAAACTTTTAACTTCAAATTTTTTCATAAAGATCCTCTTCTAAGTTCTTGAAATAAAATCGCTGCCCCCATCATGAGAACGAATATTCCAAAACCCAATTTTAGCTTGGACTGAGAAATACGTTCTCTGAACTTAGTTCCGATACTCATTCCGATAAGCGCGAGAACAGCAATGGTGATAAAAAGTAGCAGATCCATTTTAGCTAGTGCTTCATAGTCGCCAAGCACTCCAATTAAAGATTGAAGCGCAATTACAAAGAGTGAGGTGCCAACAGCTTGCCTCATATCCAGTCGACCCACGTTTACAAGTACAGGAACAATCAGAAAACCACCGCCGGCACCAACAAAACCGGCCAAAATTCCCGTAGCTAGTCCGCTCAAAGTCAGAAAAATATTTGAAACATTTTTTTCGATCTGATCAGTAATTATTGAAGTTTGCTTTTTAAATGAGGCTCGAATCATTGAAAAACTTGCCAAAAGCATTAGTAGAGAAAACGCAATGAGCATGAGTGAGTTCTGAGTCATCGACACACCCCAAAATGACAGTGACTGGGGAAGGAGTGGCAAAAAGACACGCCTCGATAGGAGCACCCCAATCACGCCAGGCACTCCAAAAGAAAGCGCGCGTTTTAAATGTAATTCGCCATTTCGAAAAGCACCCCAAGCACCCCAAAGCGCAACTAGTCCAACAAGACCCAAAGAATATGTCGTAGAAACAAGAGCTCCGATTCCAAATAGATAAACAAGAATCGGCACTGTAAGAATCGATCCACCGCCACCCGTGAGCCCAAGAGCTAGTCCCATCGCAAGCGAAGCCGGATACCCCAACATTTGAAGGCTTGTCATGTCAGCCTCCGCTGCAATTCAAACCCTGCAAACATGGTCACGATAAAAATAACAAAGTTCATGTCGAGAAAAGCCACATGCACCAATGCGGGGCCAGGGCAAATCCCAGCAATTCCCCAGCCAACTCCAAAAAGTATTGCGCCTACTACAAGTTTTTTGTCTATGGGTCTTGGTGCTGGATGCTTAAACTCGGTAGCATTTAAAGTCATTTGTTTACGCCTTAAATATAGAAATGAAATTAAGTAAACGGGAACTGCAGAGCCTAAGACAAAAATCAGAGCAGGATTCCAATCATTAAAACCAACAGAAAGAAATGCTTTAACTTTAAGAGGATTAATCATTCCGGAAAGAGAAAGTCCCAAGCCGAAAATTAGACCAGAAGTGAGGTAAATTAATTTTTTCATACAAATAACCTCATCACGAAATTAGTCAGCATCGCCATGCCCATAAAGATGAACACCGAAGCAAGCGATCTAGGAGACATGCGTCCAATACCGCAGACCCCATGACCACTTGTGCAACCGCCGCCGAGTCGAGAGCCATAACCCACAAGAAGACCAGCCAATGCCCATATGAAAAAACTAAGATTGGGCTGGCCTGGATCAGGAATTTGCCCACCACTCAATCGCCACAATATTCCACCACCAATAAGACCTATGACAAATATCAAACTCGCCTGACCCTCTGGAGTTTTAGGCCTTAATGCTGATGCCGCATAACCACTCACACCTGCGATTCGACCTTCATAAAGGAGAGGTAGCGCAGAGGCCAAACCAATTAACAAGCCCCCAAGAATTTCGTTTGAATAAAGCATAATTTTAGGTGCCCCCATGTTTTGAAGTGTGGATTGGAATACCTCGAATTTGAAAATTATGACCAGCATCAGGAAAAGACTCCGTGTTTAATTTTGCAAAAACAACGTCCATAGCGGTACAACCGCTAATTCCGGCAAGTAAAAGATGTTTAGGAGTCATTGCTGAATCTCCGCCAATTGGAGACTTTGCATCCATGAATACATGGTGTCCGTCCGCTTCTGCGGTGAATTTCATCTTTTCATTCCACTTACACTGAAGTTTCATAATTCCTCTTTCCATCCCTTATACTTTCAACAATAAATTTCTTTAACCGAGTGCAGAAGCTGAAGTAGTTTTTTGTCTGCCACGCTGTAATAAACAAAGTTGTGATCGCGACGAGATTTCAAAACTCCTTCGAGTCTCATTCTCTTCAGAAATTGCGACATCGCAGACTGAGAAATATCGCAAAACTCAGCCAGTTCATTGACGCCGTGTTCTTCATCCATAACGCAACAAAGAATTTTAAGCCTTACGGGATGCGAGAGAGATTTCATGACCTGGCTCACATCTTCGCACTTACGGAGAATTGCTTTGGTGATTTCGGTTTTAGCCATCTCACTGCTCCTCTAGCACAGAATTACATCAACGTAATATTATGTCAAGTTAATATTACGTGACGAGACCTGCAAATTACAATTAAACAAAAGCTTTTGTTTCCTCAAAAAAAGCAAATAATTAGAACTCCAATTCAATGTGCCAACTGCGATTTCGTTTCGAAATTAAAAACAATGCGACTGATCACGAATTCCTTCGTGTTTTTGATTATTTACTTCTTGTTGTTTGAAGTTTTTGAGCAGCTAAGTGATTCTGACCTTCATTAGGTCAGAATTGGTACCGAATATTGGTTGCGGGAGCAAGATTTGAACTTGCGACCTTCGGGTTATGAGCCCGACGAGCTACCAGGCTGCTCCATCCCGCGGATCAGTCTTCGTATAATATTGGGATTCAGTCAACCTAGTTACTTAATTTTTAAACCAAAGAAGGGCGCCCAAGCCAAAGTGCTGAGGCATACGGGCCTTTTTATCTTTAGCCACGTTGTCACCCGTGTAAAAACCTATTGAATAATTCGCATAAAAATCGAGCCACCATTCTTCTTCCAATTCAAACGTATAGGCCGCTCTTAAGGCCATACCTAAAGCATTATCACTGTATTTTCCGGAGTCGGCTAAGCCCAAAGCCGCGTTGAGATTGTTACCTGTATTTTGATCTTTAATATTAAATTGAGTTGTGGTGCGATCCCAACCCACTATGGCATCAATTGCAAAAGGCTTTGGAGCAAAGCGCATCATGGGACCCGTTAAAAAATGATTGGCTGTTCGAGAAACCGTCACTTTTAGAGAATCGTAATTCACACTCTCACTAAAATGATTCCACAAAATAGCAGAGCCTATATAAAGACCATTTCTTATATAAGTTAATGATTGAAATCCTAAACCATAACCATTGGTATTGGAGTGACTGAATTGATTATCGTATTCAAAATTCACACCAAAAAGCCAATGCGACATCACAAAATCTTCAGCTGTAATCGCTTCGCCTTCAGAGTTCTTCTTTTCTTTTTTCGAAGCCAATTTTCCTTTTTTAGATTTTTTATTTTTCTTTTCTGAGGCACTCTTAGTAGCTTCTTCTTCAAAAAAATTTTCATCGCTAGCATCCATGTCTTTGGCGTAGCTGTTTTCCATTTCATCATAAAGCGAAGATCCCTGCGTGTTCACTGGAGCATTATTACGAGGTCGGTCTGAAACTGCCGGCGCTTGCTGCGAATAACTAGGCTCTGAATCTTGAGAGCTCTCACTGCTATACACATCGTCTCGTGGTTCCGCGGGAAGCTTATCTTCGGGAGGCTTTTGTGCTTGATTATTTTGTGCCTGAGATTCCTCAGTATTCACTTCTGTATTTTTTTGCGACTCATCTTCCCCACCCTTGGCCATCGGCACGGCATTGTTCATGGGCGGCGGAGTAGCCTCCTCATCGGTATAAATATCCTGCGCACTCAAACTCAAAGGGATAGCCATTATCAAGAGCGACGTAAAAAGCCTCACCCTCATATTTTAGCTTAGGATTTACACTCTCTGCCTAAACTTAAGCGCTAAAAAACCGACGTTTGGGGTTTTGAAGCCGCTCCACTTAGACTAATTTGTCTTTATGGCGAATATTCCGGCTCCCACCAAGCAAAACACCAATACGGTCGTTCTTCACATCTCAGGCCCCGATCGCAGTGGTGTCACCGCTGGTCTTTGCCAGGCGCTTAACGACAACAACGCCGAACTTTTAGAAATTGGCCAAACCGTATTACACGGCTACTTAACTTTATCGGCCATCGTCAAAATTCCACACCATTCTGCAGCCTTACTCGACATACTTAAACGCGTCTCTCATTGGGGACTCAAGCTTGAACTCGAAGAATTACTCACTCATGGGAGCCCCAATAAAGCTCCCATCGCAGGCACTCTCTGCATAACAGTGCTGGGTGGAATTCATCAAAACAACGCCCTCACTCAAATACTTCGCTTTCTCTCCGAAAAACAAATCAACTTACGCGATTTAAAATCGCTTCATCTCAACGCCCTTACAGGATTAGAACTCATTGCCGACATTCCTGGGCACCAATCTCTGAGCGAAGAGCAAATGCAAAATTTAAGAAGTGAACTCTATCATTTAGGATCAGAACTTCACGTAGACATTGCCGCCCAAAGAGAAAGTATTTTTCGCCGTAACAAAAGATTGATTTGCATGGATGTCGACTCCACTTTTATCCCAGGTGAAGTCATAGATATTTTGGGTGAAATTCAAGGCTGCGGAGAAGCCATTGCCAAAATCACCTCACGAGCCATGAATGGCGAGATTCCTTTCGAAGCTGCACTTCGCGAAAGAGTCACACTCTTAAAAGGCCTTAGCGTTGAAAAAGCGCAAAAACGTCTTTCTGATTTAGAACCCACAGCCGACACTCAACGCATGCTCAAAAATATGAAAAAACTGGGTCTAAAAGTAGGCGTTGTCAGCGGAGGTTTTAGCTTTTTCGTAGACAAACTCAAGGATCGCTACAATTTAGATTTTGCATTTTCAAACACTCTAGAAATTGACAATGGTAGTTTCACCGGAAATCTCATAGGCGACATCATCACCGCCGATCGTAAAGCACAAATCCTAGCTCACATGGCCCAAGCCTATCAGTGTCCACTTTTACAATGTGTGGCCATCGGCGATGGAGCCAACGACATCCCCATGTTGAAAGCGGCAGGTCTGGGCATTGCTTTTCAAGCCAAATCCAAAGTTCAAAAAGCGGCCGATTTTCCATTGAACTATCATCCCATGACCGCGCTTTTTAATTTGATGGGATATTCTGAGAGCGAAATTCGCTCGCTTGATGATCTTGCCAATTAGTCAGGCGCATTGCAGCAATTTCTTCTAACTTTGATGCATTTCTGCCAAAGCTCTCCCTATGAAGAATTAAACACCTCACTAGCGCCTGGCATTCTTCTTGCTCTCTTTAAGCTAAGTGAGAGAGAAACTTAAAATTTTTAGAAAAAATGAACCCGAGAAAGGCGCTTGGCTACGCAATTTAGTCGCAAAGCTTGGGAACTTTTTTAAAAAAATTGGAGGCTTTTTTAAACGCTTAGGCCCTACTCTTAAAAAACTTGGCCAAGCTATTCGCCCTCTGGCTTCTAAAGTTAAAGCCACTCTCTTTAAAAATCCCAATTTTAAAGACTTCGCTGCAAGAGCTCGCCACAAAGCTTACTGGATTGAAAAATGGCAAAAAATTCGTAAAAGCACCACAGAAAGCAAATACTGGGAGCAACTTCTCAATCTCAAAGTTGAAAAATTTCCCTCTCTCGAAGAACTTTTAAAACTAGCACCTCGCCTAACTCTTCCTTTAATTTTTATTGCTGGCTTACTGCTGGCCGACCTCATTCTCCAATCGAGTTTATATTTCTTCTTTAGTGGCGGCCCCAAACAGCGTTCAGCGCCCGTGGCACTCACTCCAAAATATTTTTTAAAAAGCAAAGACGCCTATCAAGAAATTATAGATCGAAATTTATTTTGCCCAGGTTGCGCGGTTCCCGACATGGAAATCATTGCTAAAAAGCGACCCAAAGATTGCAACAAAGCTCGCCCACTCTCAGGCGGTGGATTTAATCTCATTGGAACCATTGTCTTAAGCAACGCCGATTATTCCGTGGCCACATTGTCTGACGGCAGCCAAACTTATGCCCTCAAGCGCGGCGACCAACTCGGAAGCTTCGGAGAAGTTTTTGAAATTCGCCGCAATCGCGTTTGCGTGAGCAATCACGACGGTCTGCTTTTTTATCTTGAACTCCCTAGCGATGGAAGCAGTCGCGATGAATATTCCAGCGGTCCTTCCATGGGAAGCTCTTCGGGAGGCCCCCTCACGGATTCTCCCGGCGTAAAAGTCAAAAGCGAAAATGAAGTTGAAATTTCTCGTAGCTTTATTGTTCAAAAGCTCAACGACCCCAACATTCTCTACGAAGCTTATGCCACTCCCTACACTGAGGATGGGCAAATTCGTGGTTTTAGAATTCAATCCATTAATTCTGGTAGCACCTTCGAAAAAATTGGTTTCAAAGCCGGCGACATCATCACTGAAGTCGACGGCAAACCTATGGACTCTTTATCCAAGGCGCAAGAGCTTTACGCAACTGCAGCCTCAACTAGCGAAATCAACATCACGGTTCTAAGAGACGGAAACCGTGTGACAAAGACGTTTACGGTGAAGTGAGAGGACTTATGAAAAAGATTTTATTAACTCTGAGCCTTTTAATGCTTATAAGCCAAAGCTCTTGGGCACAACGAAGCACACGCAGCACCCCCGGAAGCGATTCCTATAATGATGTGAGCAGCAATCCCGCAAACAACGGAGCGCTCAATACCAATACTACTGGCTCCCCCAATCTCAGCGTGCCTAAAGTGGGCGACTACGTTGAACTCGATGAAAGCATGAAAAATGAGATGTATGGAACCATCGATTTTCCCAATGCCGAACTCAAAGACATCATCAAAGCTATAGCTAAACTCACCAACAAAAACTTCATTCTCGACAACACCATTCAAAATCGCCGCATCACTATCGTCTCTCCCGTGCCTGTCACCAAACAAGAAGCCTATTATGCCTTTTTATCTTCGCTCTACACCAACAACCTCACCATTGTGAGCATTGGTAAATTTCTAAAAGTCATCGAAGCCAAAGCCGCCATTCAAAGTAACACTCGAGTTTTTGTGGGCGACTACGCCCCTCCCAGCGAAGAAATCGTGACCGTTCTTTATACTCTCAAACATTTGGATGCTGAAGAAATTCAACGTTTCGTCACCGACCTTGTTCCACGAACTAGCCGCGTGAACTTTTTCCCCGACACCAACACTCTGGTGATCACCGACACCGGAATCAATCTTCGTCGTGTGATGGCCGTTATGAAATCTCTCGACGTCCCTGGTTATCAAGACCAACTTGAAAGCATTAAAATTTATCACGCAAGCGCAAAGCAAATTGCCAAACTTTTAGAAGACATTCTCGAAGCCCAAGGAGGCTCTCGAACCAGCTCTTCACGAAATCGTCGCCGACAAAAAACTCGTGGGGGCGGCGTGATTTCTAAAATCGTTCCCGACGAACGCACCAATTCCATTGTTGTGCTCGCCAACGGACGTGGTGTTCAGGAACTCAAACAACTCGTCGCTAAACTCGACACCCCTAGCATTGCCGGTTCTGGAAACATCCATATTTACTATTGTAAAAATGCAGTCTCAGAACAACTAGCGACCACTATTAACAATCTCATCAGCGCGCAAAAATCCACTCAAAGTAGCAACCCTGATCAAGGAAACATTCCGCCGGTAAATACTTTTAACCCCAACAATCGTAACAACTCAAAAGTTTCAACTGATGGAGTTTCTCTAGCAGGTAACGTCAGAGTCACTGCCGACAAAGCCACCAACTCTCTTGTCATTTTAGCTTCAGCCTCTGACTACGCGGCTCTTCAACAAGTCCTAGAGCGTTTAGATATTCCACGCCGCCAAGTTTATGTTGAAGCCACTATTATGGAACTCAAAGCTTCTAATAATAGTGAATTCAGTGCTGGTGTTAACGTCGCAGCTCCCAACATTGGACAAGCTTTGGGATTTGTACCCACTAATTTTTCTAAAACTGATTTCGCTAGCATTATCAATTCTCCTGCAGGCCTCAATGGTCTTGTGGCAGGTTTAGGTGCCGGCGCTCAATACAATATCAGCGGTATTCCTGTTAAAACAGTCATGGGTCTCATCAAAGCCATTGAAGGAACCGCGCAAGGACAAATCTTGCATCAACCCCAAATTCTCATTGCCGACAACGAAGACGCTGAAATCAACGTGACGGATAATATCCCCGTACCCACCGAAGAAATTGTGGGTGGCACCAATCCCATTTTGGCTAAAAAATACGTCAAAGAAAAAGTTAAGATCAAACTCAAAATCACTCCACAAATTGGCGAAGACAACGAACTCGTCAAACTTAAGGTGGAACAAGCTGTAGACGATTTCACGCCCTATACAGAAGGCAATCAAATTCAAATCACTGAGCGTACAGCCAATACTACAGTGACTGTGAGAACAGGCGATACTGTGGCCATCGGTGGATTGCAAAAACGAGATTCTAAAGATCAAAGAAGCAAACTTCCCATTCTAGGAGATTTGCCTCTCTTAGGTTGGCTCTTTAAAGGATCCTCGGGTTCTGAAACTAAAACCAATCTTGTTTTATTTCTCCGCCCTCGAATCATTAATGAGTATCGCGACCTACTTGAAATCACCAGCAATCGACTCGAGTCACGTGAAAAAGACGGTAAAAAACTTTACGATCCCAAAGATCGTCACAAAGCTGAAGTTCAAGAATTCAAAGATCGCAATGCTGCTGACTTAGCCAAAGAAAGTCCTCGCGGTTGGGGATTCCGTAAAAAGCCTAAAAGCTCAAATTTCACTTCTGATGAGCAAATTGAATTAGAAGATGAGCAAGAGATTAAACTCAAAAACAAAAAACAGGCCAAAACTGAGGCTCCTGCCGACAACTCTGCCGCCACACTCTCTATGCCCGAAACTCTTGAAACACAAACTCTTCCTGCAGGTGAGGATATTCCAGCGGTGGATTCAGCTCCCCTTGACGTACCTACAGACGGTGGAGGCGGAGGCTGATCGTGAGCTATCAATCGCTTGAAACTAGAATCGGTCGCCTGCTCATTAAAAATGCAGGCCTCAAGGAAAAGGATCTCGACGAAGTTCTTCGCATCCAAAAAGAAACCAATAAAAAAATTGGTGAAATTCTTATCGAAAAAAAGATTCTTAAACCCTCCGATGTTTCAAAAGCGCTTTCACTACAACTAGGTCTTCCTTTTTTAGAAGACACTAACCCTGCCGAAATCGAACCCAAAGTTGTAGAAAATCTCAACATTCAATTTTGTCGCGACAATCAACTCATTCCTCTTTTAATCACCCCTGAATTCATTCGAGTGGGCATTGCCGATCCCTTTAATTATCAAGCCATCGACAGTTTGCGACTTCTTCACAACAAAAATGTGGATTTAGTTGTGATGCTCCCTCAAAAAATCGACGAACTCATTAATAAGGTTTTTGAAAAAAGTGAAAACATTGTCACTGGCCTAGAGGAAGACACAGACGACATTGATGCTCTCAAAGACACGGTCGACTTACTCGAAGCTGGCGATGATGAAGGTCCGATTATTAAATTTGTGAACTCTTTGCTTTTTAGAGCTGTTAAAGAAAAAGCTTCCGACATTCACATTGAACCTTTTGAAAAAGAAACCATTGTGAGATTTCGTATCGATGGAGTTCTCTACGACGTTTATCACGTTCCCAAAACACGGCATTCCGCTATCGCTTCGCGTATTAAAGTTATGGGTGAGCTCAACATTGCAGAAAAGCGACTGCCTCAAGATGGTCGAGTGAAAATTAAAATTGCTGGCCGCGATATCGACATTCGTATTTCTACAGTGCCTGTGAATTTCGGCGAACGCATTGTACTTCGTCTACTCGACAAAGGCTCAGTGGTTCTTGATCTTCCCATGTTAGGATTTGCTGAACGCGAACTTAAAACTATAGATCAACTTTTAGATCGCAAGTATGGAATCTTCCTCGTTACAGGTCCTACGGGTTCTGGTAAATCCACCACCCTTTCGGCTTGTTTAAAAACCATTTCGTCCCCCGAACTCAATATCATCACCGTAGAAGATCCTGTGGAGTATCAAATTCCCGGAGTCGGACAAATTGCCGTCAATCCAAAAGTGGGCCTCACGTTTGCATCAGGACTTCGTTCTATTCTTCGACAAGATCCTGATGTGGTGATGGTCGGAGAAATTCGAGATCGCGAAACAGCAGAAATTGCCATCAACGCCTCACTCACAGGTCACTTAGTGCTCTCAACCATTCACACCAACGATGCACCCGGTGCCATCACTCGATTGGTCGACATGGGAGTTGAACCCTTCCTTGTAAGCTCCTCTGTAGTGGGAGTGCTTGCGCAACGGCTTATTCGTACCGTGTGCCAAACTTGTGCAGAAAATTTTGAACCCACCAATGAACAAATCGACAAAGCCTCTGTATCGCGTGAAGAGCTCCAACATTATTTTGGAGATCGCCCCATTATCTTCAAACGCGCGGTGGGATGTTCGGAATGTCGTCAAACTGGGTACGTGGGTCGAAAAGCCATTTATGAACTCATGGTTATTACTGAACCCATTAAAAATTTAATTCTTCAAAAAATGGATGCCTCAAGTATTCGTCGATACGCGACTCAAGAAGGATTGAGAACACTTCGCTCATCGGCTTTTGAAAAATTGGCCGAAGGGCTCACCACTCTTGAAGAAGTGCTGCGCACCACGCAGTTGGAGACATAAGCGATGGCAAATTTTGAAGTCAAAGGCAGCAACGCACAAGGAAAAGAAGTTAAAATTTACATCGAAAGCGATTCGCTTAAAGGTGCGCGAGCTAAAGCCCGCTCTCAAGGCATTATTCCACTGAGTGTCACCACCACAGAACAAGCAGCTACTAACGTGGAAAACGCTCCTAAAACTCTTAAGAGCAAACTCACTCTAAAAACCAAAGTGAGCGTGGCTGATCTCTCCAACATGACACGGCAACTTTCGACACTGGTGAAAGCGCATGTTCCCATTGTTGAATCGCTCTCAGCATTAATTGAACAAATTCAAAATCCAAAAATTCAACCCATCCTCATGCAAATTCGACAAAACGTAAAAGAAGGGCACTCTCTAGCCGATTCTTTTGCCATGTATCCCGACACTTTCAACCGTGTTTACGTGAACATGGTTCGCGCTGGAGAATCCTCAGGTCGTCTGGATGTGGTGCTCACTCGACTCGCCGACTTTTCAGAAAACCAAGTCAAACTTCGCAACAAGGTCACCTCCGCCATGACCTACCCTATCATTATGATTGGCGCGGGCTTCTTAGCTCTCATTGTAATTTTCACTTTAGTCATACCTAAGATTCTCACCATATTTGAAGACATGAAATCGGTCCCCCCACTTTCCACTCGAATTCTAATTGCTGCTTCAAATTTTGCACAAAACTATGGAATGCTCACTATCGTAGCCGCACTGCTTGCTGCAGTTATGCTTGAGCGATTTTTAAAAACAGAAAAAGGTCGCGACAAAAAAGATCAAATATTACTTAAAGCTCCTTTGTTTAAAGACCTCATGGTGAGCTTGGTGATTGCACGCATGGCTCGAACACTTGGCGTACTCTTAAACAGCGGCGTTCCGATGCTCACAGCTTTAAAAATCACTCGCAACGTTGTGAACAACACTGTATTTGAAGCCGCCATCGACAACGCTTCTGAGTTAATTTCTCAAGGACGCTCCCTAGGAGGTTCACTCAAACAAAGCGGCCTCTTTCCACCCATTGTTCTTCACATGGTGGGAGTGGGAGAAAAAACTGGTGAACTCGAAAACATGCTCATCAGCGTGGCCGATAACTATGATCAAGAAATTGATACTAAACTTGGACGTTTTACCTCAATTCTCGAACCTATGATGATTCTCATCATGGTGGGAGTTGTAGGCTTTATCGTAATGGCGGTCTTGCAACCGTTACTTGAAATGCAAAATTTACAATGAAAGTGGAGAAAAAAGGAGAATTCATGAAAATTATTAACAACAAAAAAGGTTTAACACTTATAGAAATGATGTTGGTGCTCGCACTACTAGCCATCGTGATGTCGATTGTGGGTCGAAGAGCCATCAGCACCTTCTTTAGAGGACAAAAAGATGCTGCAAAAATTATGATTCAACAAGTGCAAGGGCAACTCGATCGCTATCGTTTTGATTGCAATCGCTATCCTTCCACAGACCAAGGTATCAAAGCTCTGGCCACGGCACCGGCAACACCCCCAGCCTGCCCCAGCTATGACCCCAGTGGATATTTAGACGGCAAAAAAACTCCACCTAAAGATCCTTGGAAGAATGAATTTTTCTATTCCTGTGAAGATGGAATGAACTACGTATTGAAGAGTTTTGGTCCCGACGGCGTTGAAGGCGGCGGCGACGATATCTCTTCTGAAGACCAATAGAAAGTTATAGGAGAATGAATGAGAAAACCCACGAGCGGACTTAGTTTAATCGAAGTGCTGCTCGTGATTTCTCTTATTGGTCTAATTATGACGGCAGCTGTCCCGAATATGAATAAAATATTTCGGGCCAGCGTCCAAAGTAGTGTGCGTCGTTTTGCTTCACTGGTGCGATTCACCTACGACCAAGCCATACTCACCGGAAAAGTTCATCGCATTGTGCTCGATTTAGACAAACAACGCTGGTACATTCAAAGTGCCGATCCAGGATCATTGCCTATCGATGAATTAAAATCTCAATACAGCCGCGAATATTCCTACAAACCCAAAGAAGATGAATTCGACACCTTAAGTAATAAGGAAACTCAAAAAATCCCCAAAGGCGTGCGCATTGTTGAAGCCACAAGTTGGCGACTCGGCAAAGATGCTGTCGTTAAAAAAGGCGTCATCAGCATTTATGCATTTCCCAACGGATACATCGACGAAGCCAGTGTTGTTTTATCAGAAGCCACCACTCGCAACACTCAAAGATTTAAAGTGAGCACCAAATCTCTCACAGGTCGAATCAACACGGAGGTCATCAATGAGAAAAACTGATGGCTTCACTCTTTTAGAAATTATTGCCGCTCTAACATTATTCTCTTTAGTAGTATTTTCACTCATCAGCGCGGGCACTGCAAGCCGAAGAAACACGGCTGAAAGCGAACGTCTCACCACCGCCGTTCAACTCGTGCAAAGCAAAATGACTGAAATGGAACTTAAATACCAAGGAAACATTGATAACAATGGCGTGAAATCAAGTTTCAACGAAGAAAGTGGCCAATTCGAAAGTCCCTATGAAAATTTTTCTTGGAAAGTCGATTTCAAAGAAACCCCTTTCAAACTCACCAAAGAAAACATGCTCCCACTTCTCAAACAATTAGGCATTCAAGAAGATCTCGCCGAAGTTCAATTCGACGAATCTCGACTCGTTGTGGGCAACCTCAATAAAGCCATCGAAGAAAACATGGGAGAACTTTATGTTGAAGTCGCTTGGAAAGAGCGAGGCAACACCAAGAAAATTCCACTCGTCACACACTTAATGCCACGAAAACCTAAAATAGAATTGAGCTTAAACCCCGAATGAAAAACAATGACGGTTTTACATTGCTCGAAATTCTCATGGTTATTCTTTTGCTCTTTTTTATTTCGATCACCATTTTTTCTACTATGAGATCGATGGTCAACATCAAAGAACAAATAGATTTTTCAACAGAAATATATCAAACCAATCGCGCAGTGCTTGGACAATGGGAGCGAGATTTTCAACGCATATTTTTCACTCGTGCCGCGGACCTCGGTTGGAAGCCCGTTAAAAAAGATCCCAACAACCCCGACCTTCAAGACAGCGCACAACTCGAAGACACGCCCCCCGACAATGACACTGGCTTTGACAATGCGAGTAGTTCAGAACCCATTCCCATTAGTATTTTTCAAGGAGCTAAAGACACAGTTTTTTTTAGCACGGCCACACATCAAAGACTCTATCAAAACGCCCCCGAAAATGAACAACACTTTGTGACCTATCAAATTCTTGAAAATAATTTAGTGCGCGCCGAATCCGATAGAGCCGTTAATGCCACAGACCGCGACAACACCGACAAATACAAGCGTTTTACTTTGATAGAAAATATCAAAAGTTTTCAAATCGAATATTACGACACCCGAGCTCAAAAATGGACCGACAAATGGGATTCTCAAAACGCCGAATCCCTGGATCGTGTTCCAGGTGCCGTTAAACTCACTCTAGAATATATGCCTGCTAAGGCAGAAAATTCTCGCTTCACTCCCAAACTCCAGACCCTCAGCACTAGTTTTCGTTTGGCTGAAGATTCATTTCGCAATGTCGCCAAAAAATCAAACGCTACACCCAGTGCTGCAGAATCTTTCGCAGCCCCTGAAGACGTGACTACAGAAGGACAACGCCAATGATGTTGCAATCTTCTAAAAATGGTGTCGCCCTTATGCTAGTCCTTGTGGCTCTTATATTCTTATCGCTCATTAGTTTTGAATTTATGTATGCAAGTCGTGTGGACTTAAAAATCAGCGCCAATGCCCGCAATCGTTTGCAAGCTTGGTATTTAGCGCAATCAGCGAGTCGAATTTCTTTGCTCAGACTTTATCTTTATCAAAAAGTTATTGAAATGAAACAAAATGGCCAACCCATTCCCGTAGAATCTAACGTCATCGATCAAATCTGGTCTTTTCCATTGCCAGGATTTCCATTTCCAGGACAAGTCTTTGGAAAAGATCATAGACTTCCTGGAGAAGTTTCTAGTGTGATCAAACCCGAGGGGTCACTGATTCCCATCAACTTATTAGATGGCAATAAAAATCGTAGTAGTTCCAAAAAAATTGCCGAAGACATTCTTGAACAATGCCGCCAACTCTTTACTAGTGAAGTAGAAAACAACGAAGAATTTGATAAACTCTATAGAGGATTACGTTTTGAAGACCTCTTTGACCCCTTGGTAGATTGGATTGATGCCAACAACGATAGAAAAGACGGAGGAGGAGATGAATCTACGGAATACGAAAGAAAAGATCCACCCTACCGCCCTCGAAACGATAGGATACCCGTGATTTCTGAACTTCATATGATCCAAGGGTGGAACGATGATCTCTATAAAAGATTTTCACCACAATTTAGTGTTCTAAAATCGGATTTAGCCATCAACCCTAATCATATTCCATTAATAAGACTCAAAAGCTTTCATCCCCCATTGAGCCCTGAAGATTTAAAAGCCATTGAAGAAAGACGACGCGATCAACCCTTTAAAGACCTCAAAGAGATGGCCACCTATATTCAAACAAGTTCTGATGTCAGAAACGGCCAGGGTTTTAAATTTCCTGACAAATTAAAATCCAGCACTACGGAAAGCATTTTTAAAATAGAAGCCATTGGCATTGTCGGTCAGGCCAAAAGAAAATTAGAATTAGGCATTAGACTTTCTGAACTTGACGATAAGAATAAAAAACCTGGAAACAATCCGGAAGCTTCAGCCCCTACTAGTGAGACTGATAAAAGCAAAGCGACACAGAAAGAAATTAAATTTGGCCCACCCGAAGTGGTGAGCTTTGAGGTGGTGTTATGACCAGAGCCGTAGGAATTGACATTGGACTTCACACAATCAAAATCGCAGAAATCGATTTTACGAATAGAGACTCAAGACTTTTGGGTCTCTATGAAATTGATTTAGAAAATGGTGGGGAAGACGCCGTTGAATCTAAACTGCAATCCTTTTTTAATTCCCAGTCTATCAAACCTGAGCGAATTGCGGTGGGACTTGGCCCCATTCCGATCCTTTTCAAAAAAATGGCCCTTCCCTTTAGTGATCGTCGCAAAGCGGAATTGGCGATACGAAATGAATTCGAGGATTCACTCCCATTTTCTCTCGATAACTATGTTCTAGAACTGCAAAATTTAGGTAAAAACAAAAGAGTCTCTTTATTTCAATCCGCTCTATGCCAACAAAGCTACATTGATAAGCTCAATGCTCATTTTCTAAATATGCCTACGCTCACCCTCAATCACTTCATGCTCGACAACGAGGCCCTGGCGCGCCTAGCCCTTTGGCAACACCCTTCTGAATTATTAGAAAATAAAAAAACATTTTGCGTCTGTGATATCGGTTATAGGTCCACCAAGATCTCCTTAATCAAACAACAAGCTTCTACTGGAAAAAAATGGAAAGACCTCGGCGAATCCATTCTTGAATTTAGAACTATTAGTAAAGGTCTCCAAGAACTTTTCGATTGGATGAGTGTCCATAAAAGAATCTCCCAAGAAGACTTATCGCAGTGGCTCAAGCACCGTGCGCGTATTTTAAACGCCGAGGAAACAGCACCGGATTCTTTAAGTGCCCAAACCAGCGATGAAATGAAAACCGCACTCAAACCCTTACTTGTAGAAATTTACCAAACTCTACAAAGTTTTAAAACAAAACAAGGACTCAGTCCTGACTCAATCATCCTAACCGGATCCATCACTCAAATTGCGGGTTTCAATGAATTTCTTGCTAGCGAACTTCGTATGCCAGTGGAAATTTGGGATATCTATAAAAATTTTCAAGTAACCCCCACGCTCCAAACTCCCGATCGACAAGCCGACTTTGCACTCGCTGTTGCTCTAGCCAATCGTTACAATCCCAACATTCTTGTTCCTTCTCTGAATTTCAAAAGAAGCAGTTTAGCTAACAAAAAAATAGTCAGTAGTTTTGTCAAAGATCTTCTCAATCCCGCCAATCGTAATTTTTGGTACGGCGTTTTAGCCACTTTTGTTTTCCTCTTTACCTATAATGCTTTAAATATGTTTTTTGCGAGCAACGAAGAAACTCAACTCAAAAAACAATTGATTGAGGAATTACGAGCTGCTGATCCTGTTTTAGGGAAACGGGCCTTAAATTTCTATCACGATCCCACAAGAACTCGAGAAATATTTGATCAAGAAAAAAGCAAAATTCTTCGCAATTATGCTCACAGTTCTGAATCGCGTTTAAATTTGCTTTTAGCTCTCTCGCAAGACCTCCCCAGCGGTATCACCGTTCAAAATCTTGAAATCAAAGAAGCCGCTAAGGGTGATTTTTTGAGATTACAGATTGACCTACCCGCCACGGCTAAGCCCAGCGATAAAGATTCCATAAAAGATAAACTCACTAAGCAAATGGAAGACAAAGGCTTTCTCACTTTAAAATTCACAGCTCTTAAGGGCAACAGCTTCCTCTGGGAAGCCCAAAGAAAAGGAGTGAGCTTATGAACCAACTCATGCAATATTGGACTCTCACTCAGCAGAGCTTCTGGCGGATGATTGAAAAGTTCGAGGAATCTTCGTTTTTTGAAAAAGCTGTTCATCAATACGAAACGATGGAACCACGCCAGCAAAAATGGGTTCGCTTTTTAGGCAAAACTCTTTTTGTGCTTTTTTTATTTTCTTTTGTCTTCAAACCTCTATGGAACACTTGGCAACAAAGACGCCAACTCCAAGAATACCGCTACCTTGTAAAAGACGCCTCCAGCTTTCAGTTTCAACTCAAACAATTGAAGCAAGCCTATCAAAGACCTAAAGGTTGGCAATTACTCCCGGTGGGATCTTCTGATCAAGTCAACGAATCCCTCTCTCAATTTTTAAGCAACATCGGGGTGAGTCCTGATTTTTATAAATTGGAGAATCAAGAAAGCGCTTTAAATCTTCAAGTCGATGAACTTTCCATTAAACAACTCAATGCACTCCTCTACCAAGTCGAAGGCTACTATCCGTTACTAGCTATTTCGCAAATGAATGTTCAGGTGAATGCAGAAAACAAAAACCTCTTAAAAATGAGTGCTCTCATTAAATATAACACTCAACACTTAGATCAATTCGGAGGATCCGAAGGAGGGGGTGAAAGTGATTTTGGAAGCGGCATGGCTCCCCCAGGATCAAGGCGAGGAAATTTCGGAGGCTCCGATGGTGCCGACAGTGATGTTCCTATGGGCTCCGCAGGAGCTCGTGCTGGTCGTTCCGCTGGACGGGGAGATGAAACAAACTTCGACAATCCACCCATACCCGGAAGCCCTGGTGTGCCCGAGGGCGATAACATCCCAGCACCTGGTCGCAGTGAACTAAATCCCGGAGGAGGAGAAGAATTCTATCCACCTGAATTCACCCCTCCCCCTGAATATATTGAGGAAGACATTTAATGGCTAAGATATTTAAACTCAAATACACTTTAATTTTTTCAATTGGATTGTCTCTTGGACTTTTTATATTCTTTCCATGGAATCAACTTCGCGGACAACTCATTTCTATGCTTCAAAAACAAACGCATCAGAGAGTTCAAATTGAGAGCCTAGAGGGCGGCACGGGGATGGGTCTCGGACTCCGCTATGGATCTTTGTTTGGAATACACGCTAAAGGATTTGAAATAAATGTGATGGGAGCCAATCTTCATTGTGATTCACTTACACTGGCTCCAAAAATGTGGCCCCTACTTATGGGGAGTATTCATTTAGGTTTTGGTTGTGAAAACCAAGGCGAAACTTGGCTCAGTGGTGTCTTTAAAATATTTCCATTTTGGTCACCCTCCAAAGCCCAAGCCGTTGTGCGTTTTAAGAACTTCCCCTTAGCCAATTCTGCGGCAATGCTGGGAATGGAAGGATTGGATGGCAATCTCTTTGGCGACCTCGAAGTGCACGACTTGTCACTACAGGGTTCAAATTTTCCAAAACTTTTAGAATGGGATATCAGCGCTCAAAAATTAATACTTCCCTCATCTAGCAGCGCCGTATTCAAATTTCCCAGTCTCAACTTAGGAGAACTCACTTTGAAGGGTGAGATGAATGCACGCAATTTGAGTGTCAGTGAACTCAATTTTGGATCCGAACGCTCCCCCATTAAAGGTAAAATGAAGATGAATTTTGGACTCGACGCTTCGATGTTGCCCAATTCCGGAGAATGGTCGGGAGAGCTCACCACTGATGATTTATTTGAAAAGGAACGCCTCAAAGACATCAGCCTTGATCTCATTTTTGGCAAAGCCAAAGTGCCCGGCAAACGCCGCTTTGTTAAAAGGGTTAAGGGAAGTTATTTATCGCTTCTAAGCCCCCCCGAAGAGAATTAAATTCGTCTCCTGTGAAAAAATAATCTCAAGTGCATCTTGACGGTAGAGCTAAGCACTTCTAGATACTAAGGATATCTTTATGTGGGCCTGTAGCTCAGTTGGGAGAGCACCTGATTTGCATTCAGGGGGTCGCAGGTTCAACTCCTGTCAGGTCCACCAATTTTCCGAGGTCTTGGGATGCTTCAACACCCAAATAATTAGAATTAATAACAGATAGAACGGCATCTCAGAGGTTCCTGATCACAATGCTCTCACTGGAACTAACCACCCCTAACAGTCTTTGGCTTCGCCAAGGCTGCACGGTGGCTGCACGTATAGCACCCCTTTCAGAGGGGTCTCCGAAGTAGCAAAACCTAGGGTTTTCCCTATGTGAATTTGCAAATCAACTGATTTGCAAAACTGCTATGCGGATTTAGGTAAATTCCTGTTTCAAAGTTACACGGCCAATCCTCCTTGCGAAGGGCAAAACAACAAGGAGGAAAAGATGAAACAACTTGCGCAAAACACATCAATCCAAAGAAGGAGACAGCTAAAGTCGGTAACTAAGGTTTCAACGACCATACGAGCCCTCAGAATGATGAAGGGGCTTAGTAGGAGAAAAGCAGGAGAGCTATTGGGGGTTTCAGCAAAGTCCTTTGAGCAGATAGAAAATGGCCGATGTTATATGACCCCAGAGCGAATCGAGCGATATGTGATTGCTCTGGGCTACAACATGCTAGATTTCCATCAAGCTCAGCCAAAGGCTAAAGACATCATCATAAGTGCTGAGAAGGCCCTAAAAGCCCAACGTCCACCGCGAAAAGTGCGGCGCAATCTCTATAAACTAATAAATAAGGAAACTCGGGTTATTAAAATATTGCGTAAGCGTAGCAAGCTTACGCAATATCAAGCCGCCAAACGCTGTGCTTATGCCAATTCCATCTTCGGGCAAATTGAAAACGGGCGAATCGAGCTGCCAAGAGAACGCATTAATCACATAGTTCAATCTCTAGGATGTCCACTTTCCGAATTTGATAAATTGATGAAAGTCGAAATCCTTAGAGATGAAATTATTGAACAATGTTGTCAATATTTGGAATCTCTTGATGACAGCAAACTCGAGTCCGCAAAACTCGTTATCAAATCTTTAATGAGGTAATTTATGAATACAAAACAAATAATCACACTAATCTTCCTTGTAAGCGTTCTCAGTGGAGTTGCTCTACCAAGTCTTCCCAATGAAATGCATGCATGGATCTTAAAAATGCAAAAAGCCCAGATTGAGCTCCTCAAAATTGACTGGGGTCAACCCGAATTGTGCACAGAGCGGGACCGTGATTACAATGATAGCACACGCTTATGCGGAAAACGAAGAAAGCTCACAGAACGACGCTACCCTAAGTAGTTGCCTCATTTTCACAGCTGCGAGAATCCAATAACCGCAATGCATTAAAAACTACGAGTAGTGAAACTCCCATGTCTGCGGCAATCGCAGTCCATAAAGATGAATGACCCAAAAAAGTTAAAATGACAAAGATTGCTTTGACTAAAAGCGATGCTGTAATATTTTGACGAATAATTTTTAAGGTGCGCCTTGAATGCGCAACGAGCCACGGAATGCTTGAAAGATCATCGCTCATAAGCGCAATATCAGAAGTTTCAATTGCAGCATCGCTGCCAGCTGCGCCCATTGCGATTCCAAGACTCGCTCTTGCCATAGCAGGAGCATCGTTAACTCCGTCTCCAACCATTGCAACTTGTCCATGCTTTTTTACAAGATCTTCGATAATTCTAAGCTTATTTTCTGGCAATAACTCGTAGTAAATATTGGATACACCAGTGGCTGATGCAACAGATCTGGCAGTTCCTTCATTATCTCCTGTGAGCATTACAACTGTTTCGATGCCCAATCTTTTAAGTTTGGCTATTGTGCTCTTAGAGGAATTTCTAATTTTGTCTGACACTGAAATAAATCCGCAGACATGTTTGTCATTTCCAATCACAACAACACTCGAACCTGCTAACGAGAGAGCTTCAAGTTGCTCGTGCAATTCTGATGTTTCCTGGCTGCGCTCTTCCAAAAATTTGTGGGAGCCAATCCACACTTCCTTGTTATCGAGAATAGCCGTTGCTCCTTTACCTGGGATAATTTTAAAATTACTTGCGGGTTTTGACTGCAATCCAAGGGATTTTGCATAATTCACTATAGCTTTAGCCAAGGGATGCTCGGATTGAGACTCAATTGCTGATGCAATTTCAATAAGTTCATTTTTCGAGTGTCCAGAAAGTGGAATAACATCAGAGACAACAGGTTGCCCCTCAGTTAAAGTTCCAGTTTTATCGAATGCAAAGGCTTTTATTTTGGCCGGCACCTCAACAAAAAGCCCTCCCTTAATAAGAACTCCATTTTTTGCTGCCGATGTCAGTGCGGCCACAATGCTAACCGGTGTAGAAATCACAAGCGCGCATGGACAAGCAATGACAAGTAAAACAAGTCCCTCATAAAACCATTTAGACCATTCACCTCCTGCAATCGCCGGTGGTAAGATCATAACGCCAAGTGCGAGAATCATAACTACCGGGGTATAAATTCTGGCAAAATGCTCGACCCATTGTTCACTGGGCGATCTGCGACTTTGAGCTTCTTGAACTAAATGAATAATTCGTGCGACGGTGGTGTCAGCAGCAATTTTTGTTGATTCAAAAGTGACCGTAGCTTCTCCATTTATAGTCCCAGCAAATACTTCGCTTCCAACAATTTTATCTACTGGTTTTGATTCTCCGGTAATGGGCGCTTGATTTACTGAAGTTATCCCAGAGAGGATTTTGCCATCGAGAGGGAACTTTTCTCCGGGCTTTACAAGTATGCGTGATCCTACGCTTACTTCAGTGACATTCACCATTTCTTCCAAATCCACTCCAATGACCCTGGCTTTAGGCGGAATAATTGCCATGAGCGCAGTTACCGCCCTTCGTGCGCGTCCGACACTCCAAGCTTCGAGCAAAATTGAGAGCGCAAAAAGAAAAGCAACTGTAGCAGCTTCAAGCCACTGGCCGATTGAAGCTGCTCCCACTACAGCAATTGTCATCAAAAGATTCATGTCTGGAATACGACGCTTAATTGAAAACCACACCTTTGGAAGTACAAAGAAAAATCCCAAAATTGCGGCAAATGCGTAAAAAACTTTTGAAATTATGGGAATTGAGGAATCCCCCTCTCTAATTGCAACTAAGAATCCGTTGGAAATGGTGTGAATTAAAAATCCTATAGCGATGAATACACCGCTTGCCATGGTCATCAACGTACGGCCATTGCGTGACCAAAAGGTCGCAGCCGTGTGATTATTCTGTAAATGCTCCCAGCGTTCAGCTTTCATCCCCGTGTTTTTAACGGCATCTATAATTTTCTGGGCTTTTAGAATATTCGAATCGACAGTCACTATCATTTTGGCGTTCAGTACATCAAATGAAAGCCCTTCGATACCCTCTATTGGATTCAAAACTTTTTTTAATACTGCTACTTCTTCGGCGCAGTCCATTCCATGTATTTTAAAATTTAGTTTTGTAAGCATCTATACAATATTTTATACCTTTCTAGTTTTATAAGTTTCATATGAACTCTTCCGTGCGATACTCTCGCACTATTGCGCATTCAACTCTTCTTCAATCAATGCTCGTAACGGAGCATCACCGAGATTTTGAAGCACTCGTCCATTGACAAAAAATGTTGGCGTCCCTGTTACTCCTGCACGAGTGCCATCTTCTTTATCTTGCCGAATGCGCTTTTCAAACTCAGGATTTTCAAGCGCCACGATGGCCTGCTTCACATTAATACCTATATCTTTCAAAATAGAGGGAATAAGCTCAGGTCGAGGGGAATGGTGGGCCGCCCATTCAGCTTGCTTTTCAAACAAAATATTGAGCGCCTCCCAGAATTTACCTTGCTCACGTGCGGCCTCTAACCATTTTGCCGCCAATTCAGAATTTTTGTGGAAGGGCATGTACCTAAGTACGTAGCGGATTCGCCCCTCATAGTCTTTCAAAACCGCCTTAACAATTGGATGCATGGCACTACAGGATTCACATTCTGGGTCTAAAAATTCGACAACAATAATGCGAGACATAGACGGTCCAAGATTTGGACTCCAGTCTTTAACCAATAGGGAGAGGTCTGCTCGTAGTGGGAGTTGGGGCTGGGCACCGTTTTCTACTGAAGTGGTCGTCTTTTTATAAATCAACTGCGCTCCGAAAAATAAGGAGGCGACTAATGCTACGACACCGACAATTAAATAAAAATCTTTTTTCATTTTTAAGGCCTCCTTGATCGATCCACTTTGAGTAAAACTATAATTAATAGAAACGCCAGCGATGAGAGAAGGGGAATTGTAATAAATCCAAGCCACTCAATTTGCCGACTGGTGCAAGAAATTCCTTCCGTGCATGGAGTAATGCTCGTCGGAATGACTCCGTAATACAGAAGATTGTGGTAAATCGAAACCGTAAGACCCGCTGCTGCTAAGGTAAAAATATACTTTGAGAACAAAACCAATTCATTTGACAGAAGTGCTACTGGTATTAATAAGACAAGGGGATAAATAGCTATTCTTTGATACCAACAGAGCACACAGGGGGGTTGCTTCATCACTTCTGAAAAGAAAAGGCTTCCAAAAGTTGCGATGAGAGCCACTCCCCAGATCAAATAGAAAATGCCTTTAGATCGATTTCGATCTCTTAAAAACAATTGCGACAAGAGACACCTATTTTGCTTCGTTTACTTTAAAAGTCTGGAACGTCATTTTGTCTGACGAATCTAAGGTCGTTGCTCCAACTTCAATGCTGCCATCGTAAGTCCAACGTTTAATGACGGAGCACCAGACCCCGTTCGGAGCTGTAAGAGTTGTGTAGTACGATTGGTCATGTTTAATCGTTACGAGCAAGGGCTTCTTGCCTGCCGAATGAGTTGCTGTACCACAGGCCTCCATACTTCCACCGCTACTTGTGTTAGTCAGTGACTCAATAGTCACTTTTATGGGCTCTTCAGCGAAAACCGAAAGTGAAATCACCGATCCTAAAATTGTAGAAAAAATATGTCTCATAAAATACCTCCTATATAAAAAAGATACCCAACCCGAGCATCCAACTAAACCAAATCAATGTCGATCGCCCACCTCTGCAACTTTAGCGGGCACGTTGAAGTCTCGCTCCATTGAAATTTTTGTTTCAACAAATTCATTCTTAAAAGTTACCCGTCTTAAGCGCGCTTCAAGTAGGGTTTCCTCGGCGTTCTTAACATCAGAAGAGTTTTTTACACCTCGGCTAAACTCAACCATCGTAGATTTATACAATTTTTCAGCACGTTCTTCGTTCTGGGCTTCAAGATCAACACGCTGCTGAATGGATTGTAGTTTTCTAACCGAAGTTTCCACCCCCGCCATTGCTGTCAGTAATGTTTGTTTTAACTCCAACTCTCTTCTTTGAAGCATTGCCTCCGCCTGAGAAGTTTGCGCACGAGTTTCAAGTCCAGAGAAAAACTCCCACTTTGCTGTAAGCAGGCCTAAATAGGACGATCCACTTCCAACAGCTCTCTCATCAAGAGGAAGTCGACCAACACGCCCTTCGAGATCAACCTTGGGCAACCAGCCTGAACGACCTTTACGAAGCTCAGCCGAAGCAGATTCGACTTCAAATGAAGCCCGACGAGTCTTTTCGTTCATTTCCTTAACTTGTGTAAGGTATTCATCAAGCGTCCCTTCAAGATGTAAATGCGGAATCTCGCCATTTGGCTCAAAAGCCAGTCCAAGCTCGGGCCCCATCAATCTGACAAGGTTAAGCTTAATTTCAGACATATCAAGCTTGGTGGAGTTCAGTTCAGATTTTAAATATGATTCTCGAAGATCAAACTCCATCACATCAGATTCAGAGACAAGTCCCGAAGCTCTTCGTCGCTTAACAGCTGCTTGGTGATTGGTATTCAACTTCAATGATTCATCCAGAAAGCCTACGGTTTTCTTTTTGTAGAGATACCTAAAGAAAAGAACTTCAACATTTAGCTTGAGTTCTTTGACTCCCTCCCGATACTCACTTCCAGAAATTTCCTTTTGAACTTCGGCTTTGCGTTTTTCACTTAGGTCCGCAAAACCATTGAAAAGATTCAATGTTCCGTAGCCATAGGCCAACGAATCAGATTTTCTTTTGTCATCGAGAGGGCGGGTTTCAAAGCCTCCTACAATTCCAAAGCGAGGAAATATTTTTGAGCGTTGGACTTCTATTTCAGCCTCGTGGACTTCAAGGTCTTTCTTCAGGGCCTTGATCCCAAAATTATGATCTGTTGCATAGCGAACGGCATCGGCCACAGAGATATTTTTAGTATTAGACTCCGTGAAGGCTGCATGCGAATAAAGAGAAAAGACTAAAAAAAGTGTCAAATTCAGAGTAAAGACTATCCGTTGAATGAAAAGACTGCTCATCGTTTTTTCTCCAGATGAATCTTAGCTAACTTTTTCTCTCCGCCTTCGACCACTTCTATATGAACAAAAAATCGAATATCTTTATTGAGGGGAACCTTTCCAGTCCAGCGCTCGCCCTTTTGCTTATCGTTAACAATCTCGACTTTTATGGCTTCAAACTTTTGACTTCGTGGAAATTCTATTTTCACATTCAAGTCTGTAAAATCTTTGGAAGCTAACTTTTGAACAAACTCCTTTGGATTTTTAGGATCAATCGTTAAAGGATAAATCTCAAGCAGACTGCTTTTTGCATCATAAGCACCTTCGAAAAATAGTTCAGACTCTTCTTCGTGTTCATGTTCGTGTGCAACTGCAGTTTCTCGATCACCGTCTTTGTGTTCCTCCGCATGTTCAACTTTTTCATCATGACTGTGATCTTTATCTTTGTGGTCACTGTGCTCATCTGTATGTTCCGCAGCGCCTAACTTTCCACCATGAGGCGCAAATGGCAGTGCGCCGGGTGCCCCGTGATCGTGTCCATCCGAAGCAGAAGATGGTAAATAATAAAACGTTCCTAATAAAATACCCAATGTAAGAGTGAGTCTTCTCACAATACATCCTCTCTTTCTTCCGAGTTCTTAGCCACATAACTTTCTGCTGAATTGCGACCGTATTTATAAAAAATCGCGGGCGTAACCCACATATCGAGAATTGTAGAACTTAAGAGCCCTCCCACGATGACCACAGCAACGGGATGCAAAATCTCTTTCCCTGGGGCACCGCCAGACAATGCCAAGGGAATTAGCCCTAAGATGGCGGCAAGCGCCGTCATAAGTACAGGAATAAGTCGCTCCAGGCTGCCTCGAATTACCATATCTCTCGAAAACTTCTCTTGCTCGTGTTCCATAATATGGAGATAGTGCGTGATCATCATAATGCCGTTGCGAGAGGCAATGCCGCAAAGAGTGACAAAGGCCACCATCGAGGCAATCGAGATGGTTCTGTCTGAGAGTAGAATCGCGACTATACTTCCAATGAGAGCAAGTGGAATGTTGAGCATAATCTGAGCAGTGATAAAACCAGATTTGAAATGACCATAGAGTAAGAAGAATACTGCTATGAGTGCAAGTGATCCGAGGAAAAGCATGAGCTTTGCAGCTTTTTGCTGACTTTCAAACTGTCCCCCATAGGTAAGGTAATATCCTTCGGGAAACTTTACGTTGTCTGCAACTCCATTTTTCACGTCGCCGATTATCTTATCCATGCCGCGACCGCTAGCGTTTGCCAACACGACAATTCGTCGCTGCATATCTTCTCGATTGATCATATTGGGGCCATCAGATTCAAAGACATCTGCAATTTGAGAAAGTGTAACTCTTTGACCATCGGGCATCGTTTTGATCACGACACTTTTTATTTTTTCAATATCTCCGCGCGAAAGATCATCAAAGCGAGCAAAGACATTTACGATTCGTTGACCGTCGATAACCTGAGCTTTGATTGCACCCTGTAAGACAAGTTCCAGTTGATTTGCTATTTCGCCTACACTTACGTTGTATTTAAGCGCATCGTCTCGCAACAAATGAATTTTGAGTTGAGGAATATCTACTTGAGGCTCCACCTGAAGATCAACTATTCCAGGAACGGCTTTCATTTCTTTATAGACTTGCCATGCTAGAATACGAAGTTGGCTAAGATCTGAGCCAAAAATCTTGATTGCAATCTGTGCATTTACTCCAGAGAGGAGATGATCAAGCCTATGAGAAATCGGTTGACCGACATTGATGCTTCCCGTTGGAATCTGAGCAGTCAATTTGGTACGGATTTCTTCAAGTACATTATTTCTTGGACGGCCCTTTTCAGCTTTGAAATCAACGTCAATTTCAGAAACGTTCACGCCCTCTGCGTGTTCATCGAGCTCAGCACGACCGGTACGGCGACTTACAGATTTGACTTCAGGAGTTTCAAGGATGAGCTTTTCAGCCTTCGCACCCATTTCATTTGAGTGCGCGAGCGAAACTCCGGGCGGAAGGATGACCGATATCATTGCGGTACCTTCGTTAAATTTTGGAAGGAATTCATTCGAGAAAAATGGAACAATGCAAATCGTTGCGAGAAATAGAGCAACGGAGGGGCCAATGACTAGAAGCGGACGATCCAAGACTTTTTCTAGAATTTTTCGATCCCATTTCTTCAGACCCCTAACAAGCCATCCCTCAGCGTGTTCCTTCAATGCATTCTTGGAGCCCAAGAGGTACGAGCAAAGTACCGGGGTAACTGTTAGCGAAACTATAAGTGATGCGATGAGTGAAACAATGAATGAGATTCCGAGTGGTGTAAAGAAACGCCCTTCCAAGCCTCCCATAGCAAACAAAGGCAGAAAAACAAGAATCACGATGAGAGTCGCAAAGACAATTGAATTTCGGACTTCACGACTTGCCTCAAAAACAACTCTTAGTGAGGGCTGCGGGTCAGCAGTTTTTTTATTTTCACCGAGTCGCCTAAAGACGTTTTCAACGTCTACAATCGCATCATCAACAAGAAGACCGATGGCAATGGCCAAGCCACCGAGAGTCATGGTGTTGATTTCTAAATCGAAAAGTTTGAAAACAATCGACGTGAGCGCTAGCGATATGGGCAGAGCCGTGAGCGTGATGAAAGTAGTCCTAAAGTTAAGTAAAAACATGAAGAGAATAATGGTAACTAGTATCGCGCCATCCCTAAGCGCCTCTTTCACGTTCTCAACGGCATGTTCAATGAAGTCAGACTGGCGAAACAATTCCGTGTGAATCTTCACTCCTTTGGGCATCTGCGGCTGAAGTTCTTTTAATGCTCCTTCGATCTGATGAGTAAGCTCTATGGTAGATGTGCCTGGCTGTTTTTGGATGCTCAAGATAACGCCGGGCTTACCATTAATACTGCCATCTCCTCGTTTCATTTGAGGTCCAATAAGTACCTTAGCCACATCTTGTAATTGCACCGGCTGCCCCATAAAACTACCGACAACGGAGGTCTTCAGGTCGTTAATCGAACTCACTCGACCGATATTGCGAATCAGATATTCTTTTGTAGAAATATCAATAAAGCCACCCGTAGTATTTTGGCTAAGCACGCTCAGATGTTTTTCAAGATCTTCCAGATCAAGGTTTCTCTTTCGCAGTTCATCCGATGATATGAGAATTTGAAACTGCTCTACACCACCACCGATTGGAATAACTTGGGCAATGCCAGGAATTGAGAGAAGCCTTGGTCTTAGAGTCCAATCTGCGATTGTTCTTAGCTGAATCGGATTTGTTTCTCCATCCTCAGAAGAAACGCCGACCACCATGATGTTTCCCATGATTGATGAAATCGGCCCCATGGTGGGACGAATTCCAACCGGCAACGACTCTTGAACCAGAGAAAGTTTCTCTGCAACAAGCTGTCGATTACGATAGATGTCCGTGCCCCATGAAAACTCCATGTAGATGACCGACAAACCGACGCCCGAACTTGATCGAAGGCGTTCAAGTCCCGGAGTTCCGTTAACTGCAATCTCAACGGGCAGCGTAACTAGAGTCTCTACTTCTTCTGGAGCCAGGCCCCCAGCTTCAGTCATGATCGTTACTGTAGGACGGTTAAGATTAGGAAATACGTCAACAGGAAGCTTAATCGCTGTCCAAAGTCCGTAGACGGTGACAAGACAAGCTAAGACAAGAATAACGATACGATGTAAAAGCGAGAATCGGATAATCTTGTCAAACATGAGTCACAAATCCTCCCATTAACGAACGTTCAGAGCGCGAACTTAATTCCTAAGTCCGCAGACCAGCTGCTGAATTTTTGCCTAGAAACGACCGCTTGGCTAAGATTGCCTCCAAGCACAACCCCCTCAAATACTGATCCAATTTTTTTGCTCGTTTGCTCAAAAAGAACGAGCCCCGCTCTTAGATTCCAAAAGCCAATCCAATAACCTTGATCGATCCCATCGAGATTTCCAGTTTGGTAAAAATATTGACTGCCGATTGAAGGAGCGAAAAAAGCTGAAAAATGCTGAGTACCAGGAATCTTCTGTTTGATCTGAGCACCCGCACTCAATGGAATCCACTGAAGGGCAACTTGATCAGTTAGTTTGGTACCACGCTTTGACTCGGCCAAGACTCGAGCCTGCTTCATGCTGTATCCTAGATTTACTAGTCCGGAAGCTGCCGTTTTACTATTAGACCAAATGTCTTTGGCCAATGAAAACTTCATAGAAGGTACGGCCTTTAATTCCTCGGTATAGTTCACCGTAAAGTAGTTATTGCTGAGTATGAGATCATTGATGCTGTTGTAAGCCGCACCAATCTCCACATCGAAAGACCGTGTTCTTTTTTCCAAAACGCTGCTTTCTTGGACAACACTTTGATTGAAGATCTCCTTAAAATTGGATTCGTCGACGACAATCCCCTCAGACTTCTCTTTTTCAACGATTACGTTCGGAGCAGCCTTGTGTTTTTCCTTCGTGAGCATAATCGTGGATTCCTGAGCTAGTACTCCAACCGAAGCAAGAATAGTAAACAGCAGTAAAGTCAGTTTTGGATTTGTCATATTCGTCTCCATCTAAAGTCTTCTTTGAAGTGTACTCGTTCCAGAAATACCCACCGAAGCCGCACTCCAGTTTCCCGATAATGTCGGCTCGTTATGTGTCGAATTGAGAATCATCTTGCTAAACTGCGAATGGTTCACAACTAAATTAAGCTGTTTTCTGGAACTGATGTACTCCGCGCTATCAATTGCAGCGTCCGTGTACTCACCAGCGTCTTCATTTCCGAGTAAAAAGCGAAGAGAACCTGTGAGTTTAGGCGTCAATATTGGGTCAGTTTGTCCTTCTACAACTACGGGAACATCCTGAACGGCGATCCTCAGAATCACATCTTGTCTATAACCATCGGTGCCGAGCAATTCCCCATCGTATACTCCGGCTACTTGCAGATATTCAGCCCGTAATGCCTCAGCAGATGCGACTTCTTGGTTTCGCTTTACATCACGCTCGTTGAGCTTTTGCTGGGAACATCCAGCTCCGAACAATATCAACGTCATCATTCTTGATAGAAAAACCGTCCGACCAATCATGGCATCACCAGAAGTTCCACATGTCCGACTAGACCTAAGCCATCCGCGAAGACCTGCGCATTGTATGTTCCGGCCTGGTCGAGAACACCTTTCAGAGTGAGCCCATAATCTTGTGTTTTAAGTGTTAAATAACGATTGTAAAAATTAAATTGAACATCACTAAGCGGAGTCTCAACGTATTCGCTCGATCCGAAGTCACCCAGATAGAAGCGGATATTGCCAGAAATCTTCAGCTCCATGCCCGTTTCCGTGGGACTTTGAGTGGTTACAAGTGACATCGTCATGCGCTCCGGAAGATTTGATTCCGGATTGGTATTCACCAACAGACCTCGGTAGTGACCTGTAACTGTTTTCACAAGCTGACTTTCTTGAGGAATTTCTGGGATGCGGTTTTTATCGGCAGCAAAGGTGCCAACTCGGCCCATGCTTGCAGCAAACCATTCTCCCACAATTTTTCCATCTCGAAGAGTTCCAATAAAGCTAACGTCGTTGTTGTCATTTCGGATACTGATTTGGCGAGTGAGAATGTTCATGGAAACTTCTGGATAGTCGTAAGTCAAAAACTCATTGGAGTTCCAGTCCCCGAAGATCATACGTACACTAGCAGAAATTTTAAGGTTCCCGCCCGTATTGACCGATCTCAAAGTAACAGCAGCGTATTGATGAAACTGTGGGTCACCCTGTTCCCGGGCCTCATGATTCAAAATCGCTCGATAGGTGCCTTGGATCGAATCGGTCTGCGCAAATGACGAAACAGAAGCAAAAGCCAGCACAGAGAACATTAGGACTTTGTTAAAAAAGTTTTTCATTTTTATACTCCTAAAAATTTAAAGATCTAATTATTATTGTTTAAAATATTAAACACTCGAGGATGCGAAAACTCCGGCATAAGCGAGGCAAAAACATTCGATATTGTAAGGAGATCCAAGTGATTATTGTCCGGTCGTTTACCAACAATCCAACGATTATCACCTCGCTCAATTCCAATTTTACCCGTGTAAAAGTCATAGCTTCCTCCCCTTATAGGTTCTCGCGCGCCACCGGCTTTGTGCCTGATCCATCCACCAAAGTCGAGAGGAAAGAAAGGGTTCTCGGTGTTAGGAGGCGTGCGATTTTGGAAAACTTTAAGATCCATCTCCCAATCGATTTCGTTATAGAAAGATGAAATGGAGGAAAGGACCATTTCTTGTGCGGGAAGCATTAATTGAGTCAGATTTTCTTTGCGAGCCTCAAAAAGACCTACGCGACCGAATATAAGAGAATGCCATTCTCCTTTGATGACTCCGTCACGCATTGAAGTGATTTTTAAAAATGCGTCTACATCATCTTCTAAACGACTTAAGACAAACTGAGGACGGGTAATAGGATTGGGATAGTCGCGCGGAGCAAATCTGTAGGAAATGACTTCGCTCGATCCTGGATTCCCAAAGTATAGATTCGCAATAGCAGATAGCCTTAAATTGCTCTCACCATTCTCTTGGTTCTGATAAGTAACGAGACTGATCTGAATAGGTTGGTAGCGATTCAAATATTCGTTATGAACAAAACCATTATAAGTTCCTGCGATAGAATTAGGAGTACCATCAATTGCAGGCTGATCGGAGTTTTGCTGCACAAATATTGATTGAGCCTGAGGAGGAAGAAAGGTCCTAGAATGCGTCTCATCCGAAATGCGGTCGAATCGGCAGCCATTGTTGCAGCTCATTCCACGAGAATCGACTTTGCATGACCAATTTTGGAGGTCACCAATCAAGGTCAACTCGCTAGAAAAGAAATTGTATGAAGCTTGTTCAATGGCGAATCGTTCACAAGCCCGAGTGCTATCAAAACCAGAGCACAGACTATCATTCACATAACCATATTGACCTATCACATCGTAGCTTCCAAATGGATTCCCCACTCGCGATGAGTCTTGAATGGAACGCATGGTATGGAGCTGAAGTCGACCATTCTCACCGTCACAAAGCCCAGCATATTCTCCATTAAGTGGTTCAATTAGGGGAAGATCGGGCTGTGCAGCCACTCCCAGCCTTAACCGCAAGATTCCAACTCTGCCTGCGCTTGCAGAACGAAGCTCACCGACGAGTTCACCCTGTGCAAATCGACTGGTCGTTAGTGTAATATCAGAATCAGACTGATCGAAAACTAAGCTTCCGTTCAATAGATTAAAGAGCACTTTATCGAAGTGGTACGAAATATATTCGCCACTTTTGAAATCGCCGAACTGAAGCGTGAGTACCGCCTTAAGCTCGATGTCGCTACCATCGTTGCGAGATACTATAAAGTCGATTTTTGCTAGCTGCTGTTGATTTAGAGCGTCGTGAGTAAGCGTTCCAACATAGCGCCCAAACTGGGAATTTTGTGCATACGTTGTCCCGGCAACGCTAGTTACTAATATCCCTATTGTGATAAGATTTTTTATTCTAGACATTTAGATCCTTTCTCTGGAAAAACTTGCAAACTGGCGAGTCCGCAAAAAACTAAAATGGTAATAGATAATTTTGAATCTAAACGCGTGGGGGCTTGAACATATACCCAACGCTTTGGCTCAAGTAGTTATGCTCAAGATAAGTGAAGACAACAATTCCTAAAGAAATGGCATGTGGAAATCCATTATTTACGGGCAAAGTGACTAGACAATGGCAAAGATGAGCGTGATCCGAATGCTGGCTCTGAGGGATTTCTTCTGGTGAAGAATCTGCAGGGATTTTCTCTGAAATATGGCTATTAGTAGATGAATCGCATTTTGAAGTATAACAAATGGTGCGAGACTCATTATCAGATGAATGTATCTTTGAATGGGAATGGAATGACGAAAAAAGAAAGACTCCGAGGATTAACCCTCGAGAAACAAAGCTCCTTATCCCCATACACCTTCTAAATAACTCAATCTTTTTCTTTTGTAAATTTTTGCTTGTTTGTTTCTATGGAAACACCTTGTCATAAAACAGATTCATTCTCCCAATATCCAAGTTAGGCAAGTTCAGCATTAGCGAGAGTAGTAAAAATTTACCTTCCGTCAATAGTAAGTAGTTGTTCTAATAAACTTGCTTTCCAGACAATTCCTAAATGTAAAGATTCTTTATTTGCTTCATCAACACCATACCTGCCTGAATATACTCCCAGGAATTTATAAAATTTTCCGCCTTCCATAACGGTATCGTTGGTAATATCTTCAGTATAAGTATCCGTGCGAGATACAAAAACGGGTGATCCCGACATTCCTGATCTTGTGGCAGAATCGACTAATATTATCGGAAGATCTTTCAAGTCAATATTTGGTTCGGTAGCAATAAATCCCTTCTTAAATATTGGATACGGGCCAAATTCCAGTCCCAAAGGGAACCCATTAATTGTAACTTCTTCACCAATACTTACTTTGATTGGTCTCAAAGATGGAATCTCATTAATGGGTAATACATCATCTCTATTTTCAACTTTAATAGAAACTATATCCACATGATGACTTTTAAAAAGAGGGTGCGTTTTCCATAATGGTAGACCTGCTTTGTCAATTAGAGGTACTGATAGTTTGGCAAAAATAACTTTTCTATCTTTTAGTAGCGGAACGGAAGCGATCAATTTATGAGGCAAAAATTTGCCTATAGTAACATTTGTAAAAGCATTTCGATTAGTTACTATATGCCAATTGGTAATTAAAAAAAGTTCATTATTTCTTCTAATAAAAAATGCCGTACCAATGCCATTGATATTTAAGTTATCGTAGATTTCTACAGCGAAAGAAGCTATTGAAAGAATATCTTCAATTCCATTCATGATCGTCTCGCACTTGAAGGCTGATTTGCCACAATGCCCAATGCAAACAGTGAAACGGCGGATAAAATCATGCCCACTTTATAAGTCATTAGCTGGTGTTGCAGTAGAAGAAAACATATCGTCGACACAACAATATCAGTAACTCTCCCCACCAAAAGCTCTAAACCTATAAACTCCGGCAACTGGGCTGTAGTAGTAACTTTACGTCGAATTGACTGAGTTGCGGTGGCATTGGCGCCATTGCAAATGCCACCTATGGCCAAAACAGCTAGAGCCATCGGGAAGGTTGGCAATGATATGAACGCGAACCGTGTGAGTCCAAGGGCAAAAAATCCGATAGCTGCGATTTTCCAATCGGACATGAGCCTGAGAGTTTTAAAATCTTCTTTTAAGAATCCAGTCGCAATCATAGAACCCAAGCCAATCGCGACATAAACCCAAGCTGAGTTAATAAGCTCGAGGCCATAATGAGATTGGATTGTGGGGAAAAGCATATAATTAAAAATTCCGATGGGGACCCACATCCCAACGGATCTCAAGAAGAAAATCTTCATTTGATCTTTGTTATTTTTTAAATAGTTTAGAGGAGCAAAGAGTTTATATTTAACAGGAAGAAATGAATCACTAAGCCTTGAGGCCATGACCATAGCAATAAAGAATGAAGCTACATCAATCCAGAGCGGAACAACTAACGGCAGATTCTTCAAAAGAAAGAAACTTGCGATGGGGCCCCAAAATTGCGCTCCATAAAATCCATGAAGCAGTTGGGCCTGAAGTCCTCTTTGTGCGTCCTCGTCGCCAAGTGATTTAGATTTCACTTCTTTTGCGCCATCAAATATTTGTTTTAAAAAGGTCTCAATAAAAAGAAGAGCGAAAATCAAAAGAACAGAGTGATTAGAACCAAATGTCCAGTAAAGCGCTAAAATAGCGATGACGACACCTGATAATAACTGCGATGATAAAATCAATTTCTTGGTGGAAAAATACCTCGAAAAGTACGGGAAGCATGCGCCGCCGAGGGCTACAGCCATAGTACGAATAGTAATTGAATAAGCAGCAACGGCAACGCTCTTGGATAAGTCATTTACCATAACAAGCACGGCGAAATATGAAATGAAATCGCCTAGGCTTGATATGAACGTAATCTTTGAGAGAAAACTATTCTCGTCCTTTTCCTTCATAGTTCCTTTCGGTCTAAGGCTTTTGCAAATCCAATAAATATCAAAGGAACTTTTGTCTCATCCGTCTCGTCGCTAGCTGTTGATTGTACCCACTTTTTAAAGGATTCCATCTGTTCCAAGATTCTTTTAGCTACCGAGGGACTCACTAATTGCATAGCTTGTGCCAATACCTGATTCGGAGCACCTTCTTTTGAGAGATAAACTTCTAAATGCTTTTTGATATAATCCGCACCCTTCGAGGTTTGCCTTGGACCAGAATTTTCATATGTTGGGATTCTATATAGAGTTCTGCTTGGATAAATTGTATCGTCCTTTATCGTAATGAGCTCTAATTGTTCTAATATTTTTAATTTCGAAGGATAGATTCCGGTTTTTCTAGCAGATACTTTATCAAATAGCATAAGACGTTTATGAAATTTCAGCGCATCTGGATTTTGAATAAAAAATTCAAGTTGCTCTTCTGAGTAATACATAAGAGGTCGCCCCTCTTCCCACACACTTTTTGCAACTGTATCAACTGCAGGCGAGAGATGATGTTCAAGATATTCACTCAGAGCTTTTGCGTTTTTGTTTTCTTTTTGCGTAGAATGGAAATAAGCAAGAAAAAGCGCACGGTAGCTACTGGGAGATGTCTTATTAAATACTGAGACCAAAAGTTTCTCTGAGGGCGGATACTTGCCTGATTCAATTTGTTGAAAATGCCTCAAAGAAATTCCAAGCATTTTCTCGCCACCCAGACTCTCGAAGTGATCCTTAGAAGAATGTATATTTTTTTGCGTTCTTCGTTCTATTAAAAACTGGCTGAAATTCATAGTTTTAGACCATTAACGAAATTTTATTGCGTCGGCAAGAAAAAATATGCAGTTTTTATTTGCCAGAGTTCAAGTTCGTATATAAGTACCTGAATGACTTAATGATCACTTAATTTAGTAAGGAGACAAAAAATGAGATTTTTAACTGTCCTTTTAGCGGTAATTATACTTTCAGGGGTTCAAGCGTTCGCAATCGGCGGAGCTGAGGGCAATAGTAGTGGAGGCCAAGAAGGCACTGGCAGCGGGGGCAAAGAAAAGCATGGTGGCGGAGCTGAGGGAACACTAAGAGAAAACAACAGCTCAGCAAATGGCGCTGAAGGAACAATGTAATAAAAACAAAAAGCCCTGACCCAACCTGGAATTAAAATCGCCGTATCTTGGTAGAGAGACGATTTCACTTCCTAACAGTGGACCAGAGCTTCGTGTTCGTAAGAATGCCGAAGCTCAGTCCCCAGGTCAAGAAAAAATTTTTGGGGATACAAAAATGAATAATGAAAATAGTCCTAACTCATCCGCATCAACAAACTTTCCTAAAGGTAAGCCCGTTATATCTATCGTAAGATTTTTAGGAGACGGGCAATATGAAAATATTGGTACCGTCTGGGATAACTATAGGCCTAGGGGGGTCCTAGATCTTAAGTTAAACTTAACTAAGATTCCTAAGGATCAGCCCACTATGCGGTTTATCCTATTTCCTAAAGACGATTTTAAAAATCAAGTTGTTTCTAAACTTCTAAATAATCGAGAAAATGTTCAAGATATCCAATCGGAGAAGTTTCGGGAGCGACCACTTTATGATTGTGTCATTTGGATAAATGATAAGCGTCATCATGTAGGAGCAATTTGGTACAATAAGAAGTTTAGTTACCTTGAGCTGCAATTACACGTTTATTTAATACCGAAAGAATTTTCAGAAAACATTTCGATAGCACTTTTTCCCAACGTACTGCGGTCTGCAAAGAACGCAATAACGTCTAATGAAAAAGCGTCTGTAATGAATGCTTCATAATAAATAGTTCCGATCGCTAATCGTATTCTTTTGAGTTACGTCGCTATCGCTTTGCCTAGAAAGGTTAAAATGAAAAATAAAAGTGTCTTTTGTCTTTATGCGATTTTTATTGTCGCATTAATAGCTGCGCCATCTGCGCATGCTTCCGTGGAATCCAGTTTAATGGGGCTAAAAACAACCCTACTATCTGGGATATTGCCCATACTGGCTGTAATGGCTTTAGGGTTCGCCGCGTTTCAGTTTTTCACTGGCAATCCCAACTCTAAACAATATCTCATCTATGCGGTTGTTGGCTCAGTAATTCTATTTGGGGCCCAAAGCATCGTTGATCTACTAAGCCGAGTTGTGAGGTAAGTGTGAGAAACAATCCCACATGTCATCTTAAAACCTCTCATCTTTGGGGCTTTGAAATAGCTCATATCGTATCAAGTTTTGCACTTATGATGCTTAGTAATTTTGCATTTTCAGCTCTTAAGCTTCCCGTATTTGCTTCCTGGGTTTTAGGTTTATTGATGCTCTTCACTTTACGCCTTTGTTCGATTGGTAAAAAGGTCGGGCACTTAGGTTTTGTTGTGAGTTTTCTTTTAAAACCAAGATTCTACTTAGGATCTTCATTTAGAAGCAGAAAGGTTTATCTTGATGTTAAACGATAGGAGTTTGTCTCTCTCTTCAGATTTTATCCAAGCCATTTGGACTGCAAAAGGTGAACTGACAAAGATTGACAAGAAAAAGCTTGGATTTTTTTGTTGCTCGCCTCTTTCGTCATCTTCGCTAGAGATTGGATTTCAGGGACCCGAGAGCGAAGGCTTTTTTGAGCGACTTAAAGAAGCTATATCTAGACTTCCCTCCAACTATGAAGCTCAGATATTACTAGACCGAGCTGTTTTTAATGAATCAACTAAGAGCTCTTCTCTTTTTCCCACTTTCGGCCTCTATACAAAAATCTTTTTGATTGAATCCTCAAGTGAAACTCCAGGTGTCTCTTCATTAAAGCAGCTTTTTGAAGACATCGGTCTAAATCCAGTTTTGGGATCAAGGGAAGAATATCTTTACATAATTAGGCGAATACTCGGGCAAGAGGAAAAAGGTGAAAGATTCATTAGTCCCGATATAACCTGGGAAGAAGACTACATTAAGGCTTCAAAATCCTTCATCAAGGCTGCAAGTCTTACAGATCTTCCATTGGTAACTTGGAATAATTGTCTACAGCCTTTGTATGAGACCTCCGATGACTTCATATGTTCTTTTAAAATCAGAATGCCTGATAAAAATCGTATTAAAAAAGATCTAGAAACAAAGAGACGAGTTTCTCATGCGCTTTCTGTTCGTAAAGCTCATGAATTAGCTGATCTAGAATCCGGCACAAACGTTAGCGCCTCTGAAGAAGTCTTGATGAGGGTTACGTCTGGTAAAGAATCCTTAGCGAACGCATGCCTCTCAATCATTATGTCAGACGAAAATCTAAAGAAACTAGAAGAACGAATGCAAAATATGGTTTCAGAAATAAACGGAGCCACAGGCTCGGGCTTCTTCGTCGAAGGGGTTGGAACGCTTTCAGTTGTCACGTCCCATTTACCCGGAGCAACTGCCATTAAAGTTCGTGAGCAACAGATGCTTAGCGGAAATCTAAGTCACATGTGCCCAGTTCTATTGGATTTCAACCGACATCAGGAGGAAGGCCATTTAAAGTTTGTCTCTCGTGCTTCCGAGTCCTGTCATCTAAATCTCTTTTCTCCTACAAACCTCAATTTTAATGCTTTTGTATGTGGAGCTTCGGGATCCGGGAAAAGCTTTTTGATGAATTCTCTTCTAGCATCCTTTATCCATGATTTTCCAAAGGGTTCGCTTGCTATTTTTGATGTTGGGGGTTCTTACAGAAAACTAATTGCACATCTTGGGGGAACAAGTCTTGATCTTGACGCAAAGAAAGCAACAGATCTCATAGTTGCGGCATTTAAACGTTTAAAACTTCAACCTAACGGGTACTGTAAAACGCTCATTGAGAATATATGTGGTGCTGGAGCGCACATAACTCATTCACATAAGGTTGCCATTGAAGATCTATTGCAATCTTGTAGTGATTCGCCGTTTTCTCTTAGTGCTCTATCAAATGAAGCCTCTGAGCGTTCCGAAAAGGCATATGAGGATATCGTCTTGTGGCTCCGTCCTTATCTCCATTGGGATGAACGTAAATCCAATGAAGATATTGAGAAATTCTTAGATAATAAGATCCGGGCTTTTGATTTTAAAAACCTTGAGTCAGACCCCTTGCTTCAAAGACTTTCCATTTTGGTTCTAACTCAGGGCATTTGGGATCGTCTTAAAGGCAAAGAAGCTGAGAGAACAATCATTGTTTTTGATGAAGTCTGGAAATTTTTCTCTCAGGCCTCAGGATTCCTGGAAGATATGTATCGAACTTTAAGGAAATATGGTGCAGGAATTGCTTCTGTAACACAAAACTTAGCCGACTACGGAAACGATTCCTTTGCCAAGCTCGTGATCACGAATTCGTTTAATAGAATATTACTTCAAGGAGCGGCGAATAGTGAAATATTAAGCCGGACTCTGGATTTGACCGAATCTGACGTAAAACGATTTTTAACTATTTCGTCCAAGAAAAACGAATACTCTGAGTTTTGGTTTGGTACTCCGAAGTTCTCACAAATTATGAGGCTTTATCCATCACAAGAATTATTTAATCTTGCAAATTCCGAAAATATTCAAAAGGAGACCACATGCGTTTAATTTGCTTACCTTTGATATTCTTCTTAAGCTTACTTAGTGCACCGCAGGCTCGTGCGGATCTCTGGGGAGCTGATCTTCCGCTTCTAATTGAAATTATCACAAATACTCTCAATACCTATAATCAACTTAGAGTCCAAACACAGCTATTAGAAGATGAGCTACGTGGTATCAAAGATACCATTCATAGATTCGAATCTATTAAGGCAATCATTCAGCCAGACAATCTAGATGCGTGGAAGGACCCAAGAGAGGCCACAAGTCGTCTCCAGAGAATATACTATTCACTTCCTCCAGAGTTTCGAACTGAAAAATCGGACGAGATTGAACGTCAAATATCTCAGGCGATGAGTCTTGCAGGAAGATTATCAGACGAGGCCCGCTCGGCATTTAAGTCCGGTAAGCAAATGGAGCAAAACGCACTTCAAGTGGGACCCGCGGTCGCTAACAAAATGACCGCTTCCGGCGTGGGTACTTTAATTACACTGGAAAGTCAGAATCAGGTTGCACAAGCAACAATCATTTCTTTGTTATCGCAGATGATTGCAGATGAAGGATCAAAACAGGCCTCAAATATTAAAAGTCAATCAGCTGAATACGAGGCGATCGGAAAAATGAGAGCATTCTCAGAACATATAACCTTAATGGGAGTATCACGATGACCCCTCCTACACCTAATATCGAACAATACGAAAAGTTAGCACCTATTGCAGAAAGGCTCTATCAGCACACGGATCATATAGCTCACTTGGCCTTGCTACCTCTTTTTCTTTTGAGCGTTCTTTTTGCTTACACCGAAGACTTAGGAATCCAGGGAGCAGTGGTTACACGAGTTAAAAAGTTAATCCTAACCGCTCTTTTACTCGTAGCATTTCCGGGATTATCAACTTTCATTAGAGATTTAGGGCAAGAAATTGCACTATCAATCGATAACCTTCAAGGAATTGATGAGTTTCTCAAAGCAGCTAGTCAAAAGGCTGATAGTTATTCGGCAAATGTCACATCGTTACTTCAATTTGGAAACGATTTGATGCTTTCTTTTTTTGTTTCCGCATCCTTTTTGATTTTATACTTCGCAAGATTCTTACTCGTCGCCTTTTATCATTTCTATTGGATGATCCTTTTAGTAACTGGACCTTTTCTCATTCTCGGAAACTTATTTGAAAGTACAGCAAACCTTCCAAAGAATCTTTTCAAGAATTTGTGTTTAGTAGCCTGCTGGCCAATCATTTGGTCCATTTTGTCTGCATTTTTAAAAGGACTTCCCTTTGCAGATGCCTATTCTGTAGAAGGTGGCTACACGACGATTATTGTAATGAATTTGATCTTAGCCGTTA
Organism: Pseudomonadota bacterium; assembly: GCA_018001635.1. GTDB lineage: Bacteria > Bdellovibrionota > UBA2428 > UBA2428 > UBA2428 > JAGNHS01. The sequence goes on along the minus strand of JAGNHS010000004.1, from coordinate 26,628 downwards.
GTCTGCTTTTCTCACCATTTTTGCTTTCACAATTCTGTGAGGGACTCATTGTGGGTGCTGGTTCCGGAGTTTATTCAGCAAGTAAATCTGCATTAACAATGATGATGCCTAAAGTGGGTGCTGTAATGTCTATGGCTAGTCAAAAACTTTATCCATCAATTAGGCCCTATATTCCGTCAAAACAAAGCATTTTTCGTAATAGTTCAAAGTTAGGAATAAAAATGCTTGTCTTCTGTTTTTTTTATTTTCTCAGTAATAAAGCTGAAGCTCAAAACATAAACGTACGTCCAGGTCTTTCTGCAGTTTTGTGTTTTGAATATGCGCCGGATTACATAGCTGTTGGAGAGTCCAAATATTTTCAAGCTCAGAAGCTAGGCAAAAATCTGCTGATAAGAACATCAAGGGCGAATGAAGAAACAAATCTTTTGGTTTTTTCAAAGGGTTCGCTTTTTTCTTCTTATAAGCTCAGCTCTAATATTATCCTTCCGCATACTGAGTCTGTGAATTGTAAAAAACAAACTACTGTAACAAGCACAGCGCCTAGAGCAATCATTAAATCGTCTAAAGGGAATAGTTCTGAATTGATTGCTTATCACTGGAGTTCTTCTAAGCATGATTACTTAACTCTAAAAGTTAAGCTCACAAATTATACGTCTAAAGACTGGTCGCCAAGCTGGAACAAAGTGCAATTGAAATCGAATAGTGGAACATTCAAGCATAGTTCTCTTAAATCTGAACGAAAAAGCATAGTGCCCAATGCAAGCAATATTTTCGTTGTTGAATTTACAAGACCGGCAGTAGGTCTTTGGGCCACTTTAGAAATTCCCTCTAACAATGGAAATATTTCGTTAAAACTAGGAGCCTTAAAATGAATCGATTCAAAAGTTTTTCGGAAGACTTAAAGGGAATGTTTAGCACTCCGCAAGGTCCAGCATCTATAAAACCCTCTACTAACCCTAGAAGAGTATGGATAGCTGTCTTGTTTTTAGGGCTAACATTAATTGGTGGGGTACTTTTTGGTATTTTAGCTGGGAAATCGACAAGCTATAACGAAAAAATAGAGGATAGAGAGGCTCACATAGATGGGACAGAAAGCGCGTCCGTTAGTGGACCGCTGGTAATCCAGTTTTCCGGACTACCAAACTCTCACTCAGGAGCTAAAGGAAACAACTCTGCACAGGGAACAATCATTCGCTCTCGACTTCTCAATCAAATTGAAACCTTTGATTCGGTACCAGTCTTTGCTCAAATCTCAGATTACTCATTAGGACAAAAGTATTACGGATGGACTCTGATTGGAGATGCAAGCAGCGATTCTAATGTGAATAGAATTAAAATGAGCTTCCGAGCAATCAAAAGCCCTAACAATTCGTATTCAGCAGAAATTAAAGCTCAAGCACTTAGTCTCGACGGTACACTAGGCATTAAAGCAAATAAGGTTGAAGGGATTGCCTCTCGGGCAGTCATTGCGACCGGAAGTTCTGGTGCTTCTGGAATGGGTAATTCAATACATCAATCAAATGACCTCTCATCTTTTCTACTTAAAGCATTGATTCAAGGAATCCAGAGTCAAATCAGTTCCGATCTTGATTCTAGCTTGAACAGATCGGCTGCTCTTGCACTTAAACCAGGAACTGAATTTCTTGTGCAGCTAACAGATAACTTTTGAGGACTCATGGAAATTTTAAAATTTATAGCATTTGCCGTTGTGCCTTTAAGCATCGTGATTTTGGCTGTTATGGCTTTATTCTTCTCTGAAAGCTCCGAGAGTTTAAACAATAAACGCTTAGAGCGTGACGAATTACCAGAACTACTCAAAGTTCCCTCCGAACAATCGTCTTTTCTGGGATGGGAGATGGAATTGAATACACCAATCTACTTCCCAGATAAGGTAAGAAGTCGTCATGTTCATATCATGGGAGCCACCGGATCTGGGAAAACCGAAAGTGTTTTACTTAATCTCATCGGTCAGGATATTGAGCGAGGAATTCCAGTCGTTATTATTGACGCTAAGGGAGACAATGCCTTCTTAGAATTTCTTAAAGATAAACTTGGTCATTCTAGTAAGCTTAAATTGTTTGATTCTTCCGACAGCAGAAAATCGTTGCCATATAATCCTTTGAAAAGCGGAACTTCTACTGAGGCCGTACTCAGACTCTTTAATTCAATGACTTGGTCTGAAGAGTTTTACAAAACACGGGCTAGAGATACTCTTCTTAAGCTGGCAGCTCATTGGTCCAATGAAAAGCAAAAGATATCTTTGGCATGGTTAAATGAAATGCTTTCGAGCCCTGAAAGCCTTACTCAAGCAATCAAAAACGAAAGTACCCCTAGTAGAGGAATTTCGATGGCGGAATTCACGCAACTAGCCGGGCTTTTTTCTCAAGTTCAACAACTATGTCATGGGGAGCTTGGAAGCTTAATTAGCAACGATGTGAATGAATCCAGCATTGATCTAAAGAGCGATATTGAACATGCTTGTGTGGTTTATTTTAAGTTACCCGCACTCATCGACCCTACTACGACAGCAACAGTAGGAAAGTTGATCATTGCAGATCTCGCTTTTTATGCTGCTAAGATTCAAACCTCAGGGCGAATGGCACCATTTTGCCCAGTGTTTATTGATGAGTTTGGTAGCTTAGCGTGCCACTCATTTTTGGAACTTATTGCAAAAGCTCGATCAGCTGGGTTGGCTCTCCACTTCAGCCACCAAAGCTTAGGTGATCTCCAAGCTGCAAGTACTACGTTTGCAACTCAAATCAACGATAACTCCTCAACAAAAATTGTAATGCGGATTTACGACCCTGATACAGCGGACATTATGGCTAGAACATTTGGGAACAAAGAAACAAAAAAGGAGACGCGTCAGGTGATGACCAATGCAATAGGCGGAAATGAAGAGACAGGTGCGATGTCGGTAAGGGAAGTAAAAGAGTTCAGGGCTGACCCTGATCTTATCAAATCATTACCTACTGGCTGTGCATTTGTTCTCATGAATCATGCCTTTAGGGTAGATGGAAAATCATCTGATGTATTTCGATTACGATTCCCAGCTCTTGGAAGTCATTAAAAGAAAGGAAATTAAAATGAAAGTAAACATATTGTATTGTCTCCTATCTGGAATATTTGTTTCCGGTTGCGCAACCCATCTGCGCTCCCTCACTTTAGGAGGAGCCAGTGGAGTTGCGATTGGAGCTTTTACTGGATCAGCCGCCAGATATGGAGACAATCCCAGTTCTCAAGTTACAAATACTTTAATAGGTGCTGGCTTAGGACTTGGCGTAGGATTGTTGGCCTCGCACCTTTTACACGTCAATGTCGAAGAGAGAATTAATTCCAATCAATATGAAGAAGATGAAAGAATAAGGTTTGGGGATCTTCCTCCGAATCCCTTTAGCCCTGCAAACCAAATCAACCCGCAATACAAAAGAAAGTAGGTGATACGTATGAAAAGAACACAAATTAGTGTCAAACAAGAATCTCTTCAAAAAATCCAAGAAGTGGTTAATAAATGCAATCACGATTTTTTAGACGGACACGTCAGCGCTCCGGATGTAATCGATTGGATGGTAGAAAATGTTGCTTTTGATGTATCCAAGTTACGACTTCGTTGCCTCAACCCCTACAAAGTTAAAGCCAATGCGCGATTAAAAACTAAGTCAGACATTGATGCTTTAATCAAAAAACTACACATGATCAGGCCTCTTCTTGATGAGACGCAATTAGATAAAGAGGAATCAAAGTAATGAGCAGAAAGCCGTCTCGAACTCCTGAAGTTTTAGATCTCATCAGTCGTTATGGAGTATTAAGTACCCGCGTCCTGTTAATGCTTACGAACCATGAGATTGGCTCACGATGGATGAGGCAAATTCTTAATGAGCTAGATCACAGGCAATTAATTTGCCGCGCATCTTCTTCACTTGATGGACGGCCAGTTGATTTTTGGATGCTAACAAAAAATGGCTTTTCGCAAAGCAGAGTGTGTAACATCACTGGGAATCTTCATGAAGAATTACGTTTTAAAAGTGCTAAATACACTCACTTTCCACACGAAAATCTTTGCACAATTTTTCAATGCTCCTTAGAACGCGAACTCCCATCAATAAAAATATTTAGGGAGGCAACTGGGAGTTTTAAGGAAATTCCACAGTCCGTTTTGTCACATAGATTGCGATCAATAGGATACGCGCCTGATATTGTCTTGAAGCTACCCAATACGTCAAAATGGGTAGCAGTAGAAATCGATAGATCCTATAGGACACTAAAAAGACTTTCTCAGAGAGTGAATATGTACACCCGCCATTCTGGCTTTGATGCACTTTTATACTTAATGCCAAAAAGTAAAATGACGGACTCACTTATAAGTGTTTTTAATTCAAGAGGCGCTAATGAAGCCATGAGAATTCGAGGTTCTAAAAATACTTTTTTAGCAACCGCTTTAACGCCAAAATGTATTTTCAATATTGATGAATACAAAGTTCAGGTGAGTAAAAAAACAATTCCACTAACAACATGGTTAAGTATTATTGCGCTTACAAATCAGGACAAGCGAGACGCGTGTTTTGAACAGATTTCCTCCCATATGGAGGAAATCAATTTCGGTTTAAGAAATGTCGTAAGTTAATGAATTTGAAATATCTAATCCTCTCCTAAAGAAGGGAAGCGCCCCCTTCTCCCGAACTGACCACCCTCTCTCTACGAACAGTAAGACTGAGATAGGGTGGTCAGTTCGGGCGGGGGCTAGAGAGAGGTGAGGATAGGAATATATTTAAGAAGAAGGAAGTTTAGATAATGAATTTTGAGAATGAAATGGAGAAGATGACTCGGCGAGATGGGAGTTTTAAAATGATAGATGGCGAATCAGGCAAAGCATTGATAAATTCAGAGCAGTACCTGTTCTTTGACAAGGCGGATTGGCTAACAACTTCTGAAGCAGCTATTTACCTTCGTAAATTCCATAAAGACGGTAGTCCCTCAATTGGAGCAATCTATATGATGCTTCAGAGAGGTAGACTTCGTCCGAGAAAGTATTGTGGGCGCTTGTACTTTAACAAGCGGGAACTTCATAGAGCTGTCGATTCTTCAAAATAGGAGGACGGATGGCAATAAGAGAATATACCCACGAAGAAAAGACTTACTTCGAAATTGCGTTAAACTTACGCAGTCGCGAAGTTAAACGCATTCGTAAGCAAAAGCGAATTCGATTCGACATAAGAGGGAATCGAATTAGTTCACGTTCTTTGGCAACAGCCGAGGAAAAGCGTTTATTACGAAGTCTAACTGAATCAGTAACTAAGCTTGCAGGAAAAGGATATCTTTGGAGAGAAATCGTTGATCGCTGGGAGGATGAAAAACTTACCCAGCCCTATAGCGGAATCTCTCGACCAGTCGTCGTTGACCATGCGCAGTTAATGCGTAATTGGACAACGGACTGGCTAGATAAAGCAGCCTGTGAGATTGGTCCTGGAGAAGTAAGACAGGTTTTTCGAGAAATTGAAGCAAAAGGTAAATCAATAGGGTTTCGGAAGTCTATCAAGCACACTATCAACGTCATCTATAAATGGGCCATAGAAGAGCGGCTCATACGTGATATGCAAACGAGTCCCACTACTGGAGTGGAGATCCAAGGGAAGACCCATGAGAAAAAACCCGAGATCCTAACCATTGAGCAAGTTAAAATTTTGCTCAGGGAATCACTTAAATGTGAGCATCCTTGGTTTCCCGTCTGGAGCCTGGCGTATTACACGGGGGCTCGGAGTGGTGAACTTCAAGGTCTTCGCAAAACGGATTGTTCCTTGATTTCAAAAGATGTGGCTACTGCGATGGATAAATTACCACCAGAAAAGCGCAACTACGGGAACATCACCATACAGAGAAGTTGGAGTAAACGTGACGGCAAGTGTATGCCCACAAAGGGCAGATACTGGCGAAACGTTCCAGTCTCCAAAGAGCTCTACTGGTTTTTGCAGGATCTTCTTTCAAAGGAATTTGGGGAAGACGAACATGGGAAGTACTTACTCCCCCACTTTGTAGATTGGTCTCAAGGACAGCAAGCCCAAGTGCTTCGATACTTTTGTAGAGAGATTGAGCTTCCCTCAATTAAGTTTCATACCCTACGAGCCTGTTTTGCGACTCACCTTTTATCTTTAGGCGTGCCTGGGATTAAAGTGATGAAGGCAGGTGGTTGGAAGAATCTAAAGACCATGGAAATTTACGCAAGACTCGCAGGTGTTGATGTTGCAGGAATCACCGAGTGCCTCGATGCAATGCCCTCGAGGATTGAAGCAGTAAGGGTCGCGAACTTGATTCCATTTCAACGGCAAAAAGATCGAGATGTGTGATGATAGACAAAGTTGAAGCAGTCCCTTGACCTTGGCTTCGTTTGGCTGCACGATAGGGCTAAGCGCCTGAAAGGATTAGAATCCCGTCAGGTCCACCAAATTTAAAAAAAATCAAGACTTCAAATAACTCAAGTTGATTATCTTTCACTTTTTAATCAATTGACTGAAGCCACTTATACAATAGAAAATTGGCCCAGATGAATCAGCGTTTTAAGCACGTCATCAGCAGAATACTTTTTGGCAAACCTATCCCCACTCACGAGAGCGATCACCAACACATTGGAAAGGCTGTAGGACTTGCTGTTTTCGCGTCGGATGCACTTTCCTCAGTGGCCTACGCCAGCCAAGAAATTTTACTCATTCTTATTGCTGCCGGAATGGGATATTTGCACTTATCCATCCCCATCGCAGGCTCCATTGTAGCTCTTCTTTTAGTGCTCACACTTTCCTATGTGCAAACCATTTACGCCTACCCCAGTGGTGGCGGCGCCTATATTGTAGCTAAGGAAAATTTAGGATTTTTAGCCGCTCAAACCGCGGGAGCAGCACTACTCATGGACTACATCCTCACTGTAGCCGTTAGTATTTCTTCGGGCACCGACCAAATTGTTTCTGTGTTTCCAAATTTACTCCCCTATCAGGTTCACTTGTGTATTGGAATTATCATTTTTATGGCCCTGATGAACCTTCGAGGTGTTAAAGAATCAGGAACAGCATTTGCATTACCAACTTATTTTTTTCTTTCCATGTCTTTTTTCACCATTATAGTGGGTTACTGGAAATGGATGACTGGAACATTGGATGTTGTCAGCGGAGTTGAAGCTGTCAAATCTGTCTCCGAACCCCTCTCACTGTTTTTAATTTTAAGAGCCTTTAGCAGTGGTTGCACGGCAGTCACTGGAGTTGAAGCCATTTCCAATGGAATCACGGCCTTTAAAGAACCGAAGAGTAAAAACGCAGCAGCCACCATGGCATGGATGAGTGGTATTCTTGGTGTGCTCTTTATGAGCATCACAATTCTTGCCTATCATATTAAAGCAGTACCCTCAGAACATGAAACTGTAATTTCCCAAATAGGTCGCACCATTTTTGAACGCGGATACCTTTATCAAATGCTCATGGCAGGAACGACCGTAATATTAATCATGGCTGCCAATACCAGCTATGCTGACTTTCCAAGACTTTGCGCACTGATTGCAGGCGATGGCTTTTTACCTCGACAACTCACCTATAAAAGTAGCCGCTTAGTTTTCAGCACGGGAGTCACATTTTTAAGTGTTTGTGCTGGCGTTTTAATCTTCCTATTCCAAGCCCACACATCTTCACTTATTCCGCTTTACGCGATTGGTGTATTTCTGAGTTTCACACTCTCGCAATGGGGCATGGTTATACATTGGCAAAAAGAAGGAAAAGCTGAAGGAGTAACACCTCCTAAACATTGGCGACTCAAGCAAGTTATTAACGCTGTTGGCGCACTCACATCTGGTATTGTCATGATGGTTTTTGCCATCACTAAATTCAGTCAAGGAGCCTGGATTACTGTCATCATTATTCCGAGTCTCATCATGCTCTTTTATAGAATTCACAGACATTACCAAAAAGTGATCGAATTTTTACAAGTACCTATTAAAAAGACTGACGTTATTCCCTATTCGAATATGAAAACCATAATTCTGATTGACGATGTCAATACAGGAACTTTTAGAATGATTCAATTCGCGAAAACTTTAGGAAAACCTTGGGCAGCTCTCCACGTCAACTTCGACGAGGCTCGCTCAGAAGCCGTTCGTAAAAAATGGTATGAAACCATACCCGACGGTGAACTCGTCACCATTCACTCTCCCTTCAGACTTCTACTCGAACCTATTACTGATTACATCGAATCTGAAAAGAGCAAATTGCCAAACGGAATGATTCACGTGATCACGGGACAACTTGTACTGCACAGTAATTTTGGCCCACTACTTCACTCTAAAAACGCTCGTGGTCTTTATGAAGAGCTTAAAAAAATTGATCGCGTTGTAGTGACGAGCGTGCCCTATCACTTGCATTGATTGATTTTACTGAAAATTTGCAAAAGCTAAGGCACTTCCGCCGTTATAAAGGCTCTGCACTTCTGCCGCCGATAGAGCCCTATTCCAGACAGCCAATTCATCAATGCTACCATTGTAGGAACTCACAGCATTTCCACCTATATCCGTTTGAGCGTATCCAATATAAAATGAACCAGGATTGCTAATATTAAAAATATTTCTTGAATCATAAACTCCGCAGCTTTGACCATTTCCATACAAATTAATTTTAAATTTTCCAGCTCCATCATTATCTATAATAAGCACATAATGTTTCCAAACGGATCCGATTGAATAATCGCAGCTAGCATTAAATTGTGTCCAACTAGGACCTTCGCCTAGAGTTTGATTGAAAACATTAAACACGGCATTGCCAACACTACTAAAACCGAACATATATCCTTTTAATGTTCCTATAGTTCCATTATATTTCTTGAAGATATTTGAATTTTGGACTTCAGCTACAGTCCCTTTTAACCAAAATGAAATGCTAATAGCAGTGCTACCATCATAATCACCCAAAACACCACTAACCTGATTAGCACCGTCCCCGTTCTGAGCGTAGTGTATGGCATTACCCAAAATGCCAGTAACTTGAGTACCCGTACTATTGGCATTCAAATTATTTGAATTCGTATCGGCAACATTGGAAATATAATGAGATCCACCACCCTGAGCACCTGTATCAATTTGTTCCATAGAATAATAAGCTGTTAAATCCGTTAAAAAATTATTGGATGAGGTGTTGGAATTATCCTTATCAAATATCGAAGCATCGCAATTCTCTATATAATTATTTGTATCAAGTGTTGCGGTGAAATTGACTGGGCCAGATGTACTGGAATTTATATCGTTAGCGGATGCCACAATATAAGGTTCTGAAAAATTTAAGGAATCTGGTGAAAAACCACTGTTAACTAATGGACATGCTTGAGAGCTAATATTTTTTTTAAAAGCCACAGCATATATACCTAATAATTGATCTCTTAAAATATTATCAATTTCAATTGCTGACTCCGTTCCACTACTAAATTCCACCAAACCATGGGCCGAAGCCACATTAAATGATTCTCCACTGTTTAGAGTACAGCTGCCCTTATTTGAATTTGGAGCCAGAGTGTATTCCAAGAGAAATCCAACGCACTCGAGCTCAGAAACCTGAGTGGGTTCGCTTGTGAATAATTTATTCTGACCCTCTAAAAAATCAAAGCTCATGCTATTCAATGAAGTCTCTTTTTGAATGCTAATACTCAGACTACGATTATGATTTTTCTGACACGAAATTACAGAAATGCCGAAAACTAGGATAAACATTAAATTTTTAAAGAGATAAAAAAATATCGCCTTAGACTTTAACATTAAGCCTATAGTTTAATTCAAAAGCTCATGGATATAAGTGTCAAAAAATTTCCGATGCAAAGCCAAAGCTTTATATTTCGACTTGAGCCCCGATTTCAACGACCTGATCTGGTGGTAAACCGAAGTAGCTTGTAGCATTTTGAGCGTTTTGAGCCATAACACTAAATAATTTTTCTCTCCACACAGACATACCTATGCGCCTACCCGTTGCAATTATAGTTTCTTTTCCTATAAAAAAAGAAATTTCATCTAAATTAAATTCATATCCTTGCGCCTTGCAGGCATTAATTACAGAATGAATATTGGGCTGTTCATTGAATCCAAAATGTCCCTTCACTTTAAAAACATTGTTTTTAACTTTAGTAATTTCCACGCGCTTTGAGGGGGCTATCGTTGGAACTTTTTCAGAAACAATAGACAATGAAACTATTCTTTCATGCAAAATATGATTGTGTTTTACGTTTCTAATAAGAGCAGGAGGTGTGCTCGAAGGGTCGCCATTCATAAAAACAGCTGTTCCCTTAACTATTTTTAACTCCTTATTTTCCTGAACTAAATCTATAAACTTTTCAAAAGGCATGAGTCGCTCTCTCATTCTTATAGCCAATATTCTGCGTCCCTTTTTCCAAGTTGAAAGGAGTATAAAAATAATCGCCCCCATAGTGAGAGGAAACCATCCACCATGCATAATTTTAACTCCATTAGAAGCTAAAAACAGTAAGTCAAAAATGAGAAAGAAAATTGTAGAAAATAGAATAAGCGATTTTGATAATTTCCATATTCGATGAGCCACAATAGCCGCTAACAATGTTGTGATAACCATGGTCATAGCCACAGCAATTCCATAGGCCCCCGCTAAAGCAGACGAACTCTTAAACATAAGAACGGTCATTATTGTCACCACCATAAGACTCCAATTTATGGCGGGAATATAAATCTGCCCTATTTCACTTTGAGAAGTGTGAAGTAAACGAAGTCGCGGTGAAAAACCCAATTGAACAGCCTGTTGAGTCAACGAAAAGACTCCAGAGATTAAAGCTTGTGAGGCAATTACAGCCGCTAAGGTTGCCAATGCCACAAGTGGAATGAGTAAATATCGAGGAGCCATTTGGAAAAAAGGATCATGCACTAAACTAAAATCTCTTAGTAGCAATGCCCCTTGTCCAAAATAATTTAGAAGTAATGCAGGAAGTGCCATAAACAACCAAGCAAGTTTAATGGGTCGTCTCCCAAAATGTCCCATGTCGGCGTATAAAGCTTCTGCACCAGTAGCGACTAAAAAAACAGAAGCTAATGCGATAAATGCCATCCTGGGATTATTTACAACAAAATCCACAGCCCAAAACGGATTGAGAGCTCTTAATACTGAGGGATTTTGAACAAGTTGATGGACTCCTAAAATAGCTAATACCAAAAACCAAAGCAGCATAATGGGTCCAAAAATAAAACCAATTCTTGCCGTTCCGTATCTCTGCACACCAAAAAGTATAATTAAGATTAGAATTGTAAGACTCACGCTATATGTGGACAAAGTAGGATTGAGTGTGGCCAAACCTTCCGTAGCCGAAAGCACCGTAATGGCGGGAGTAATAACCCCATCGCCATAGAGAAGCGCAGCTCCAAAAAGACCTAATAAAGACAAAAACATCATCGAAGAGTTATGCTTTTCTTTTGGATTAGGAAAAGCTAAAGCCATCAAGGCCATAATTCCTCCCTCACCTTGGTTATCCGCATACATCACTACAAAAAGATATTTAAAAGTTACAACTATAAATAACGACCAAACAATAAGAGACAAAACACCAAGAAGATTAAATTCATTAATAGGAATGCTATGCTGTGAGTTAAAACACTCTCGTAATGCATAGAGAGGACTAGTACCGATGTCTCCGTAGACTACTCCCAGAGCCCCTAAACTAAGAGCTGCCAACTTCTGATAATAAGCCTTTTTATTGCTAGAACTTTTTGAATCAAGCATTTTCAACCCTTCATTTTAAAGCTGATCTCCAACTAAGGCTATAACTTTATTCTAGGAATTGAAAAGATTTTCGCAATTGGAATGAACATAGTCACTTAGTTTTTCAAATCGCTAAATTTATTTATAGGTGTAGGGAATTTTGATGGGGGGTGAAAAGCCTAAATCGACACCCACAATTTTAGCTTTTGGATAAATAGTCAATTCACTGTTTTCCAAAACTACTTTTGCAGCCCCTAATGAGAGTATGCGCTTAAAAAAGAAATTTGAGAGTCTATCGAACTCAGAAAGCACAAGCTGAGGTTCGCTAATGCCCGGAACACCTGCCCCTTGCATAATCGCGCCCATTAAAAGTCCTGCTTCACCGGCTATTAAAATTTCTAAATCCACAGGCGACAATTTCACGTCTCCTGTCCAAAATCCTTTTCTTAAAAAAATGAGCTTGGCCTTAAGGTCTGACCGGTCGCTAAATTCCATACAATAATAGACTAAAGTTTTTTCATCAGATCGAAATCCCAAGCCAAGACCAGGAACCAATCGATACTTTTTATCTCCTAGCAATGCAAAGCCTTCTATATCGAAATACTGACGATATTTTTTTTTAGAATTGCCCCAACGTATTTTAGCTTTTGTATGATGAGGCAATAGAATCATCGAAGTAGATTCGGGCCAATCTTTATCATCTAGAGCACTTGCAGCTTTCTGCAACACTGTATTTTCAGGCAATGTGCATTGAGGTTCTGCATAACTATGAATAGAGAGGCTCATGAAAAACAAAAATACTATTGAGCTAAAGATTTTCTCTTTCATCCCCCCACCCCTTCAAGCTCCCACTCCACAGAACGTGTTTTAAAGGGAGAAATCTTAAAATCACTTTTAACTTTTAAACTTATATTAGATTCAATTTTATTGAGATCAAAAAGATTGAAATCAACATCAGACTGCATTGTCCAAACTTCATGAGAATCTTCAAGCTTTCTTTCCTTTAAAGCAATAGAGTTTATATCTAAAGAAATTAAAAAATTTTCATTTTTGCCAAACAAGATACGCGCCCACAAATCTGCGCCATAAATTTCTGAAACTAAGCTTGGAGTTAAAAAAACAATTTTGAGCTTATGCTCCAAATATTGTCTTTTGAGTCTTCCCAAAGAAAGTATATCCTCTTGAAATCTCCACTGAGGCATCAACATGGTCATAACTCGATTAAACTCTGCATGGGATTCATCTTGAATAACTGCAGGACGCCAAAATATTTTTAATTGTTTTAGATTTAGTTTTTGGTTGGGATCTTTGCGACTTAAGTTCAAACGGACATCAAGCACACCTGAAAAGGAATTATCAGAATAAGATTGCCAGAGATTTTCTACTAAACAATCACCGGCCGTGTTGCCATGAAAAACATGAGCGTTTCCATTATAAAGCTCACACGTTCCATAAAACTTATTTTGCCCTAATAGCGCAGAAAAAACTTCTTCAACATCAAATCCTAATCTCTTTAAATTTAGATATGTGTAACTTTTATCAGCCCTAAGAACTGGAGTTTTGAAAAATAGAAAGGCAGCTAAAAAGTAATATTTAACTGAAAATCCCCAAATAGATTTCAAAAGAACTCCTTGCTAGGGTTTGGCCGTAGAATCATAATCAAAAACGTAATCCCACTGGGACGTTTTCTTATTGTAATTGACTGTGAATCTGCAGACATCAATTCCTTGCCATCTTAAAATAGGTTGCGCTGATCCAGGTCGGTAATTCAACGCTTCTTGTTCTGCTGTACAATCTGCAATGACATTTATTTTTTCACTGGCAGGTCCAAAACCCGATCCTTGTGCTTTTAATTGATAAAGTTTAAAAGCTGTGTTCGTAGAATTTAAATTCTTCAGAGCTATAGGCAAGGCAATAGGATTGGCTTGTAAATCCGTAAAACTCAAAATAGAATTCATTCCACCTTGAGCATCTGTTTTAATGCTCAATTTAAGAAAAATATTTTTCTCACCAAGAACAACATAAGGACTGTCCTTTGCCTGTCCTATGTCCATTTTTAAAGCGTCTAAAAGTGGCGCCTTTCCTTCAAACACTAAGGATTCTATACTGGGAGATTGTTCACTCGATCCTTTCACTTTAAATCGAGTACGAAATTCAATTTTTCCCAAACCCTTTAGCAATCTTGAAACAAAATTTTCTTTTGGAGGCACTTCGGCCCCCAAAAGATTCATGCTTAGTAATGATACTGCGATTGAAGCTAGAAATGCTTTTTTCATATATTTAATCCTTTTTAGTTTCTTAGCGCCTCAAAATAGGATCACGAGACATACAAGCTTTAGTGACGCCGTCTCGAGTTTGCTCGGCAATTCTTGTGATCTGCAAATCAATTCGAGTTTCATAAATGGAACCCATGCGTCCAAGACACTGAAATCGTGCATTTTCATCGGCCACAAGTGTTGGAGCGCATTGATCAATTTCAGCTTTACGATATACCTTATTTCGCGATTCAATAACACAAGACAACTTATTGCGCTCAGCTTTGAAGGAGGCACAAAATCCTGGCATTTTTGGATCGTAGTAATCGGCATTATTAAGAGTGTTTAAACAATCTCTTTGAGTTAAAAAATCTTTTATGCTTCGACAAACTGACTCTCGCACTGCTTCAGTAGAATTGCCCTCTGGCTTAACAAGCACTTCCTTAACGCAATCATGGCCGCCGAGTCTAAAATCTTTTAGTTTTGAATCTACACAAGATAATAGCGTTTGATGTGTGCAAACTTCTTGAAAATGCTTTTGACATCGAGAATCACGATATTGATTAAAGGCCAATCCCACTTGCTCTAAACATTCTGGTAATGTGTCCTGAAGTTTTTCGTCGACAGACACAGTCACAACGAGTGAGTTTTGATCGCCTACAACAGCACCAAATTGTTTTAAGGTAAAGGTTCTAATGAGCGCTAAGCTATTAGCCACATTTTGCTGATCGAGTTTGGCTTCTCGTATTTTCCACGATGGAGACAGAATAACAAGTGTAGCTTCTCTATCGAGTAGAGAAGTTAATAAACCCTTTAGAACATCGAGCGAAGCTTGAATTTTAGATCGATCATTCTTGTATTTTTCAAGTTTCGTATCGAGATCACGCAATCGATTAGCAATGACACCCAGTGTTTGGCTCCATTGGTTAAGTGTGTTGACCGACACTTCACCATGAAAATCTTCTTGGCTAGAATCGTATTTTTGAAGGTCTACAAAATGTGTGGCTTCTTTTCCAAATAATCCATTCAAGTCATTGAGGATGTCTTGAGGTTTCTCACACGAAAACAATGTGACTGCTAATAGCGAAAACCCAATTAATTTTTGTATAAATCTCTTAAATGCATTAGATTTTAATGCATCACCCTTTAATAAAAACTTCATTTCTCTACCTCCGGAAGCCCTCGAAATTAGACATAAAGCTCCCTAGGGTCAAGGCATTGAAGACATATTAAGCTTCATAATGAAACACTATACAAAGCATCAGGCAGTAGCGCTAACTAAGAGCAGCTTCCCCTCGGGATTTTCCCTTATCATTAGATGAATTCTTCACTCCATCTGAACTAGCGTTTTCAGTTGAATTGAGTGTTTTACCCTGGGCGCGGCGAACTAATTTCAACGACCACATTCTAAAATCATCAATATAACCAAAGGCCGCTGGCACCACGACAAGCGTCAAGATAGTTGAGGAAATCAATCCACCAATGAGAGCAATTCCCATTGAGGTTCTCTGAGCGCTCGCTTCATTGAGTCCCACGGCAATGGGAATAGTTCCCGCGATCAACGCAAAGCTCGTCATTAAAATAGGACGCAATCGAGTGCGTCCGGCCTTCAGTAAGGCCTCTTTACGCGAAAGACCTTCTTCCAACAATTGATTGGTGTAATCCACAAGTAAAATAGAGTTTTTAGCCACCACACCTAACAACATAATGATACCAATCATTGAAAAGATATCGATTTGCGACCTGGCCACAAACAATGCAATAAAGGCACCACACATGGCCAAAGGAAGTGCCAGCAAAATTGTAAATGGAGTCACAAAACTCTCATACAAACTCGAAAGCACAAGATAAATAAATAAGATTCCCAAGAACATCGCTAACAATATATTTGAAATGAGTTCCTTGAAATCCTGAGCCTGTCCCACAAAAGCGTAATTGACTCCAGCTGGAGGAGGATTTTCTTCGATAATTCTCTGAGTTTCTTTAATAATCGTATTCAAAGCTCCACCAGCACCTACGTCTCCATTGATTTGAATAAAGCGTCCACGATCTTGTCTGTTGATTTGCGAAAAGCTAGTGCTCTCAACACCTTCTGAAACTCGAGCCAATGGAATCATATTAAAGTTAACGTTAGGCACAAGAGTGCTATTAAATTCATTTTTCAAATCGCGATCTTCGTCTTTTAGTTTTACACGAACATCGTACTCATTATCATTGTAGCGATAACTTGCGGCCACCACTCCCTCCACTCGAGCTCGGAGTTCTGCTCCCGCAGAAGCCGTTGAAACACCCAAGGCTTCAGCCTTTTCACGATTAAACTTCACTTGAAACTCAGGTTTTCCACTTCGATAGTTTGAATCCAAATCCACTAAACCCGGAATCTTTTGCATTAAAGCCTTTATCTTTTCTACATAGGCCGCAAGCTCTTCTAAATTTTCACCATTAAGATTGAGATTGAATACGCGCATCCCTCCGCCAAAACTATCGTAATCTGTCACAATAATTTTAGCTTCCGTAGACAATTCTTTTAAATCCGAACGCAATTTTTCTTTAACAAAAGTTGTATTCACTTTACGATTCTTAGATGGAACTAATCGAATGTAAATATTTCCCTTATTCACTTCCTCGTTGCTATTCCCGACAGTGATGGCCGACAAATCAACCTCAGGTATTTTACGTATAATGCCATCAATTTTATTTAAAAACTGAGCTGTAGCATCGAGACTTGTTCCTGCCTTCATTTCAAGTCTGACTTCAAATTCTCCGTTATCGGCTGCAGGTAAAAATGTCGCAGGAATAAATTTACCTAAACCCAAGCTCAAAACAAATATCAAAGCGGCCCCACCCAAAATAGTTTTAGGATTCTTCAAAGTGTAATTTAAAACATTTTCATAAATGTTTTCTAATCGTGTTTGGAATTTATCAAAGGCAGTTAACAATCTTTGAATGAATCCACCCGATTTACGATGTTCACTGGCAGAAGCTAGGTAAGCCGACAGCATGGGAGCTATTGTAAGCGCATCAAAAAGAGATATGGCGATAGCAAAAACAATCGTCAAACCAAATTGCTTAAAAAATTGCCCAACCACACCATTCAGAAATGCAATGGGTCCAAAAACCGCTATGACCACTAATGTGGTGGCAATAACTGCTGTAGAAACTTCAGCAGTGCCCTCGATGGCTGCAGTTTTGGGATCTTTTCCATTTTCTAAATATCGAAAAATATTTTCACGAACCACGATCGCATCATCAATAAGAAGTCCAACGGCTAAGGATAAAGCCAAAAGTGTCATGATGTTGATCGTAAATCCAAAAGCATACATGAGCATGAAAGCGCCCAAAAGAGAGTTAGGTAATGCCAATCCCGTAATTAACGTTGATCGTGCAGAACCTAAAAAGAAAAAGACCACTAAGACGCACAATACAATACCAATCAAGATAGATTCCTTAACATCTGCTACGTTCAAGCGAATGGGGCGAGAACCATCTCGAACAAGATCGAGCTTAACTTTGTGACCTTGTTGCTCCAATGTTGCATTAATGGTGTCGACGGCTGCCGTGACTAAATCAGCAACAGCCACGGTGTTACCGCCAGATTGTTTAAAAATATCTAAAAATAGCGCTGATTTTCCATTGAGAATAGATCGCGTGCGCTCACGTTCTAAACCTTCGGTGACATCGGCGACTTCACCCAATTTTACAGCTCTATCTGAACCAATAAAACTTACAGTCACTCTCTTAAGAGCATCAAGATTTTGAAACTCACCAGTAGAGCGATAAGACAATTCAGAATTTTGATTTTCAACTTTACCAATGGGAACATCTTTTGAGGTGGCCTGAACGGCTTTAGCCACTTGAAGCACACTTAATTCTCTTTGTTGAAGATGAGCTTTATCAACTAATACTTGAACTTCCTTTTTTCGACCTCCAATGATATTCACCAAGCCCACGCCTGATATGCGATCCAGTTTTGGCTTAATTTGATTCTCAACTATGTCATAGACTTCCCAAGCGGCTAAATCAGAACTCACCGCCAAACGTAAAATAGCTTGATTAGAAGGATCAATTCTTCGAATGATAGGATCTTCAATTTCTGCAGGAAGATTACGACGAATATTTCCCAATCGATCTCGAATTTGCTGTTCGGCTTCTTTAATATCTCGGCCCAAAGCAAATTCTGCAATCACCACGGCCACACTATCTAAGTTTGTAGAAGTGAGTCTCTTTAATCCTGATAAGCTTCCAAGTTCTTCTTCAATGGGTTTTGAAATAAGTTGTTCTACGTCTTTAGGAGGGGCCCCGGGATAAACAATTTGCACCGACACCACAGGAAGTGTGACGTCTGGGAACAAATCCACGCCCATTCTTTTAAGCCCCATAAAACCTAAAACCAGCATCGCCAAAACTAAGCAAGTGATAAAAATTGGTCGTTTAATAGATAATGACGCTAAACTCATAAATTCCCCACATAAGCACGTGTTGCGGCTTCAATTTTTCTCTGCTCACTTAAAAGTTTGTAAAGCAAGACTTCACCTTCAGCGACTTCTTGCTCAAAACTAATGACTTGAAAAGTTGTGGAACGTCCATTTCTAAGACGTTCTTGTTCTTTTTCATATTTTTTCTTTTGAATAGCTACGAGCTTTTTAACAGCTTCTACTCTTCGGCTGAGTTCGTTATATCGACGTTGACTTTCAACAATATCTCTATCCGACTCCGACTTTAATCGTCCCGCTTTTAGAGAAGCTGCATCAGCATTTAATCGAGCCGAGCGCCTAGCGGCAGATCTTCCAAAAAAATCTAAATCCATTGTCAATTTAAGGGCCACACTCTTATTAGGTAATTTTCCATCATTCAAATGTCCTCGAATATCGGATCTCTGGTCTTGAGTTGTTAAATTAGAATAAGCTCCTTCAAGGACTAAGTCTGGTCGAAGTCCCTCAGTGGTTTCATCTGAAACTTTCTTTTGTAAATCGGCTTCAGCCTGTGCCAGCCAAGCGTCGGCACGCATGTTTTTTTCAGCACTTAAGATCGTAACAAGCTGATCTCTTTTAAGATCTAAATCACCAGACACATCCACTTCAGGCACTCCACTTTCAGCGCCCATAAAATCTTTCAATTTTAATTGAGCGTTTTGATATTCATCTTGTGCTGTAATGAATTGTAATTCTCTTTGCGTAAACAAAGCTTCTGCTTGAAGCAAATCATTAGATTGTGAAAGTCCATTAGCAACGCGATTTTTAGTCCACTTCACCAATCGATCCGCCCTATCTAAAGATTCTTGACGAACTTTTAATTCATTTTTTTGATAGAGGAGTTGCCAATAAGCCGCTTCGGCTTGAGATAAGAATTGAAGAGCCTGAATTTCTATAGCACCTTTCTCAAATCGAGTGGCAGCGGCTTCCCTATGATGACGAGCTCTAGTTTGAGCACCGAAGAAATCTTTCCATAAGGATTGTGACAGTGAAAACGAAGAAATACCTAAGTAGGGACTGGGTTGAGCGCCAGTCGCCGTAAAACTTCTTGGGTGTTGTTCTGTTACAAAAGCTTTAATCTCAGTTCCAGTAGCAAATTTTTTAGCCACTCCTAAGCTATATTCATTGCCTTCTGATTTTGTTTGAATAATAGCTGGAAAAACCTGCAGTGGTTTTGGTGTTTCATCGGAATAGTATTTTGCTCCAAAAATAAGATAAGGAGATAAAACTAAATCGGCTTGTTCATTTTTAATTTCAGCAGATTGTTTTTGAAGTTCAAAGGCCTGAAACTGAGTGTTGGATTTTTGAACTGTGCTTAAATACTCATCAAGAGTTATAGAATAACTCATCGAGACCACAGCAAAAAAACTGGAAATAAAAACAACTTTCCTTCTAAAAGAACTATTCATTGAAGGCTCCTTCTAAAACTATCTTTATAATATCGTCTCTCAATTGATTGGATTCCGTAGGCATTTTGTAACAACCCTCAGTCAAGGGAGCATTATGCTTACAGGCTAAAACATAAAATTCGACAGTGTTAATCACCATCATCAAAAGCAAACGGGGATGTATATCAGCACGTATAACCTTCTGTGCTTGCCCTCTTGCAAACAACGAAGTGAGGCCCTCAACGATTGGGTCCACATGGTCGCGGAAAAGATCGCCCGCATGTGGCATTCCCGAGGTGATTTCGCGAAAAGAAATTTGCTTCATTTCAGGATAACGAGTGTTTTGCTCAATCACTCCATCGATAATATTTTTAAGAAGTTCTCTATACCCTCTTTGATCAAGTTGAGAAGTCGCCAATCGTTCAAACTCTGGAAGAGCAATGTTTCTCACTCTCTCAAAATGAGCCTTGATAATAGCTCTATAGAGTCCAAGCTTTGATTCAAAATAATAACTAATGAGACTCACATTGATATTGGCTTCTTTTGCAATTTCTCGAGTCGTGGTGCCATCTAGGCCCTTATGGCCGAAAAGTTTCATAGCAACATTCATAAGACGCTCTTTGGCATCTTTTGAATCTTCGGTCTGAGTTGGAATAATCATCTTCGAAGGCATACAGACATTATTAATCAAACGCTTGTTTGAAATCAATCAAATGTTTGATTAATTTTATAAGGCAATAAAATCAACACTATAGCCTTAACTCGCCTTGAGCTGGGGGCTCAAGTTTCTTAGCACATGTCTTTTTGGGCTTTTTTCGCTGCTTTTGCTTGAGATACCTAATGCAATCAATCCAGCCCTGATAGTCCTGGCCACTTCTAAGACTCAATTTAAAACGGGCTTTTAACTTTGCAGAAGGCGCAATGGGTTCATTAATATTAAAATTGGGAGTGATTTCTAAAGATTGAATATCTTTTTTAGAAATGTCTTTAATAAATTCCTGAGGCTTCGAATATAAACCTTTAAATCGAAAATCAAAATTAGCAAAGTAGCTAGAGGAATCTCTTATGAGAGTTCCTTTATTTTCATTAAAAACTCCAATCGTTCTTTTCCCCATAGGAACTCTAGGATTTGAAAGAACCATCACGGCCACTTTGCGAGTGCCACCCGTTTGAAAACTAGTGTGATGAAAGATTTTAATTCGCAAATAACCCTGAGGACTCTCACAGATAAAACCATCTGCCCAAAGAAAATTCGCAGTTAAACTTATGAAGAGCATCAAAACTATTAAAATTCGAATTTTGAGAGCCACACCATCACCTCTTTAAAACGAAGTCTTCTTCTAAGCAGATTGGCTATGAATCACAATAAAAATATCACTACCTATAGGGTGGCTTAGAACTCCTGGCTGAAAGCTCTGCTATACTTTTTATATGTTTAATATCTCCCAAGAAAAATCGCTCTTTAGGAAGAATCTCGAAACACTACTTCTTAGCTTTCCTCTCCTTCTTTTGTTGGGCGTTGCTATCGAAGTTATATTGGGTCCTTTCTGGCCTCAGGGCATGACCCATTATCATAGATGGGTTCGCTTCCTAGTGAATGTCGTATGCCTGAATGGAATCCATATTATTTTCACTTTTGTAATGATTGGTCAGCTGCCTGAACTTCAAAATTGGGCCCGTAAAAAATCACCGCACATTTGGACTTACATATGGTTAGGAGTTGGCACTCTAGCCTCTATCATTGCCTTCAGTGGATCTTATTTTAAAGTTGAAAGTCCCCTAAGAAGTCTTGGAGCACAGCTACTTTTTATTGCAGCCATTATACTCCCCTCCTATCACAACGTATGGCAAATTCGAGGCTTAGCACTTTCGTACCGTCAAAAAGAAACTCATTCGGCTGAAGCACGTCATAAAATTATTTTCTATGACAAGCTTTTCTATTACGCACTTTTTGCTTCTTATTGTTTGTTATTATTATCCATGTTTGGTTGGACTCTTCCATGGAGCCAGAACTTTCACCCTTTATGGACTCAACTTTCTGAATCAGGATGGCTTTTTAAAATCAAACAAATCGCAACACTTCTTTGCGCCTTTTGTGCTGCAGGACTACTTTGGAGAGCTCTAAGAAATCCTCAAAAAAACAAATCCAATTTAACTCTATATCTTCTTAGACTTTTACTTTTTCCACTCTCAGCCTATTCCTATATTGCACTCATGGGCGTACTGGCCTCTCATGGAATTGAATATTTTGTAGTCTTTAAACAAATGATTCATAATTCAAAAGCCTCACAGCAAAACAAAAAAGAACTATATCAATTAACCTTAAGCGCTTCTTTTTTTGTTTTTGTTTGCAGCATTCCTGGAATATTTCTAGCAAACACCACGCAACCTGCTCTTTGGATTATTCTACTGAGTGCCCTTGGAACCGGAATTAATTTTACACACTATTATCTAGATCGCATTCTCTTTAAAATGCGTGACCCCATAACCCGGGAGCACACAGGACCCCTACTCACAGCAAAGAACTAACGAGTGGCGCTTAAAATATTTCCTATTAAGAGAATTTTCCATCCGTCCTGGCTTTGCCATTTGTTTTGAGTAAAAATTGGATCCGGAGCTTCAGCCAAATATCCTTGAGAAGGATAAAAGCTTAAGATTCGACCCGATTCATCGTCTAAAATATAACGTCGACCATTTCTTAAAAATAAGGATACTTTATGATCTTCCCAATCTAATTTTGGAAAAACGCCTAATACAGAACTATTAAAATAAGTCTTCCAGAGAATTTCTCCTGAAGAAGAAATTTTCCAAAGCCAACCCGTATTTGTAGGAACATAGAAGGAATTTGAGTGTTCAAAAACAGGAAGAACTTCGCCTGTTCTTCTTAATACATGAGGCAATTCAATACGCCATTCTTTAGTGGAAACCGATTTATTGACCCTGCTTTGAATTTTTAAGATATTATCTTTTTTATCGAAATTATTTTCATTTTCTGTAATTTGAATCCAATCATTCCGTTTCCATGAAAAATAGCTGGGACGCCTAGAACAAAAATTTTCGATATGAACGCTTATCTTCCAATCATCATCTAAACTACGTTTTGAAAGCATAAACCAATCCATATCCAAGAAACTTGGGTCTTCTTTGGCGCGCAAGCGACAGTGGTTGAGAGCTAGTTGATATTGCAACCAGGGATCGCAGGCGATGCGAATTCCCCAATCATAGCCATAATCCGACACCTCAACAGTTTTATCATTGTAATAAAGAGTGGAGAGATTCTCGCACTGACTTCGACTGTCGAGCATATTTGAAGAAAAAATACGCCCCTCACCCGTGATCTCAGATGGCCCAGCAATGATCCAAGGAATCATCTGAAAAATCCAAAAAGCAGCTAAAGCTCCAAAAGCTAATTTTGAACTTAAATTTAAATTTATTTTTTTCTTTGTCTCTTGGATGGGTAGATACCAAATAAGAGGGAAAATCGATATTAAGCAAAACATAGTGAGCGGGTACAAATATCCAACGATATGCCAAGAAAACAAATGAAAGGCTATGATTTGAAAAAAGACTGCATTTCGAAAAACTTTATTTTTTATAAACAAAAGTAGAGGAATTAAAAGCATCTCTAATACGACAACATAATAACATCCGATTTTTAGCCAAAGCCCATGAATCATAGGAGGACGAATAAAGGCTGCCCCCTCAAGCCATTCTCGATTGAATTTTAGAAGCCCGGCCGATACATAAAACGATACTATTAAATAAGCTAAAAGTTGGCGTCGTCGGGGGAAAAAAATAAAAAATAAATGAGTCCAAGCATTCATGTAATGAAAATTGCCCATAAATCGATAATCTTGGTATCTTATAAAACATTGCAAGGCCCAAGCCGCAGTCAAGAGAATCAAGGATCGCTTTATATTTTTTGCACGTAAAAACTCTATCAATGCGAATATTGAAAATAACAAATACACAACAGATATAAGCCAAGCCCACTGAATCATGAACGGCCGCATCGAAGTGCAAATATCTGATCCCGGCCAGCACAAGGCTCTTAAATCATTAAAAACTGTTTTCACTAAAGGATTTTCGGAATCCCACATCCACGTGGCCCAGCACACAATGTGACTGAGCGCTAAAAACGCTCCGAAGTAACGAAGAGCTTTATCTTTAATTATTTCTTGATATCCCATAAAACATCATACATGAGGGCTTGATCAAAATTCACATCCTCAAATTGTGCCCCTCTAAAGTCTGCCGTCCTAAGGTCGGCGCCTCGAAAACTCACGTTCTTTAAACGAGCATTTTTAAATGAAACCCTATAAAGGTGAGCTCCACTAAAATCCACGTTTGTGATTTCAGAATTTTCAAAATTGGAAAAACTCAACAAGGCCAAGGCATAAGAAATATTTTCAATTCTAATGTTGGAAAAGTTTTCTCTTGGCTTGAGCGCCGGCCAATCGACTGCATTCAAATAAGTCGACAAAACTCCTAAAGCCAATAAGCAGCTTTGCTTAAAAGCTCTTATCGACCACCTCGAGTACCAAAGCGCATGTAACTAGAACCTTGGAATCCGCTCATCACCTCTCCTGAGAAATCTTTAGTTTCTAGTTGCCATGGATCGGCCGATAGACTCGCTAAACTCATTCCTAAACTCACAGTAGGGCAATTTAAAAATGTGGCACGTTTGAGCAAACAACCATGAACGAGTCTATAAGAATGCACGACAAAGGAAGAAGGAGATGTTCCAGAATTATACGTGATCATAAATCCCATACCAGGCACAACAAAGCGATCATTAAGTCCGGGCATTGATGAAACACTTGATGGACTTTGTGTTCCATCGGGATTGACTTTTACGGGGTTCACAAAAAATATCGTTGGCCACCAATCACGTGTAGAAAGGAGTGCAGCTCCCGGAACAGCACACGAAGCCGTATTGAAGGCCACCCCAAGCCCTCCCGTACTCGAAGGTGGGCAACATTGTAATTTTCCACCCACAAAAACAGGTCGAGGTAAAACATCTATTTCATCAAAGGTTTTGGGTAAAAGTGGATTCGTGGCGTCTACACATCGAGACATCATGATGCGTTCATATTGAACACTCATAGATCCAGTCGAAGGAGCGGTAGTTCCAGCAGCCGCAGCAGCAGCGGCCTGAGCCGCTGTATCGTCTGAAGCAGCCCATAATAAATAATCATGGCTACTCACTCCAATACTTCGATCAACAACCCCTCCAGAAGCATCCATCACCTTAAAATCAAACTTCATAGGCAGAGGCATTGAAGGCCAACAAAAGCCAGGCAAAGGAAGAGTTCCCACTGGTGAACCCGCTGGCACAGGACACGTGGCTTTGGGAACATCTTTCAAAACTCCAGCAGAATCTATATAAAAACTTCGCTCGGGATCTAAAAAGGCTTGAGCTAAACTCGAAAAATAATTGAGCAGCATACGATCCCATTGAGTGACTAGAATTTCTTTAACGGCTTTTTGAGTTTGAAATTTTTGAGTGCGACCCAATTCAATATAATAATTAGCCGTGAACCCAAGGGCTATGACAGTTAAGATCGAAGCCACCATCACCTCAACTATCGTAAAGCCTTTTTTGGATTTTATATTTTTCATAAATCCTTATAATGACGGAGAGGCGCCCTTGAGATTTCCTAACCAAGTGGTACCACTTGCAGAGTGATATTCTTGCCTTAGAGCTTTAAAAACTGCGTTGAGTTCATAAGTGTCTTTTACAAGATTAGCAAAACTATCGCTTCCAGAGTTTTTGACTTCAGTTTCTCCAGAATCACAATTATTTTTCACCGCGTAACTGAGGGCCGAAATTTTACAGAGTTTCTTTGTAGGTGTTGCATCTACTGTTGTAGCGCTATCACCTGTAAGAATTTTGTAAAAGTCCAAGTTTCCAGTCGCGGGAGTTAAATAATCCACCAAAGTTGTGCCATTATGTTTCAGCGCTAACCACGCCGCTCTTTGAGTCGAAGCCGCTTGTGGAGATTCATTTGTTAATAAAACTCCATTAGGCTGTGGCCAAGGTAGCATGCTGTGAATGGGGGCTACGACTGAAAGAGCCTGAACCCAGTCCAAAGATTTAGTGGGACTCACAAACAAACCGTGCTCCAATAAACATTTTTCTGGAGCATTCGCTACGTTGGTCATTGTAGCAGTGCTCACAAAAAATTTATTTTGATCGGGATTAAAACAAAGTGCAGGTAGAGCTCGCCCACCTGTTCCTTGATCTCCATCGATTTCCAAGGCACCACTAAAACGACGACTATGAACTAAAGCATAGTGTGTACCAGAAGTTTTCTTAAGCACACCAGTGGCAGCACTTCCTGAAGCTGAAACAATGTCGTTATCTTTAACAACACGAAGCTTTGGAGTAGTGCGATTATCATCATAATAAGCGACCCATCCTGCCGCTGGGAGATGAGCCGCGCTATCTATAATTGGAGCCGATGCCACACCTCGACTAGAGGCCGTGGTTTTAAATCCAATCCAAACTTCTTCATTGGCGTTGGAAAACAAATCATTCAAAACAGCCACCGCCTGGTTTTGCATATTCGCACTTTGCGGAGCTAAAAATAATCCAGTGAGTCCCGCATCATAAAAGTTTGCTGGAGGTAAAGGAGATCGACCAGCGGTGCTGATGTTTCCTTGCTCCGTGAGCAAATCTCTTAGCTCAGTGAGATCGACCGTTTGCAATCCCAAAGCATAACAATTCTGAGCTGCACTGGCGAAGGGGCCACTGATGGCATTGGCTCCAGATTTAGGCACA
>JAGNHS010000044.1 GCA_018001635.1 Pseudomonadota bacterium | reverse complement strand
AGCCATTAGAGTTGCAACTCGGGAAATCATTGAGAGACTTGTGAAAAGAAGGTCAACACAAGAAAAGCCTTTGGTTTTTATAAGCGATGAACATTTTCAATATCGAAGAGCTATTGAAAAAGATCTTCAGAGCAAAGACATCGAACATGTTACGATTAGTTCAAAAGCTACACGAAATTATCAGAACATACTTTTTGCGATCAATCATGCTGATTTACTGATTCGACAATCGATGGCTGCTTTTGCAAGAGAGACGATTTCGTTTTCGAAAACGGCGGGTAGAATGTGTCAAAAGTACGCGCTATTTATGGTCCACAAAAACTATATGAGTGCGCAGTTCACCAAGACGCAAGTTCGTAGACCCAGAGCGCACTTGCAAAGCCCGGCTCAGTCACTGGGGCTTTTTGATAGGCTGCTAGAATTTTCAGACATCTTTAGTCACCGCAGCCAAAAGCAGGACTGCAAGGGATGGAATAAGGATTGGCAATGCTTTTGGAGTGGAGAAGTTCCTAAACCCTATGCCCGCTCAAAAAAATTCTGCTCATCTGATTTTTCCCACTCTTTACGTCGCACAGTAGGAATTTAAAGGATGGGGGTGAAGAGGAAGGCCTTTAGTTGGGATTTGCGCCTGAAATCCCAGGTAAGAGGCTTCACTTCGCATTTATAAGAATTCTTTTGAGCGATTTTTTTCAATGGTTTCTCGAAAAAACTTAAATCCTGCTTTTGAAGATTACACGAGAAAAAAATAGAACCCTTTGAATTGAGCACCTCAAAAGCAGATTCTACCAAAGATTGAAATTCTTTTTCGATTTGAAATGTTCCGCTCTTCTTATCTCTGGAAAAAGAGGGGGGATCAATCACAACGCTATCAAAAAACTCACCCGATTTTTTGGCACGTTTAAGATAGTCACGAGCATCTCCACGCCAAAAAAGATGATTCTCTAAATCAATTTTATTAAGTAAAAAGTTTCTTTTAGCCCATTCTAAGGATGGACTCGAAAGATCGACACTAACTGTATGAGCTCCTTCGAAAGCAGCTCTAAGCGAAAAAGATGAGGTGTATGAAAATAAATTCAGCATCTTTTTGTTTTTTGAAAGCCTTGCCATAAGCTCACGATTATCTCGCTGATCAATAAAAAAACCCTGCGAGTATCCATGATCAAACGACACCCAATACTTTGAAGGACCCTCAAAAACCTCAAAAAACTCTGGAAGCTTTTCACCCGCCATCCATTGAGGAGATTTTTTATCGCCTTTCTCCAATTTTTTATAATAAATAGAACGCCATCCACTCACCTGAAGAAGTTCTTCTGGAAAATCTCCTGAACTTTGAATCAACCAATTATCCGCATAATTATCTATATAAAGATTGGGGCAAGCATCAGCCTCTCCATCGACCATTCTATAAACGTTAGTGGTCTTTGCTGTTATGTGACTTGCGCGAAAGTCTAAGGCGGCTTTTAATAGATCCATGAGTTTAATGGCTCGATTGCTCACTGGAGGAATTTCCCTTTATATGTTTGCTACAATTACTACAGAAGCCAAATCACTTCATCACAAAAAAACTATCGCTCCTCAAAACAGCTGGAAAAAACACTTAGTTGACGTATCCCAAATCGAAAAATCTAAGGGCATTGCTTACAAGAACCGAATACGAATGCAATTAGCTTATTACTCCAGTGAAAATTTTGTAGGCCGGCCTATCGATGGCTATAAAGCCAATAAATGTCTACTGTCTTTACGAGCAGCTCAATCACTCCTAAAGGCACAAAAATCACTGCTAAAAAAAGGATACTCCCTTATTGCTTTTGATTGTTATCGTCCACAAAAAGCCGTCAACGAATTCGTGCAATGGTGTCAGGACATCTCGGACACTCGAACAAAGCAAAAATATTATCCTGACATCGCCGCTAAGCAGGACCTTCTTAAACTGGAATATATAGCCAGCAAATCAGGACACTCGAGAGGCAGCACCATTGACCTTGGTTTAGTATATTTAAGGGATGAGTCCCTCGTAGACATGGGAACAACCTTCGATTTTTTTGGAGAACAGTCTCACACCCTCTACGCAGGAATTAGTCCACAACAAAAGGAAAATAGATCCATACTTTTAAAGGCTATGGAATCGGCTCAATTCATGAATTACGAAAAAGAATGGTGGCATTTCACTCTTAGAAAAGAGCCCTATCCCAAGAATTACTTCGATTACGACATCGAATAGACAACACTGCCTAGAATCAAAGTTCTAAAACTTTGTGCCTAAAGCTGTTTCACCATAATAAGTCATATGCTTTTCATCTGGATAACTTAAGGGTTTACGGTAATAACCCAACACCGCAATTCGAATATAATTATCTCCAGAAAAATAAAGCGATAAGCTGGGCTCAAAAGACCACGTAAGATCTTCATCGGATCTACAGTTCTCACCAAAGCACTTAACAAGTTCAGTCCAAATTTTAAATTGAGAACCTGACGATAAAAAATAACTATATTCTAAATACAAACGACCTTTATTTCGGTTTTTCACAACACCATCATTAGATTCCTCAAGTGTGTAACGATAACCGATTTCAGATAAAACATAGGACTCTTCACTAATACTATAAAACAATCGTGGTCCTAAATCATGATTCTGCGCTTTAGGAATACTCGAGAATGCTTCCCTACGAATATTGTAGCCATAAAAAACACCATAATTTTTATCAAAAAAATGAATGTACTTTCCACCAATATTAAAAACTTCAGAATCTTTTTTTCCATTAAGAAAATGTGATTTATAATCTAAGCCCGTCTCAAAAGAATGCCTAAAATACTTTAAAGCACCGCTGTGTTTAAGCGCCCAATTCGAATAATCAGAATTTCCATTAGCAAAACTCCAATAAAGCTCCGCATGCTGATGGTAGCGAAAGCCCTTAAGTAGAAGTTCATCGGCTTCAACCTGTTCTTTTTCTACATATATGTCTGCTAAAATTTGAGATGAAATCAATCCAAGAACAAGGGACAACGCCCATTTTGCTGAATTCAATTAATCACTTTCTTTTTTAAGGATAACTTTAAAAGCAACATCATTTTCAAAATCAGAATCTTCATCATCACTATCAAAGTCTGAATCCAACGACTGCTCTTCGGAGACCTCATCATCTTCAGGCACGTAAACACTAACGGCTATAGGTTTGCAGCAAACCTCACAATCTTCAAGATAGGAATGTGAACCTTCACTTAAATCTATAAGCAGTTCAATGCTTTCTCCGCAAAAAGGACATTCTTCACGACGTTGTCTTTGAAATGAATAATCTACTGAATTCACACAAAAAGAATAACACATAATTTCAATTGCGATAGTTCTGAAGCCACAAGATTTTCAATTCCCTACCCATAGACGCCTCTTCAATCCCTTGTTAATTTGCAGCCGTGGTAAAAACTTCATTTGGCGAAATGGATATTTTATTAAGAAATGCTCATGGGCCTCGAGTAGAGCTTTTAAAGTTTAAAAGTGAAGGACGAGCTCATAGCCACAAAGATTACGAATCTTTTTTTGTAATGTCAGGCAAAGGTCAAGTTTATGTAGGGGACAACATCATCAAAGTAGAGCCTGGAAGTCTGGTCGTCATTCCACCAGATACTAAGCATTGGATGAAACCCGAGGCCAACTCTCTACTCGAAGGGCTTCTATGGTATCACTCTGAAAAACTCGAAATTAATTTAATTTAGAAAATTCAAGAACTAAAAAAGATAAATCCCCGCTATCTGGATGCGTTTTTTGATACTCAACACAACAAGAAATATATCCCAAGAGCTTTGCCATAGGAGCTTCTTTAAAGGCTTCTTGCTCTGCTAATAAAATTATAGCCTTCAAACATTCGGATAATGTTGAGAGTCCTTCATCAACTAAAATGCATAAACTCTCACCAAAACTCTTTGATAAAGTTTTTTCTGAGAACTCGCGCTCTAAAAGCCTTGCCAATTTCATTCGATCTCTTGAATTTGGAAGCCCTTCTTCTATAATTCCTAATAAAGAATTAGAAACTCCAGACCTCTCTAATTGAAAAACAAGATTTTCTATATCATTCATGACCAAGAATGGGAGAGAGCCACTTTCGAGCCATTTCAACGGAAATGCCCTTTCGTTTGGCATAATTTTCCAATTGATCGGTACCAATTCTTCCTACTGTAAAATATCTAGAATCCGGATGAGAAAAATAATAACCCGAAACACTACTGGGCGGATTCATAGCAAAACTCTCAGTCAAAGAAGCTCCTATGTTTTTTTCAACGTCGAGAAGTTTCCATAAAGTGTCTTTTTCAGTGTGATCTGGACAAGCAGGGTATCCAGGAGCAGGTCGAATTCCTTGATATTTTTCTTCTATGAGATCCTCATTCGACAAGCTCTCAGACTTTCCGAATCCCCATTGCAGACGCACTTTCTTATGAAGCATTTCTGTGCAGGCTTCTGCAAAACGATCGCCAAGAGCTTTAATCATTATGGCCGTATAATCATCTCCCTTAGTTTGAAAAGTCTTAGCCCATTGCTCAACTTCATGCCCCATTGTGACTGCAAAGGCCCCTATATAGTCACAAAATCCCAATTCCTTAGGCGCAATAAAATCGGCCAACGAATAAAAAGCTTCATTGGAATCTAATTTTTCTTTTTGTTGTCTCAAAAAATGCAGTTTTGTCAAAAGTTCTTTAGAAGAGGAATCTTTATAAAGCTCAACATCATCGCCAACACTATTGGCAGGCCAAAAGCCCCAAACAGCTCTAGCTCTAAATTTTTTAGCGGCTATGATTTCCTTGAGCTGCGTTTGTGCTTCCTCGAATATTTCACGAGCTTGAGCACCATATTGAGCATGATCTAATATTTTTGGATAAATTCCTCTCAAATCCCAAGTCCAAAAGAATGGAGACCAATCCACAAATTTTAGAATTTCATCCAAAGGTATATTGTCCCACACCTGAACACCTAATTTTTCAGGCACACAAACATTATCGGAATCCCAGTTAATTTTATACTTTAGTTTTTTGGAGTTTTCATAACTTTGCAATTTAGCTTTATCTATATCGCCTCTTAAAAAAGCCTCTCGCATTTTAATTTGTTCATTTTTTAAATCAGCAACAAAATTCTCTTTTTTATTTTCACTAAGTAAATTGTTACAAACACCGACCACGCGTGAAGCATCGAGCACATGCACAATGGGACCATCGTATTCATGCGCTATTTTTACTGCCGTATGGGTTTTACTAGTAGTAGCCCCTCCAATGAGTAACGGAATTTTAAAACCCTGCCGCTTCATTTCTCGAGCATTATGAATCATTTCATCGAGAGAGGGAGTGATCAAACCGCTCAATCCAATAAAATCAGCTTTATTTTCACGAGCCGATTTTAAAATATCTTCGCAATTAACCATCACACCTAAATCAATAACTTTATAATTATTGCAAGCCAGAACTACGCCCACAATATTTTTTCCAATATCATGAACATCACCCTTCACAGTAGCAATAACAAAGACCCCTTGGTTTGCAGCTTCAGAACTTCCAGCTTTTTCTTGTTCCATAAAGGGTTCAAGAAAAGCAACTGCCTTTTTCATCACTCTCGCGCTTTTAACAACCTGAGGTAGAAACATTTTGCCGGCACCGAAAAGATCACCAACCTGTTTCATCCCTTCCATCAAAGGCCCCTCAATAACATTCAAGGGGCGACCATATTTTTGTCGAGCCTCTTCTGTATCTTGATCAATATAAGTTTCAATTCCTTTAACTAAAGAGTGAGCTATACGCTCTTCGACACTGCCCTTGCGCCAAAGTTCTTCTTCTTTACTGCGATCTGTTTTTTTACCTTTTAGTTCCTCAGAAAATTCAATGAGCCTTTCAGTGGAATCATTGCGTCTATTTAGTAAAACATCTTCAATTTTTTCTAAAAGATCCTTATTAATCTCTTCATAAACCTCAAGCATCCCAGCATTGACTATGGCCATATCGAGGCCTGCGGCGATTGCATGATAAAGAAAAGCTGAGTGCATAGCTTCTCTAACAGGATTATTTCCTCTAAAAGAAAAGGATATATTACTCACTCCGCCACTCGTTCTGGCGCCCGGGCAACATTCTTTAATTTCTTTAACGGCTACTATAAAATCAACGGCGTAATTATTATGCTCTTCAATTCCAGTTCCCACCGTAAGAATGTTGGGATCAAAAATAATATCACTGGGATTGAAATTGAGTTTTTCTCGAAGAAGCTTATAGGCTCTTTGGCAAATTCTAACTTTATCAAATTTTGTAGCCGCCTGACCTTTTTCATCAAAGGCCATAACAATAGTTGCAGCACCATATCGTTGAATGAGTCGCGCTTGATTGAGAAAGTTTTCTTCGCCCTCTTTTAAACTGATAGAATTAACAATAGCCTTTCCCTGAACACACTTGAGCCCGGTCTCTAAAACAGACCACTTCGAACTATCAATCATGATAGGTACGCGACAGATATCAGGTTCTGAGGCAATGAGATTTAAAAATCTCTCCATACAAGCTTCAGAATCCAACAAACCTTCATCAAAGTTGACGTCGAGTATGTTGGCACCATTTTCGACTTGCTGCCGCGCCACCGACAAAGCTTCATTAAAATTTCCATCTTTAATGAGCTTTGCAAATTTTGGAGATCCCGTAACATTTGTGCGCTCTCCAATCATAATAAAGGGCGCCGGGTCTTGAATACGTAAAACTTCTAGACCACTAAACACACTCGCTTGTGAAACTTTTGAAATTTTACGAGGCGCAAAGGGAGACACACTATTCGCGATATCACGAATGTGATCGGGAGTGCTTCCGCAACAACCACCCACAATATTCACAAAACCTGATTTTGCAAAATCTTCTAAATACATCGCCATAATTTCTGGCGTTTGATCATATCCAGTTTTACTCAAAGGATTGGGCAATCCAGCGTTCGGATAACAACTCACATAAACATCCGCAATGCGAGAAAGCTCTTCTATATAGGGACGCATTTCTTTTGCGCCTAAAGCGCAATTAATACCCACACTCAAGGGCCGAGCATGCTTAACAGAAGTCCAAAAAGCCTCAACAGTTTGCCCAGAAAGAGTTCTCCCCGAAGCATCCGTGATTGTGACCGACAACATCACCGGAAGTCGAACGGGGTGCTTATCAAAAAATTTTTCAATAGCAAAAATGGCCGCCTTGAGATTGAGCGTATCAAAAGTAGTTTCCGGCAAAAGAATATCCACTCCGCCTTCGACCAACGCCTCTATCTGCTCATAGTAAGCCTCAACAAGCTCATCAAAACTCACTCCACGAAACGCGGGATTATTCACGTCCGGCGAAATCGAAGCCGTTCTATTCGTGGGTCCAATAGCACCAGCGACAAAACACCTTTTCCCAGTATTTTTCTGATGCTGATCGACCACCGATCTCGCCAATTTAGCGGAAGCCAAATTAAGTTCGCGAGCTATAGTCTCTAATCCATAATCTTTTTGCGAAATTGACGTCGCTGAAAAAGTGTTAGTTTCAATGATATCAGCACCCGCTTGAAGGTATTGTAGGTGAATTTCTGAAATCACTTCAGGGCGCGTAACACTTAACAAATCATTATTGCCTTTAAGATCTTTTTTAACGTCTTGAAATCGAGTTCCTCTAAAATCTTCTTCCTGAAGTTTATATCGCTGAATCATAGTACCCATGGCACCATCTAAAATAAGAATTTTTTTCGACAATAGTTCTTGAAGCTCTTTGTAAGCTGGGCTGATGTCTTTACTTTTCATTAGTGAAAACATCCTGCCACAAAATCACATCCAGGCAAAGAAAATCCAAGAATAGCTCTCAAAGCCATGCTAAATAAAAATCTATGAATTGGGCCTCTTTAGGAACCGCAAAAATTAACGAAAAACTCGCTCCACTTGTTAATTCTTTAAATGAACACAAATTTATTGGAGTCTCCTCACGCACCGAAGCTAACTCCAAAAAACAATCTCAACACCTAAAGCTTGAAAAGGCCTATTCCAGCTATGAAGCTGCGCTAAAAGACCCCAACGTTGATATTATTTATAATTCTCTTCCGAATTCCCTCCATGCAGAGTGGACACTCAAAGCTCTCGAAGCTGGTAAACATGTTCTTTGCGAAAAACCCTTGGCCATGGGTTCACGTGATGTTGAAAAAATCATAAATCTTTCACAGAAAAATAATCTCACAGTGATGGAAGGCCTCATGTATCGCCATCATGGTCAAATGGATTTCTTAAAATCTCTGCTCAAAGATATTGGCCCCATTCACACACTCAAAATGAGTTTTCATACAATATTACCCGCTGGCGAGAATATTCGTTGGTCAAAAGACTTAGGCGGCGGTGCTCTATGGGATTTAGGGTGTTACGTTATTCACTGCCTACGCACTCTCATGGCTTCTGAACCCACGAAACTCATTGGGCGAGCCCAATTTAAAAATGAAGTGGATGAATTTTTTTGGGGACAATTGGAATTTCCATGCGGAGCCCAAGCTTTTTTTGACATAGGATTCAACAACGTTCGACGCGAGACGCTAGAGATTATTGGTCAAAATGCTGTCGTTCTTGTTGCCCATCCTATTAAAGCAACTCAGCACGAAGAAATACAAATCCTCAAAGGTCGCCAGGATATAGAGCATCGTGTATTTGAACACACTGAAGACCCGTATAAGGCCCAGCTCTTAAACTTTATAGAGTCTATAAAAAAACAAAGCACACCTAAAATCACACTCCATGATTCTCTTTCCAATACACATTGTTTGGAACAATTAGCCAGTGCAGTGTCTCAAAGCTTGTAGGTCGGTGTTATCAAATATAAACTGATAACCTATGTTCATCTTACGAGTTCGCAGCATTGCATTAGCCGCTTTGAGTTTGTTTTTTATATTCAATGCAGAAGCTAAAAATTTAAAGATTCAAAGCTCTGTAGATTCTAGAATTAGTAAAAATGGCGAACCCATTCGCTTCACAATTTCAGTTTATCTCGAAAGTCACGACACCGTTTTGGAACCCAAACTTCCGCTCATGACGGATTGGCAAATACTTCGCAAATACTCCAACCCTTCTTATAAAACTACGATCGTTAATGGAGCTGTTACATTTTCTCAAAACAATGACTATGTGTATTTCTTACAACCCTTACGCAAAGGCAATATCAACATTCCCAAAGCTCAAGTCACTATAGGTGGCAAAATCTACGACACCGACCCCATCACTGTGGCCGTTAAAGAACTCAACGATGATCCCATTGCAAAAAAGTTTAACAATCAAGGAAGAATGCCCGCGCCTCAAGCCGACCCCGGAACTCCAGATAGAATCAATCCCAACGAAGATGTCATCATTCAATCTGAGCCTAGTAAAACGGATGTTTTCTTAGGGGAACTTATAGTTTTACCTTTTTATCTTTATTTTAAAGATATCCAAATGCACAATGCGGAAATTTCTAAATTTCCTACCTTTAAAAATTTTCTCAAAGAAGAACTCTTTGTCCCTAAAACAATGACCCAAAATCCTGTTCAAGTTGGTGATGAAACTTTCTTTCGCACCGAACTTATTCGCTATGCACTTTTCCCTCTAAAAGTGGGTAAACTTCCACTAGACTCACTCATATTCAAAGCCGAAGCCCTCGTGAGCCCCGCAAAAATGATTGATGATTTGGCTTTTGGAAATCCTTTCGAAATTTTAGAAAACATGGGCCAAAGCTATCCACTCACCAAGAGTGCAAAAAGCATCGACATATTAGTCAAACCTCTTCCCACGGCACCCACCGATAGTCACTTCACTGGGGGCGTAGGCCAATTCGACATGTTTGTAACGGCTCCCGATAAAGCCGTAAGAACAGGGCAGCCCTTTAGTTTAACTGTAAAATTTCAAGGTCGTGGAAATGTGAAATCTATCGAGGCTCCAGTGATAAAACTTCCAGAAGGTTTAGAAAGTTTTGAAACAAAAACGGCCATGGAATTTAAAGAAGACGCTACAGGTTTTAAAACTTTTGAATTTTTACTTTTATCGAGAAGCCCCGGCCAATTTAATTTGGATCCCATTAAATGGACCTATTTTGATCCCGACAAAAGACAATACGTTAATCTTGATGGACCCCCGCTCAGCATAAAGGTTGAAGGAGACGCGCCCCAAGACATTAACATTGCAGAAAGCCCTAAGAATGAATCTGAAAGTGTAAAATTATCTCCGATTCATTACGAAACTCAAAAATTCATTAGCGCTTCCAACAAAGACACATTCATCAACGCACAAGCCTGGACCGCGCTTGGATTTGCCTATGCTTTCCTTGGTGTTGGTTTTTTTATTCGTAGAAAAAAACGATTGAGCGATGCCGATTATGCAAAAGCCCCTTGGAAACTCACCGAATTAAAAATTCTCGAAAAAAAGACGCGCCCCGCACCTCGCCTAGCGCACTTACTCGATCAATGGACACGAGAGTGGATAGTTTCAAAGCTAGATTTACCTCATCAGAGCATTGAAGATTCACGCGACAATTTAATTGAAGCCTTAAAGAATCGTTTAGCGCCCGAGTCTTATATTGATCTCACTAAAATAAGAAACTATTGGGCAGAGCTCGATCAACTCAGATTTTCAGGCCTAAACGTAAAACAGGAGCTTTATTGCGCCGAGGAACTTAAAAAAGCACAGACTCTATATAGGGCTCTTGAAAAAAAGTTTATTAGCTTAAATTAAAGCAGTTTTGGTATAGCTAAACTTAACGCAATGCACAATTTCAAGCTCATTCTTGTCCCCACCCAATACACATGCTAATTGATTTGGCACCTATGAAGAAACCCTACCCAACCTTCATTCTCCCTTTAACTCTATGCTTTTTTGCGCTCTCATCGATTTCTAACATTAGAGCCGAAGATGAAGTCGCTCCTCAGCCCCAAGCTGACAACGTTTCTGAAGCCGTTGTCCTCGATTTCAACAAGGACTTCGCTTCAGCTTTTGAGGCTCAACTAAAAACTGACTTTTTAAATGGTGGCGACAAAGCTGTTGCCAAGAGAGTTAAAACTCTTGCTCAAGATGGAGCTTTAGTAAATCACCTCCGCGATTACTCTTCATCCGAAGCCCCTAAAGTTATTGACCTTAAAGTTCACCCAAATCGTGCTCTTGCTCTCGCCTATACCAACCAACGTTTAGCTAAATTAGGAATGAATGTTCAATTCAGACCTGAATTCGATGCCACTCAAAACGATCCTACCAATAAAAAAGTTCCAGCTTGGGTAAAACTTTTCAGATACACAGCAGGAGCTGGTGTAGCCCTCACGGCCACAGCCATGACCGTGCACGACACCCAAGCTCGCGATTACCTCATGCTACTTCTTCCAACCTTAAGCGCAGGCATCGCGTCTGTTTTACTTGAAGTTCAATTTGCCTCCGAATCTCTAAATAGAAAATTTTGGTCGAAGGTCTGGAGCCTTGGTGGCCCTTTAGGTGGTCGAGCCATTAACATTGGAGTCAATTACACCTATGGAATGCTTTGCTATTTGGCCTATGTTGCCGGTTACAACTACGCTATCAGCCAGGGTATAGAGTTTCCTGCTGAAGCGGCTCCAAAAGCCTTTGGCGATGCTTCCATGCAAGCCTTTATCGGCGGTTTGATTTTCCACCTCGCTTTCGGGCAATTTCAGACCGATAACTCCATAGAAATGAACAAACGTGGCACTAGAGACTTTGATACTTTCTACGCCAATGAAACTGTCGGAGTTGGAATTAATAATGGAGCTCGAGTAGCAAGCTGGGTTGTCGCAAGTCCACTGTGGCCCAATCTTGCCATGGCTACTTTCTTTCTATTCAAAACAGCACCTCAAGTTTGGGACACTCATTTGGGCCGCGGTATTGCAGATAAGAAAATTCGTCAAATTCTTTGGGGTTCCAAAAAAGGAACTGGTGAAAGCTATCGCGCTCAAAAGAATTGCGGCGATAAATTAGCCGACGCTAGTTAATGAATAAGTAATCTTCCCAGAAAAAAATTCTAGCTGTAGAAATTTCAAGGATTAAAGTTCTAATCAGACTTTAACAGTAGACTACCTTTAGTCGTCAATTGACTGAGTATAGACGCGCAATTTCCCACAAATCGACCCAGATGCGTGTAGGGATGTAATTTGCTTTTATTGTAGGGACCTGGATCAAATCTTTCTCTGGCTCTAGGAGACGCATCTGAAACGACTGGCTCTATTGCAACATACTCAAGCCCTCTTGCTTTATATTCACCCATTACGGCTTCGGGACTATTAGGCCATGACAATGGGAAACGAGCAGGGGAAGAAGCAAATAAAATTTTATCTAAATAACCCAGCGTCACCGAAAGACAACCATCACTCATAGCGTTGTAAGGATGATGAAGTTTATCTTTTGTACTTTCTTGTGTCGCTAATTTTAAAAATTCTCCAAGTTGAAATTTTGGAATCTTTACTTCAAAACGATTAATATTTTCACCGATGATCAACTCTCGATGAGCTTCATTCTCACCCACCAAAAGTGAAATACGACGATAAGAATTTCCCATAGCGGCGTTTTGATCAAAATTCGCCTTGTCTGGCCTTGCGGCACCGACAGTAAAAGTTACAGAATTAACTTTATGTATAGAATCTGGCGTTTTTAATTTTCCAGAAACTTCATCAGCTTCTTGCGAGAAAAGTAAAATATCTTTGTCGAATTCAATCATCATTTGCGCATGAAAGTGCGGTCCGACAACTCTAATTTTATTTAACAACTTCCCCGTTTCAGGAGGGTTGTATTTACTACGATCAACAACTTCCTTAATGGCACGATTAATTCCATCTAGAGGAATAGCTGCAATATGAAAACTTTGGCGATCGGGCATAAACTTCTTTTGCTCAAAAAAATTTGCCACCCAAAGATAATGAGAGCCAAGATCAGGCAAACCCAAAACCTTATGCTGCTCAGGACTAATTGCAATAATGGGTCTTCGTTCCGCACTTAAAGTCTGACCCGCAAGGGGGCCCGATCGAATCAGCAACTCTTCTGGCGTGGGTTCAAAGGGATCAAAAGCCATTGAAAATTTTACAATAAATAATAGTCCAAGAAAGAAGCTATTCTTGGATGTATTTATAATCCCCACTACAACATTTTAGCTGAATATTATTCAAAGTTTAAGCCGTCAAAAAAACCATTCTACTAAGTCCCATTTTCAAAAGACCATCTATGCGCAATTTAATGTCTTTCAAACAATACAGCAGGCAGAGCCCTTCGTTGTTTAATCGCACTTAAAAATGCTGCATAACTCCAGCTTAAATGGCGAGCCGATCGCTGATAACCTGTGTAACGGTCGAACTGCTCAGACATGCTTCCATCTTCGTCAACATGAAATTTAACTCGAGCCACATAACTGTCAGCCTTCAATGTGAGTAATCTCAATTCTTCCTTATCGAAATAAACAGTATCACCTATATAAATTGTATCGCGATTTAAAATTTTCTTTAAAAAGTCGATATTCACATCATCGGCAATAATTCGATTGTCGATTTGAAGCTCTTGAACGAGATAATAATAATATTCTGCCATTCCAAGAGTCGCTAAAAACCAGGGGTTTCCATATTCATTTTTAGCACCATCAAAAACATCTCCAGGATAGCGACCTATGCCCAATCCGGGGATATCCTCTCTTCTATTAATCGGATATTCCGCTCGGAAACTTTCTTCAATTTTATGAACTGTGGACAAAACCCATGAATTTTTCATTTTAAAAAGTGAATCATCAGGATCATAATTTTGATTTAAAGTTAGAACAACAGACACATCCACACCATGTCCTAAAGCATGAGGGTTCAGCGGAAAATAATGTACTGGAAGATTTGAAATAATATATTTATCTTTATGCG
Organism: Pseudomonadota bacterium; assembly: GCA_018001635.1. Classification (GTDB taxonomy): domain Bacteria; phylum Bdellovibrionota; class UBA2428; order UBA2428; family UBA2428; genus JAGNHS01. Next base: position 12,050 of record JAGNHS010000044.1, on the reverse strand, counting down.
AAAGATGGTGATGTAAAGAATCTGCAATAGAGTTTGCTTCTTTAACTAAGCGTTGAAATGCGTCTTCATCGCCCAATCTCCTGGCTAATTTTGCCCCTTCAAGAAGAGCTCGGCGCTGAGCATATCTTGTGAAAAAATGATGCCCATTTTTTTCTTCCCAAAGATCAAAGCCTGCATGCACCCAATTTTGAACAACAAACCATAAATCTCTTTCAATTAGTGTTTTCTGATTAGCCATTGTGCTAAAAAGATTTTCCCTAACCCATTTCTCTTTGCCCTTATCCAACAGACGATTGGCCCATTTTATAAAAAATAATGACCTTAATGCGGGGCCATCATTTTGAGGACGCCCCCAATCTTCCTCAAACACCGAACCATCGGCTCTGAACTTTGGCTCACCCAAGCCTGTTGGAGCGGGCAAATCTTGAAGATGACCTTCAAATAAAAAATATCTTCCAATAAGCTTCTCAAGTTTAAATTGACTATACCAACGAGTGGCTTGATCGCTCGAAAGAAAACTCTTCATCACAAGAGCGGCATCACGCACCCAATGAAAAAAATAATTTGGATCGTTCTTAGAAGGAGAAGCCAAAACAGCTCCTTCCATAGTTTCTTCATGATCGATATTATCTAGAATTCTTGAAAATGCGATTCGCTCTTCGGCCTCAGTCCAAGCTGTTAAATCAGCCGTTAAAAACAGGGAGGCCTGACATTTGATATCTTCAGCAAAAGCTAGCCAGGAACTCAATAAAATCCCCGAGAACAAAACTCTAGATAAAGATTTAAACATTAGTCATCCTCCTCAGGAATAGAATCAACTCACCGATTTCTAACAGAAAAGATAGGGCAAAACAAACATATGAGCGAGATTATTGCTCGTCTTCTTCGGTCTCTGAATTGGTCTTTTTTTCAAGGATTTTATCTTCTATTGGAGCCACTGCATTTTGAGGAATCCAACGCTTTTTAGAGGTCTTTAGCGACTCTATGGCCAACCATCTTCTATTTTTAGATCGAAACAATACTTTTACAAAATCGCCCTTATCGAATTTTTCTAAGGCTTTACCATCGCGTTTAGGAAGGGCTCGGCCCACTAAAGAAAACTCCAGGGGCAATATTCTCGGGTCTTTAAATTGCTTATCTAGTTCTTCGTTTGTAAAAACAACATCAGAATCCGTTAAAATGATCTTTTTCTTTCGAGTAGGGCCCTCAATTTTTGAATAATCAACAGGATCTACAATGGGGCGCGAATATAACATTGAGCAGCATAACGAAAAACTCAAAATAGCAAAAAACTTAAGGCCCCTCATAGTCTTAATCCTAAGCCCACTTCCAAAGAAAATCGAGAAGCATAAAAAAGATCGAGTCCTGGTTTAACAAAGACCGTTAAATGACGAGCGAGTAGAAGTCCCATTGTATAAGCGAAGGTGAAATTAAAATGCTCATCATGCCCCTTCACCCTCATCCAGAGAATCCCCATTTCAGGTCCAAAATAAAAAATCGAATCGCTGCTCTGACTTTCATATCGAATTTTGAGCGGAAGCATAAACGATTTCTTTTCAGCGTAATCATAAAAGCCCGTACTCAATCCCGCGCGAGCTATTGTTTTTCCTTCGTTCCAACGATCTTCTAAAAAATACAAAGTGTAATTAAAGCCCAAGGCTTTTCGACCTGAAGGATCCACCCAAGAGCGCCTATAAACTGCATCCAATTCATGGGTCCTATTTCTGGCTTCTTTTAGAGGCCTTTCTTCATTCTCTTCTTTAGCAATTTTTTTTGTTTTTGAAATTTCGGGCATCGAGTTTTCTTCTATTTGTCTCGATCGAATTACGGCGTAATCAGTCCTAGAAGAAGCAATCCACCCCACATTGCCGTCTTCATCTTCGACTTCTAACCACAAACTTCTTGGTGAAGCTCTCCTCAAAAGCAGCGTGGCCCCTTCATCGATCTCAGCCAAAGCTTTAGATTTGGCCGATGCATTTTCAAAAACTTCAGTCGTTTTGATAACCTTCAATAATATTCCACGCTCCCATTCAGCCGCTCGAAGCTTTATTCCAAAAAGCATCCCCAAAATTAAAAACAAATGGCCGATTAAAAGCTTCACGAATTTCGCCCCAATAAAATATCCATAACTTCACAAGCACCGCGACTGCTTTCTTTTTGGCTTAGAAATTTTGGTAACGCGAAAGTAAGTTTTCCAATAAAATTTTTTATGTTGGCTACACCAACACTCATGTCTGCGGCCTCAAAAAGGGGGGCATCATTGGGGGAATCGCCCACATAAACAAGATTTTTTTTCATGTCCTTTTTAAAAACTTCCCTTAAGAGATAATCTAAGCCACTCCATTTCGAAAAATTGCCCTTCCAAGCATTCACATGAATACTACTCACTTTGGCTGTAAAACCCAAAGATTCGCAAAACTCCTTCAGTTCTTGAGCTTCTTCTAAAGTTCTTGGCGGAAAAACCTCTTCGGCAAAGTCGAGAGCTAAATCGTAAATTCTATGAGCTTGATCACTGGCCACTTGAACTTTAGGAAATTTTTGTAAAACTTTAGTCTCCAAATCCTTTAAATCTATTAAAAGATTTTTGGGTCTTTGGTTTTGATATTTAGGAGAGTCCCAAAACAAAACAGTAGCTTTATCCTGAGCCTTTCGAAGAATTTTAGTATGGGGCCAAAAGCGAAGAAGACCTCCATTTTCTGCGACAATCGCATCAAAGGGCAAAAGCTTAATAAGTGTCTCTGACCAACCATCGGATCGCCCGGTAACTAAAACCGTGAGAATGCCAGCCTTTTGTGCGCGCTCTAGTGATTCCACCACAAAAGCAGGAAGCACCCCTCCTTCCGTTAAAGTGTCATCTAAATCAAAGGCTAAAACCGAGCGTTCATTAAAATAAGGATCCGTTTTAATATTCCAATTTTTAAGAGCTTCCACCACTCCATTGTATTTTATGCTGCGCCAGAGGCAATAAGTGGCCCAGATTTTGTAAGGGGTATTCTATGAATTCCCAAAATTATGTTTCCGTCCGATCTTTACAATTTCAAGGTTTATTAGAACAGGAGATCAGAATTGAGGCCCTTAAAAGCAAAGGATTGCCTCAATTGAGTCTATTAGGCCTCCCCAACAACTGCCTTAAGGAAAGTCGAGATAAAATCAAAACTCTTGTTTCTCAGATAATCCCCTGGGGTCCAATGGACAGAATCCTTGTGCAACTCTCGCCCCCCGACCAAGATAAAATAGGTATTCACCTAGAGGTGCCCATAGCTATAGCCACCCTAATTTGCCTAGCTGGAGAAAGTTGGACTCAAGAAAAAAAAGAAAGCCTTCAAAAAAACCTTTTTGCAGGATCGCTCAATTTGAATGCGGACCTTGAAAGCTGTGATATCACGAGAAACTGCCAAAACAGACCCGATCAAAATTTTCTAGGGGCGCCTCAATTTCAAAATCTAAAAGAACTCTGGGATTTTTTAAATAGCAGTGACAGCATTCCAAAATTGGAAAAAGTCACTCTAGAGAAAATTCCCACCATACAAAAATCATTCTCTCGTGTTTCTATAAAAGTTGAGGGCCGAAAATGGGAACGCTTTTGGTTATGCGTTGCTGCCACGGCTCAATTACCCGCAATATTGATGGGGCCACCCGGGGTTGGAAAATCACATCTTGCTAAATGGTCTGAATGTTTAATACCCAAACCCATTGGGCCCGCTAAAGATCAAATCGAACAAATCTGGAAACTCTCTGGTCAAAAAATTCATGATGGAGCGCCTGTTTTAAACCCACATTCTCGAAGCCAACTCAGTGAATTCGTGGGCTTCAAACGACAAAACATGGAAAGACCAGGATATTTTTCACTAGCCCACGGGGGTTTATTAATTCTCGATGAATTTGCAGAAATGAATCGAGACGTTAGAGAAATTTTAAGAACTGTTTTAGATCAAAAAAAGATCATTCGAAACAGTAGCTCATCTACTGTCGAGTGGCCTGCAGACTTTTGGTTGATCTTAACTTCGAATCCGTGTCCATGCGGTTATAGCGAAGGCCTTGTTTTAAATAAATGCCGTTGTTCGACATCCATCCGGCTTAATTATCAAAGCCGATTATCAGGCCCCGTCTTAGATAGAATGGGTATAAAACTTTGGATAGGTTTAAAAGAAACTTGGAGAAACACCAGCTCTCTGAATACACTTCTCGATGATGATACCGTGCTTTCAGAAAAAATCGAAAAAGCACGCATTCAAAGTGAAAAACTTCAGGCAATAGCTCGAAAATTCTTAATTCAGCAAAGAATCAATCAAAGCCCGCGAGAACTTTTTAAAAATGAAAAACTTTTAGCGGCTGCAAGCGCTCTTTGCCAAAAAGGTTTTGAAGAAGTTTGGCCCTTATTCACCGAGCTTTATTCACAGGAGAAATCGTTATTAGCACGTCCATAAGCCTTTTTGATTTTCCGCATAAAACTTGTATTAACTGCGATAAAAGCACTCTTCATAGTCGCGCTTTTTGCACGAGCTGCTTAGAAAAGATCCGACCCCTCATGCGCCCACGACACCAGCTAGGATGGGAATTACCCAACGCGCTCCGAGTTCGATCTATTTCATATTACTCTGGCCCTATCGCAAGATATATTCAGATAGCCAAATCTCAACCCTTTGGATATCTACCCAAATTTTTATTTCAACCTATTCATGAAGTTTTAAATTATTGGAGTGAAGAATTGAGAGATTTAAAATTTGATGCCATCACACATGTTCCAGGAAACACCTTAAGATGTTTTGTAGAAACAGACCTTAGCTTTGCCATTGCAGAAAAGTTAGCGTTCGAATTAAAAAAACCGCACGTAAATTTACTTTTTAGGCCCCTGAGTTTGAGACAACAAAAAGCCCTCAGCGCTGAGAAAAGATGGTCTTCAAGAAAGCGCGATTTCTTAGCCAATAAAAAAAATTGCAAAGCTTATAAAGGTCGTAAAATCCTATTAGTTGATGACGTATGCACCTCTGGCTCTTCCCTCTTTTTTGCATCACAATCACTCATTCAAGAGGGACTTCATTGTGAAGATGCCCTTGTTCTTTCTTGCTCGCCGTCATTTTCAAGAATCCAATGCTTGTTTGAGTCGCAAAGCAGTCCTATGATCTATAACCATTATGGGCGAGGAATTTAAAACCATCATTGAACCTTTTCGTATTAAAGTGACTGAAGCCATCACCTTAACGACAAAAAGTGAACGTAAAAAATATCTTGAAGAAGCAGGGCTTAACACTTTTTTAATTCCTTCAGATAGAGTTCTCATCGATTTGCTCACCGATTCAGGCACAGGCGCCATGAGCTCTGCTCAATGGGCAGCCATGATGATGGGCGACGAATCTTATGCGGGAAGTCCAAGCTTCTACCGATTTGAAAAAAGTGTTCGCGACATCACAACCCACAGCGAAATTATTCCCACACACCAGGGGCGAGCCTCAGAAAGAATTTTATTTGAAACCCTAGGAAAAGCTGGGCACTGGGTAGTTTCTAATATGCTTTTCGATACGACTAGAGCCAATGCCGAAAACGTGGGTTGTAAAGTCCAAGATTTTCCCTGCGAAGAATTATTCGAGCCACAAAAAAGTTTTCCTTTCAAAGGAAACATGAATGTAAAAAAACTCAATGAGTTTTTGCAAAATCACAGCAAGGAAACAACTTGCGTGGTCATGACCGTAACGAATAACTCTGGGGGCGGACAACCTGCTTCACTCGCCAACATAAAAGAAGTGGCCGCAATCTGCCAAAGACACCAGGTCACCTTCGTTATCGACGCTTGTCGATTTGCTGAAAATGCTTACTTCATAAAATTAAGAGAAGAGTCCGAAAAAAATAAAACTCCTCTACAAATTGCACAAAGCTTTTTAAGTCTCGCCGATATCATTACTGTCTCTGCAAAAAAAGACGGCATGGCCAACATCGGCGGAATACTCACCACAAAGAACAAAGATCTTGCTCAACAATTTCGCAATAGACTGATTTTAAGCGAAGGTTTTCCAACTTATGGAGGTCTGGCAGGACGAGATTTAGATGCTATTGCCGTAGGCCTCTGGGAAGCTCTCGATGAAAGCTATTTAAAATATAGACTCCGCACGGCCGAATACATGGGGGAACGTTTAACCGAATTAGGAATTCCCATTGTTCAACCACCAGGAGGACACGCTATTTATATTGATGCTAAAAGATTGCTTCCTCACATTCCCCAGTCTCAATATCCAGGACAAGCCTTTGTCGCCTCCTATTATGAATTTGCTGGAATAAGAAGTGTTGAAATCGGTTCTGTAATGTTTGGAAAAGAAAATCCTAACGGTGGCGCAGAAACACCCCACATTCAAGAACTTGTTCGATTGGCTTTTCCTCGAAGAACATACACACAAGCACATTTTGATTACATAGTTGAAACTCTAGAAGCATATAAAAATGAAATACCCAAAATTCGAGGCGTAAAATTCACCTATAAGCCCAAAGTCCTCCGACATTTTACAGCTCGCTTTGAATGGGTTTAGTCAAAACAACTTAGGGTTTTAATTCGGATGGGCAAGAATCCCAACTCCATGTTTTGCAAATTTCAACAAGTGTCATATGGGTCTGATACCAGGAATCAACCAGCCTTAATCGCGACTCCAACCAACGATTTTGATCTAAGCCCAAAGTGTTCACATCAATTCGCCCAGATAAAAATAAGGACTGACTTCTATTCAGCATTTCTTTCGTTTTTTCTTGAAGAGCTTCTCTTTTTTGTGCGGTTTCAAAGAGATGATTAAATTTTCTCCAAAGGCTTTCCCATTGTTCAACATTGTCTCGTTGAGCCACCTGTAAGTCGCGATCTTTCGAGCGATAGGCATATACAGCGTTTCTATAATTGGAATAATCTTTAAATCCATCATAAAGAACCCACGACAAAGTGAGTCCAAGTCCCCATCGATTGGCATTCCCAAGTTTCTTCATGTGTTCATAATCTCTTCCATAACTCGCACTTAAATCTAAACTGGGCCCAATGAGTTCCGCCAAGGCACTTCGCAAATCAGAATGTTGCGCTTCTTTTTCATAATTTAAAATTTGAAGCGGGAGAGCTTCTTGAATAGGTGGAATTTCAGACGGACGATAAAGTTTTTTTAATAGCGACTTCCAAGGCCAATCCTGAATAGACACGAGCTCTCCAGAAAGACGTTGCTTAAGAGATTCTTGAATATCTAACCAAAGTCTTTCTTGATCGTCTCGCTGTTCATTAAACATCAAAGTGTCGAGTTCGATTTTTTCAAATTCGCTTTTCGACAACTGCCCGCTCTCATAGCGACGCTTAGAAACCTTTAAATTTTTTGATTGAACTTGATCTTGAGATTTTACAATCTCTCTAGATTGTCTAATCTTTTCATAATCTAAAAGTAATTTTGAATAATCCGCCAAAAGCTTTTGTCTTCCAACTAGGGTTTTAGAACGTGCGGCTTGTTTTCGAGATCGAGCCGCAGACCAGGATGCCCAATCACTCCCATTTTTCCATAAATTGAGCTGGGCACCAAAAGCCAGACCTTGATTGCGGCTAAAACTTTCATAACTAGAAAATGCATCCACCTGAGAAGCTTCTAGAGAAAGCTTAGGAGTCCAAAACAACCCCTTTGAAAAACTTTTAATATCTGCGCTTCGTTCCTCAATATCTACACTTTTCCATGCAGGATCATGAGCCTTCATAATTTCTATTATATTTGAAAAATCACTGGCCCATAAAAACCGAGAAAAAAACAAAATATAAACAAAGAATAAATTATTTAAAAGAATTCTCATTTTAATTTTTTCTCAAGCACGCTTGCATAGAGGACTGGAACAAGAACAATAGTTAAACACATGGAAATCCAGAGTCCTCCACTCACTGCAATCCCTAAAGGTTGTAAGACTTTTCCGCCATCGCCCCACCCCAACGCAACAGGCAACATTCCTAAAATTGTAGTCAAGGATGTGATGAGAATTGGTCTTAATCTTAAAAAAGAAGCCTCGATAGCAGCTTCAAAAGGCTTACGCCCCAAAGAAATAGAGTGATCCATAAAATCAACCAATAGAATAGAATTGGCGACCGCAATTCCATTTAATAAAATCACTCCTAATGCAGAATTTAGAGACAACGTGCTTTGAAAAATGTACAGCGACAAAATAGCTCCAATTAAAGCAAAGGGAATAGCCAATAATACGATAGCTGTGCTTGTCCAAGAGTTAAATTGCCAATACAGAATGAGCGACACCAAGGCCAAAGAAACTAACATAGCTAGAGCTAGTTCTTTAAGTGTGTTTTGAAGATCTCTTTCACTATCAACCCAATCCACTTGATAATTTGAAAATTTTTCACCCGCAAAAGACCTATTGGAATTGTCTATTTTCCATTTCTTCAACAATTCCAATGCTGTTTTTTGGCGACTTGCTTTTTCATGATAATTTTCATTATTCAGCCGAGCACTTATCAAAAAACGAGAACGAAGATTATTTGTTTGAAGCAATGTGGGTGCTTTCTCAATACGAAACTCATAAAAGGCCTTGAGCGGATAAACACTGTCTCCAATTTTTATTGGAAGAGACGACAAGCGGGAAAGATCTTGTTTATAATCTTCCTTCCATTTTAGCTGAATTGGAATAGATTTTGATTTCTCAGTGAAATCACCTATGTATTCTGTATTATCAAAAAGATAGAGAGATCGACTCAAATTCGAAGATTCAATCAAGTTTTGTTTAAAGGAAATCTTTGGGTAAAGATCTCTAATCGGATACATATGTAAACTTTGGTTTAAAGTTGCGGAGGGTTCACTCGAAACACGATCAAAAATTTTGTGATCTTGATAGAAATTAAGAAGCTCTTGTGCGATTTCGCGTTTTCCCTCATCAGCGCCGCCCTGAATTTCAATTTCCATATGCGCGGGGTCTGGAAAATCAATTTCAGAAGGATTCCAGGGAAAAATTCTAAACTTCGTAAAAGGTGTGTCTTTGTATTTTGATTCTAGTTCTTTTAATAAACTCACAGATCTTTTTTTGGATTTAAGACGCAACATAATATTTGAATCTGTATTTCCATTGACCTGAAGATAGGTATATTCGATATCCTTAGCCCATTGGAGACGAATTTCTCCATCAAGTTTGTCTGTTACGGCCAACATTTGACGAGAGTTTTTTGAGTTTGTTTGAGTCACTTTTAAAAAAAGCCAATCCGTATCTGGTTGAGCCATAATTTCTCGCGGCAATTTAGGCAAAATCAAAACAAGAGTTAATATTAAAAAGGCAAAAAGTCCTATCAGAGCTCCCCATCGACGAGCCGCTTTAAACAAAAAGAACTCTAAAAGCCTTTTATAATGCTTTTGAAATTTCTCTAAGGGTTTATCCAAAGGAGACGACTCGTGATTCACCCCTGATTTTAAAGTCATCAAACGAATCACCGGAACCAGAAACAATGAAATCACTATGCAAAGCCCGTGAGAATAAATAACCGCACGGGCCAAATCTCCGAGTAAAGCCGAAGTGAGCGCTGATGTTGATAGAAGCGGAGCAAATACAACCAGTGATATTAACGTAGAGCTAATAATAGGAATTCTGACTTCTCTAACGGCTTGGACAATTAATTTGAGTCTTTCAGAGAAACTTTTAGGATTTTTATTTTCAGCAAATAAACGAAAAATATTTTCCATAACCACAATGGAAGCATCCACGTTCATTCCAGCTGAAAGCGCAAAGCCTCCAAGCGAAATTAAATTTATAGGAACTCCAAAAAGATACATTAAAATAAATGCCAGCAGAATACTTAAAGGAATTTCTATGGCCGCTGTGACAACATTTCGGAGGTTGCCCATGAAAAAAAATAAAACAAAAACGGCCAAAGCAGATGCCATAAGAACTTCAAAACCAACATGTTTAATGGCATGTCTTATAAATTCAGAAGGATCTACAATTATTTTATATTGAATATCTGAGGGCAATTCTAATTGTGTGAGCTTAACTTTTTCAACGATTTCTTCTGACATCCTTTTGATGTTGCCTTGAGGTTTTGGAGACGCAAAAAGAATTAAGCTCGTATATCCGCTGGTTTTAAAAACTCGACCTGAGTCTTCTGATGGCCCGAAGACAATGTCGGCCACCTGACTTAATTTTACAATCTTCCCCTTAGAAGTCAGCAACGGAATATCTTTAAAATCTTCTGAATTTTTAACTTTGGGTGGAATATAAACAGAGATTTTATTGGAACCAATCTGCAGTTCACCTGCATTATAACTTTTTAAGGAATTGATTATGGCCGATTTAACGTCATCAATCTTTAAATCTAGCAACAGTACATCGCTCAACCGAAGTTCTATACTCAATTTATTTAATTTTGGATTATACAAAAAGGGAGATTCCGCGTCCTTAACTTCGGCCAACTTTGGCATGAGTTTGGGCTCAACAATTTCATAAACTTCTGACGAAGCTCTTTTATGACTGTAATAACTTAAAGCAAAAAAACCAGCGTTTCGGTGACTCAAGCCCACCCACAATGTTGAACGAATAGCTTCGGGCATTTGTGCAGCAGCGGCATGGGCAACCCTATCCACTTCAGTCCTGGCCTCTTCCGCATTTTCGCCCCAGGGAAATTCCACCTCATAAAAGACCTGACGATCGCCGTATTCACCACTCACTCTTTCAACACTAAGAGTGCCCTTTTGAATGGACTTTATTTGTCGTTCTAAACTCTCTCCATAAGATTTATAAAATTCTCCGGGCGACATATGGCCCACCTGAATTTGAATAAATATTTTTGGTTTGCTGGTGTTGGGAAACAAATAAACAGGAAGTTTGAAAAAACTAAAAACACCTAAAAAAGATAATATTATAAAAATTAAAAAAACTTTTTTAGGTGATGAATATAAAGATTCTAAAGAGAACATTTTAGCGAGCTAATCCATCTTCCGTCTGTGCTTTTTCTTCAAAAATTTTCACAAGCTCCCCGTCAGGGACATAGCGACTGGCTCTCATAACAATAGCTTCTTGATCTTGAACGCCCTCAACAATTTCAATTTGTTCGGCCTGTTGCTCACCAATTTTAACTTCCTTCCAACGAAGTTTTCCGTCGACAATCTTCCGCACAAAGGGCTTGTCCTGTCGATAGACAACAGAATCCGCATCCACCCAAATACTCGATTGCGCTTTAAAGGTTAAACGCAAAGAAGACACCGCCCCAACGCTTAATCCCACTGGGATTTTTTTGCTCTGAAATTGAAAAACAGCTTGAGCCGTTCCTGTTTCAATATTTAAAGAAGGTGATAATTGAGTCAGTTTTAACTCGATTTTGGGATCGTCTACCCACACAACCCTTTCAAGCTTTTGCAATCGTTTTAAATCGCGACCTGGAACTTGAACTAATAACTCCACAGAAGTCTCATCAATCAATCGAACAAGCACATCTCCAGCCTGAACCAACGAACCTTGTGCCGCCATCATTTCAGAAATTCGCCCACTCATAGTAGCTCTTAAAAAAAACGGTCTATATTCGAAGGCGGGATCGTTATGACGAATTTCTAAAAGAGCCTCTCCCTTAGCGACCTTATCACCTACATTTTTTAAAACTTTATAAACGGTTCCAGAAAGACTGGTCTTGAGTGAAGCATTAACTTTAGAAAGAACGATTGCAGGAAGCTCTAAAGCTTCTGAATTTTGCTTTTTGGTGGCCTTCTCCAAAAAAACTAAGGCTGTTTTATCTTCAACGTTAACGGAAGAATCGGAAGATTTACTACAACTCCAAATTGCAAAAAGAAAAAGAATTACAAAGGAATAGCCACCCATACCCCAAAGATTTAACACGGCACATTATTAGGGTCAAAAGTATCCTATTTTGTCTAATCTTTGACTCTAAAATCATTCCCAAGTGACTGAAAAGACGAGATAGTTATCCTATGGCAAAGCGTAGTCTTTTTTACATCTTAGCTCTACTTTTAGGCTTGAACTGGTCGGCTTCGGCGACAACTGACAATCCCGAGGAAGAAGGCCTGTGGTTCTTTGGAGGCCTGGGTGGAGGTTATGCCACTGTATCAAGC
>JAGNHS010000043.1 GCA_018001635.1 Pseudomonadota bacterium | reverse complement strand
CCACCACGTTAATAGAGCTGGCATAGGCACCAAATCGAGTGATTCCAAAAACTTTATCACCCACACTAAAATTTTTAACGTTTTTGCCTAAGACCTTAATGTGACCAGAAAATTCAAAACCTGGTGTAATAGGCCAACCTACAAATTTTTTTGCAGATTCATAAACGCCCCAACGAACCAAACAATCGGCATAGTTAACACCAAAGGCTACAATTTCTATTTGAATTTCATTATCTTTGGGTGCCTCAAGAATAAAATCTTTCCATTTAAGAACATCATAAGCGCCGGCTTTTTCGATGCAGATTTTTTTCGATTGTATTGGTGTTTGGCTCATACGAAAATGCAATATAACACGAGCTCATCGGCAAAGCCTAGAGCTCAAAAGCACTTTCAAATTACTGCGCTAAACGACCCAATTCTTGTAATCGAAACAATATGAAAAGTGGAAGATCCGTCCCACGACTTCCGGTGTAGCCGAGATACATAGAGTCTCTATACTTCTCGAAGCATTTTTTTGAAGTGGGAGTGTTAGGACTCTGGCGAATACAACTTTCGTAATAGATGTCTTGCAGTAACCATTGGCCAGCAAAACCTCTCATGGCATCATAACTTAAACCTAGATAATACAAAGCATCGGCTGTTTTTTTAGACTCTGGATAAGTCGCAAGAAACTCATGCGTGGCGGCTGATAATCTTAAAAAGTAAATCTCAGCAGATCGATCGGCAGGAAATTTTTGTAAAGTTTGTGCTTTCTGAGCCAACCAATCTAGATATTCCCAATTTTTAGCTTCATTTTCAAAGCTCGCATATCGAGTTCCCTCAGATTTCCAATCTTTTAAAGAAGCTTCCCAAGTTTTCAAATCTTCTAAATAAGAAGGAGAAACATGGTATTTAGATTTTTTAACTTCACGAACCAATTCTAGGGCCTTATCTGGACTTCTTTGAACCCTAACGGCAAGCGCGATAGCATTTCGCACAGCCCTTCTCCACTCAGTATTCTGCGCTTTTGCCAAAGCAACGTCATGGGCAGCAGTGCTATAAAGATTTGAAGCCTTATCAAAATTTCTGGTAGCGACTAAATAATCAGCTTTTTCTTGAGAATTAAGTTTAGCAAAAAATTCTGGATCTTTGTCGGCGTGAAATTCTGGCCCTAAGCGATTTGAAGTATGGCAACTAAAGCAGAGCGAGGTTGCCTGCTTAAGCATCGCTTGCGCGTATTCTTTCTGCCCTTCATCAAAGGAAGAGGCCGCTTGTTTAGTGATGTCTTTTAATAAATCAGAAATTAATTTTAAACTGGGATCATCGTGGGGAAGTCGAGATGAATCGCCCATGGCCTTCTTACTCACGGAATGAGATAGTTCAGAAAGCCGATGAACAGCTTTTCCAAACTCAGGCTTATCTTTGAGCTTATTAAATTCTTCATCGCTGTAAAGCGCTGGCATCAACGTACTCAAAGTAGAAGAAAGTTGTTTCATGTTTTCTGTCCAAGTGACGGGTTCAGCGTCTTTGGCTTTGTTTGTAGCCGAATATGCAAAATTAGGAACAAGTAGAGCTAGAAGAACGGAAGCAAGCTGTTTAAAATTTTTCATTGTTATTAGAATAGGAGAGGCCTTTATTAAATTCAAGGTAGGAAATGTGGAATATATTTAACTAAATCATGAGCAACGTCATATATAGTCTGCATCATAACTTTTAGATTTAAAGCCGCTTTATAGATCGCTAAGAGTCCCGAGAATTACATAGCTCGTAATTCGGTCCAAAGCTTATCAATAACTCCCATTAAGTCAGGGCGATCTTTAATATATTTCAATCGACTAAATTCACTTTCGGCTGGAAAAACCGATGGATTATCTTTAAGTGAAGGATCGAGTAACTCACGCACAGCTATATTTGTCGTGGGATAGAAATTAGTTGAAGTGAATTTCTTAGCACCTTCAACATTAAGCATATGATTGATAAATTTATAAGCCAACTCAACATTCACAGCATTTTTAGGAAGGGCAAAATTATCCGTCCAAAGCGTGCCGCCTTCTTTAGGGTAAATATAACCCACATTTCCCTTAGCACCCTTTTCATTGTTCACTTTTAGAACATCCCCAGAATACGCTTGGCAAAGGGCACATTCATTAGACTCCAAAGCCTGGCGAGTGTCTTCTGTGTATACTTTTAAGTTCTTCTTAGTTTTTTTAAGATATTCAAAAGCAGCCTTAATATCGGCCTCTGTAGCATTGTCCCAATCTTTACCAATCATCAATAGAGCCACTTGAAAATTTTCTTTAACATCACTCAACATAGTGACTTTACCTTTATACTTTGGATTTTCTAGAAGATCCTTCCAAGAAATACCTTCTTTGCCTTTTAATTCTGGAGCCAATCCGTAGTTAACAGCAATTCCAGTAGTTCCCCAAGCAAAAGGAACACAATATTCTAAACTTGGATCGTATGTGGGTTTTTGAAATTTAGGGTCGAGGTTTTGAAGAACCAATAATTGATCCTTATCTAACTTCTTTAAAAGTCCCAGACTAATCATAGTAGAAACCATGTAGTCACTCGGAAGAATTAGATCGTATCCCTTCGAAGAGGATTCAACATTAGTTTTTAATTTGGCCAACAATTCTTCGTTACTAGCAAAATAATCTCTAATGACTTTGACTTGGTTTTTTTCTTCAAAACTCTTAATAACTTCGTCATCAAAATACTCACTCCAAGTGAGCACACGAAGTTCACGACTTTGTTGAGATGAAGTGGCTGCATCTTTTTTTGTGCAAGCCGCAAAAGCGATCACTAAACTGAAGATACTGGTGAGCGTGTTTTTAATTTTCGTCCTAGCCATATCTGGTTGACTAAAACAAAAGCCAAGGAAACGCAAAATAAAATATTAGAAAGGGCATAGATCTTTGGATGAATGTGCAGGCGCATCATACTGAAAAGATACAATGGTAAAGTGACTTCATCCGTTCCTTTAACAAAAAAGCTAATTAAGAAATCATCCATAGAGAGACTAAAACACATAAGATAACAAGACACGAAGGGGAGCGACATCTGCGACCAAATCGCATGGCGAAACACCACCCATCCTTTACCACCTAAATCTTGGCAAGCTTCGACGAGTTTCCAATCCATAACTTCTACATGAGCTTTAAAAAAAAGTATGGCGTAAGGAATTCCGAGAGCAATGTGGCCAACAAACAATGTCATCCAACCAAATGGAATCGATAATTTTATAAACCACATCATCATTGAAATACCTAAAATCAATTCGGGGAGGATCATGGGCATAAAAACCCCAGTTTGGAGGAGCCATTTTTCTAAAGATTTAGAACGAGGGAGCAAAAAGGCTATACAGAGTCCCACCAAAGCTGAAGCCAACGCTGTAGTGAGTCCTAAAATTACAGATTGCATAAAAGCGCTAATGAGTTCTTGATCTTTAAAGAGCGCGATATAATCCGCTGGATTCAAGCCCTTCAGAAAAATTCTAAGCAAAGGCGCCCAAAGAACTATCAATACGAAAACACTAAACAAAAGCAAGGGCATCTTTTTTCTCTTTTTGTGATTGGATTTGCATAAAGTAAAAAGTTGTAATCAAAATCATTCCCAGCAAACCCACAATGAAGGCCGAACCTAGAGGCCAATTACGAGCCGTTAAAAACTGAGATTGTAAAAAATTTCCCATAAAGAAATGGCGCCCGCCGCCAATGAGTTCAGGAATGAGGTATTCCCCAAAGCAAGGAATAAAGACAAAAACAAAGGCTTGGAGCACACCCTTTTTTGTGAGCGGAAAAATGACTTTTGTAAAAGTTTGCCATTTATTGGCCCCCAAATCTTGAGCCACTTCTCGAAAGGTCACGGGAAGTTTCGAAAACGCAGAAAATAAGGGGAGAAAGGCACAAGACCAATTGACGTAGATTAATGTGAAAAATATTCCTTTTTGAGTGTAAAGCCAATTCAAGGATTCTGGCATGGCCCGAAATAAATCCATTATGGCCAATAACCTCAAAAGATAATTGATCCACATAGGAAACAAAAACAAGGTCAACAAAGTCGTTTGATATTTAGGACTCACTTTCCAAAGAAATGCCGCCACAGGATAAGAAAACAAAATTGTCAGCAGACTTGTTCCAAGTGCGAACACCAAGGTCTTGCCAAGAATTTTTAAATAAAGTGGCTGAAAGGCTTCGATATAACTTTGCAGTTGAAAACCACCTTGAATGAATCCATAAACATCTCTTTTTGCGAAACTAATTTGGACAACAATAAGCAGCGGCCCCAAGAACAATAAGAAAAACCAAAGATAAGTTGGGATTCGAAGAAAATTTTTTGTTATTCTACGGGGCATAATTGCGCACGATCCCAAGATAAAAATAATGTTGTATCTAGTTCAGGAATTTTTGAGCCTGTAGGAACTTTTAAAAATATTCTGTCTTTATTATCTGGAACTAGACATTTGAGAAGCCAGGAATCTCCCAGATAGGCCTTTTCTTCAACCGTGGCCGGAATATAATAAGTTTGCTCAGCAAGCACATCAGGCTTTTGCCACACCAATCGAATAAATTCTGGTCTCAGCATCCAAACTGAAGATTGAGTCCAAAAATTTTTCATTTCATCGGAAGCAATTAAGGAACTTTCATGGCGACCATTTAAAAAATTGGCCTGCCCAACAAAAGAGGCCACAAAACGAGTTTTAGGACTTTGATAGAGTTCTTGTGGGGAAGCCACCTGCTCTAGAAGTCCTCCATTTAAAATGGCTATGCGATCAGACAAAAACATAGCCTCACCTTGATCGTGCGTTACAAAAATCATGGTGACGTTGAGTTTTTTCTTTAAAGAAAGCAACTCTAACTGCATTTTTTCTCGAAGCTTGAGATCGAGAGCTGAAAATGGTTCGTCCAATAATAATATTTCCGGGCGAGAGGCTAAAGCACGCGCCAAAGCCACGCGCTGCTGCTCTCCTCCGGAAAGTTTATCAACACTTCGATTTCGAATATGTGTGATTTCAAGTAAGTCCAACAATTCATTCACACGAGAGTTAATCTCGGGCAAAGCTTTACGCTGTAATCTCAAACTAAAGGCAACGTTTTCAAAAACATCTAAATGCGGGAAAAGTGCATACTTTTGAAAAACGGTACGAACACTGCGCTGAAAAGGCGCCTTGGGAGTGATGTCTTCACCCCGATGCAGTATTTGACCAAAATCGGGATTCTCAAATCCACCCAACAATCTTAAAAGTGTAGTTTTGCCAGAGCCTGAAGGCCCCAACAACGAAAAGAACTCGCCTTCGCGAATATCAAGATCGATTTTTTCAACCCCAGACTTCTTAGTCCCAGAAACATAGAGTTTCGTGAGTCCCCTCAGCGCCAAGTATGACATTGGAAAGTGTATATTTTTCTTAAAGCCTTTAGTAAAGTCCTATTCTTGTTTTAAGTCCTAAAAGGAGCACAATTCTTGAAAGAATCCATAATTTTTGAAAATTCACAATTGGTAGTGGCTTATAAAGCCGCTGGCGTTTTGAGCGTCGATTCGAGACTTGGAAAATCAGAGCCTCGAAGTGTGCTGGCTCGAAAGCTCGAAGACTATTTAAAGGCGCGCCTTTACCCTGTTCATCGACTCGACTTTGAAGTTGAGGGAATCATTTTATACGCAAAGAATCCAAAATCTCATTCACTCTTATCAAAAGCTTTTGAAGCTAAAACTATAACAAAAACTTACTTTGCAGTTTCTGAGCAAGAAGCTCCAGTTGATATCATTTCAAAAAAGCAGTTTTGGGAATCTGTGATTGTTCGCGGCAAAAAACGCAGTTTTGAAGCCGCTTATGGAAAAAAGGCCGAAACAAAGGCTCTATGTCTTAAAAATATAAATTATATGAACTCAGTCATGAGCCTTTGGGAACTGAAACCTCTCACTGGGCGATCTCATCAACTTAGATTTGAGATGAGCAAACATTCGTTTCCAATTTTAGGTGATGCGCTCTATGGCGCGAAAATGAGTTTAGAAGCTCACCACATAGCGCTTCAAGCCTATAGCCTAGAAATTTCCGAGGAATCCATTTGTCATCAACTCGAAATTCCTAATAAATTTAGCAGTCAAAAAACTCTCATGGAATTGCTTAATATAGATTCCTAAAATGCCGAAAATGAAGGGTGAACGCATGTTTAAAGAGCTTTGTCTTTCTGCTTTTATTAATAGCGCCTAGACATTTAAATGCGTCTTTTTTTAGTAACGGAATTTTTAGCGCACCCCTCAATTGCCTTAAGATACTCGCCGAAGTTAATCGGAGCAATAAAAGAAGCCATCAATTAAGCCTCAGAAGAGATTTACTTGAACGTCAAATTCAAGCTTACCGCGACCTTCAGAGAATTTCTCCTTACCATCAAAGAAGACAAGCCCAATTTGCTTCATTAAGAATGAAC
Source organism: Pseudomonadota bacterium (assembly GCA_018001635.1). Taxonomy (GTDB): domain Bacteria; phylum Bdellovibrionota; class UBA2428; order UBA2428; family UBA2428; genus JAGNHS01. The sequence goes on along the minus strand of JAGNHS010000043.1, from coordinate 19,592 downwards.
GCCGAATTAGAAGAATCTCAACGCGGCATTAATTTAGACATTATCCAGTCCCTAAAGGATCGCCTAATTCAACTTAATGGCCAAGAGCTCTACGCTCACTTAACTGCATTAGAGTTTGATGAGTTAAGCCTCATACTAAAAAGAGATCTTTCTCTGAAACTCGAAATCGAAGCTGAAATTGGAGCTGTCAAAGAAGAACTTCTCAATATCTCTAATCAAATAGAACTCTCTAAAATAAAAATTGAAGAATTAGAAATTCACTTAAAAAGGATTGAAAAAGATGAAACAGACCCCTTTGAAATCTATCTCTTGAATCAAGAGAGAGAAAATCTTTTTAACCTTCAAAATCAAGAAGCGGATTTAAAAATTAGGCAAAAAAAAATCAAAGAGGAATTTCAAGCAGCTCTTGAAACACTCAACGCTTGGGCGAAGGCTCATTCCGATGTTCAAAGCTGGATCAACGACAACATCAACAAATGAATGATCAAGGCAATAGATCTTCTTTTACTGGAGCTTGGGCATTGGGAATTGTCTCAAGAGTGTGTGCCTTCTTTGAATCAGAGACTGCTTTTTCCTCTCCTAAAACATAAGGCCATTGCTCTTGTTGAACAGAATCCAATAATTTTTTTAATTCCGTAGCCCAAGTGTTTAACTGCAAAACTCTATCTCCAGTCAGAACTTTATGCTGTAGCCCGTCGACTGGGCTCCAAGAGCCTTTTTCACTTTTTATTTTGTCATCCCAACGCCCCCGATTAGGAATACAAGAGAAATTGAGCCCTGGACCACAGACTCCACAAACTTTTTCTTTCACAACACTTTCAGGAGCCGTAAAATTAAAAGTGGGAAGAGTGAATTTAATGCCATCCTTCTCTTGTCCATCTTTAGGAAAAGCAATCACCGTTGCCTGAACAGATTGGCCTGAAACTGAAGAATATATATGATAGTCCAAAAGACGCCCTTTTTTTCGCAAAATATTTAAATCTGATTCTAGACGACAAAGGTTTCTATTCAACTCATCATTGGCATCGTCTTCATGATAACGACTTTCAATTTTTACATTTTTTCCACTTTTGACTTTATCAAGAGTCGAATCGACAACTTTTTTGTAATAATCACGAATGGCTGGAATATCTTCGTTAAGCTCTCTTAGCATCGATTCTTCTTTGCTCTGATCGGCTTGTATGCCAAGGGCCATGATGTGCATTTGATCTAGAATAATTTTGACCTGCTCGCGTCTTTCTTTGAGTTCCGACTCATTAAGTTGAGGGGCAGTTTTCTGAACGGGCTCGGCTACTAAATTCAATGAAATAAAAGCTGCAACACTTAAAAAACCGATAATACTTTTCAAGGAAAAATCCCCCTTGCTTATTTAGACAGGAGCTCAGATGAGAAAAGCCTGACTCTATTTTTAAGTATAGAATAATTTAATAAAATTACAGCAACAAAAGTTGCCGCAAGAATTTCAAGAGATCTTACAGGCCCCACTTTATCGGAAAAAATTCCCAATAGCAGACTCATCATAGGAGCCCAAGCCGCAAAAGCCACACCAATTAAGCTACTTAAACGTCCACGCAAATGATCGGCCACATTGAGCGACAGAGAAATGACATTGGAATTTAGGAAAACAAACAAACCAAATGAATAAACAAAGAGTCCTATGAAAGTGAGAAAAACATCTCGACTATGAACCACAAGTCCCATTCCAACAAGAATGATAAGAACTCCTAATGGAGTGAGCTTAAAGGGTTCTTTGGGTTTTAAAAGTAAGATAAAAAAACTGGCGACTAGAGCACCAAGACCTGGAGCCATAAAAACTAATCCAAAAATCCGCGCATCCATATGCAAGAGGTTCTTTAGATAAACTCTAAGGGTTGTAAAAATAAGAGGAAGTATAAGTGTCATCACTGACCAGAAATTAATAAAGCATCTTAAAAGAATTGGATGAGATTTTATAAAAACAAAAAGTTCTTTAATTTCTCCTGGAGAGAAACTGTGCTTACCTGTAGGCATCTTCAAATGTTCTTTTTCTTTAAACGGAAGGCGTCGTATAACCCAAACAATCACCATAAAACTGAGTCCATTTAAAAAAAACACCCACGCAATTGGAAGCATGCTCATAAGCATTCCGGCCAAACTAGGCCCCACCACTCGCGACATATGAAAACTCACGGAATTGATGGCCAAGCCTTGTTGAAAATCCTCACCCCGTAGAATTTCTCGGATATAAACTTGAAAGGCAGGCGCATCAAAAACAATCAGAATTCCATCGATGACGGCCACCACAATCAGATGCCAGAACTCAAGCACGCCGGAATAAAACAGAATGGCCGTTCCAATAGCATTCAGTGCAAGAAAACTTTGAGTGATGACTAATATTTTTTTAACCGAAAAACGATCGGCTAAAATTCCACCAATGGGCCAAAGCAAAAGTACTGGAAGTCCAAGAGCGAACATAAGAAAGCCCATTTTGGTGGCCTGCCCACCCTGTTCAAGCACATACCAACTTCGTGCCAATTCCTGCATCCAAGTTCCTACAAAAGATACAAACTGAGCGATAACTAAGGCTCTAAACAAGGGATTTAAAAGTGGGCCGAAACGACCCTTAAGGAAAACCCTATTTTCTGGACTCACCATTACTATTCAAACAAAGTTTTAGCCCTGAGAAAAGGCCTTAACCGATTGCGTTAAAGTTAAAAAATTTCGATAATTAGACTAGGCACTATAAGGTTTTTATTAAATGTATCCGATATCTATTCGTGGAAAATCAAGAGACGGGATCTAAGGCTCAAATCACAGTGATTGATAGCCTAGGTGGATTTAAAACCATCAACTTACTTTTAGCTTTAGAACGCTTTTCGACTTTTCAGATTTGCTTCATTGGTTTTCTCAATATGCTGGCCATTGGACTTTTAGACTATCTGACGGGAATCGAAGTATCGCTTTCGGTATTTTATCTCATACCCGTAGCCATTGTTGGTTGGGGCGCAGGAATTATTCCTGCCACTATCACTAGTTTTTTATCGGCTGCTATTTGGGGTTATTCAAATCATTTAGGCGGTGAAGTTTTTAGCACCGACTGGATACAAGTGTGGAATACAGTGACAAGATTTGGCTTGTTTATGATTGTATCCCTGCTTTTAGCGCAACTTCGACATATGATTCGCCGAGAGGCTAAACTAGCTCGGACGGACTCCCTGACTAAGCTTCTCAACTACAGAGCTATAAAAGAAATTGCTCGACTGGAATTAGCCCGCGCCAAAAGAACGGGCGCCAACATTTCAATTGCCTATGTGGATTTAGATGATTTTAAAAAAATTAACGACACCTTGGGACATGCCGGTGGAGACAAAGTTTTAAAGGCGGTCGGCCAATCTCTCAAAGGTGGCTTAAGACCCTACGATTACGTAGCTCGTATTGGTGGAGATGAGTTTTTGCTCTTACTTCCTGAAACAAACACCGAACAAGCCACCGCATGTTTGAAAAGAATTTTAGAACGACTCGATAGCGATGCGGAGCTGAGTGAAGCTCAAGTCACTTTCAGCGCAGGCGCCTTGAGCGGCCCAGTGGGCACTTTAAGTTTTGAAGAGTGGATCACACGTGTAGATGCGCTTATGTATCGCGTGAAAAAGAACGGCAAAGCCGGCTTATTATTTGAAGATATTACAGCCACTAACTCCAAAAAACTAAGCGCCTAGACAAAATCTTTTATCCCTTGTGATCCAACGATAAAACACCAATGGCACCAACTTCTTGAAATTCAACAAGTCCAATTAGACATGATTAAGGATGCCTTCGATCGCCCTCAAGGCGGCCCTCAAGGCCCTAAATCCACCCCTTCCCTTTAATTTTCTACTGTGCGACGTTAAGAGTGGGTGTCATAAATGGCAAAAGACTACTGATTGGGGATATGGGCTTTGGAGGTACCTGGTCTGATAGATTAGTTTTGGATTTTGTTAGTAGCTTTAAAATCAACAACTAGAGCATCTTGGGGTGAGCGATGGGGCAAGGCCCCGAGCTTCAAGGGTCGCCCAAGCCGCTCTAGTTGTTGATTTTAAAGGTATGTATAGATTTCTGAACTAGCTTCTTCTCCTTGCGCTCAAATACCCACTCTTAACGTCGCACAGTAGATTCTAATGGGCGGCGCGATTATGAAGTTCACTTATAAAGGGGACCATGTATTTTCCGGGGCAATCATGTCCGTCATTAACTGCGTAGGGACCGTCACGGTGAGCTCCTACACTTCGAATTTTATATCGACTCACCAATCTATCCTGAAGCTTTGTCATAACTTTTTTAAGTTCAGCATCGGGCTTTTGTTGTCCAAAATCTCCCGCGACAGCGATTCCTATTGTGCCCAATCTAGTGCCGTGAATAAAGTTACAACCTCCCGCATGACTTCCCACATATCCGAGAGGAGTGCCCTCATAAACCGCCCAACGCCCGCTTGAGTTTTTCTTAATCACAAAATGATAAGCTAAATCACAAAAATGTTTTCCCTGATGAAATAGAGCCATACTCACAAGATTCGGGTATTGATCGCGAGAATCCGTGTGATGCCATACAATCTGCTTATATCCACTAACTTTACAGGATCCTTCCACCCAAGTTCTTTGACAAAATCCTTTAATATCCTTTGAGGGTGCTTCTCTAATCACAGTCCTATATTTTGCTCGTCGACCTCTTCCACTCACTTTAACTTTTTTTGATGTCGAAGCACTTTTCCATTCATCAGCCCACCATTTTGATCTCGGAACAACATCTAAAAAACTTCCACCACCAGACCATAGGTGAATAGGGAATAAAATTAGGAATTTCAAAACTATTGAAGAGTTATAAATGCTAATCCGAGACATAATGAAGGCCCTAATACCGCATTGCATTAATGACTACTTAAGAAGTCTTACACGACTCTAAGCCATTGAAATTTAGAATTTTGATTTTTTATGGATTGTCTTTAAGACTAGCTTTAATTAGGTATACTTAATTAGGTATGCCTATAATCTCACAATTCAATTACCTAAAAGAGATTTACAAACTCGAGCAACAATCCCTTGAAGTGAGTGTTTCAAAGCTCGCTAAAATGCTTAAAGTTTCTCAACCCTCAGTCACCCAACAACTTCGAGCTCTCACAAATAGAAAACTAGTCAGCTGGAAACCCCGTAGTAGCATTCAACTCACTCCCAAAGGCGAAAAATACGCTATCGATCTCATTCGAAAACATCGAATTATCGAAAGTTTTTTAGTTCAAATCTTAGACTTCAACCCTCTACAAGCTCATATTGAAGCAGAAGAATTAGAACACCTTGCTAGCCAACATTTTGTAGAAGGTCTTTTAAAATTATGTGGGCATCCCCAATACGATCCTCATGGAGACCCTATTCCCTCTAAAGAAGGAAAATTTCCACAACAGCACAATTATCTCCCCTTAAGTAAACTCAAAGACGGCCAAACTTCAAAAATTGCGGCCATTTCCGAAAGCAATCACAAATTGCTTCAAACTATGATGGATAAAAAACTTTGCATTGGTGGAAAAATTCAAAAGACAAACACTCAAAACGAATTTCTATTTAACGATAAAGTGATTCAACTCAATACGGCTCAAGTTCAAGCCATTTTTTTAAAGGAAGAAAAACATGGCGCCAATTGAATCAAAAAACAAAAAAGCATGGAGAAGAGAATCCGACCTTCCCTCTCTCAGCGAAGTGCACTCAAGCATTCCCATTCCATTAAACGGTTGGTTTAAAAAATTATTTGCTTTCAGTGGCCCTGGTTTACTGGTGGCCGTGGGATATATGGACCCTGGAAATTGGGCCACGGATTTAGCCGCCGGAGCAAAATTTGGGTACAAATTACTTTTTGTTATTTTGCTATCCAACCTTATGGCTATGCTCCTACAGCATTTATCTTTAAAACTCGGCATCGTTGCTCATCGAGATTTAGCTCAAGCTTGCCGAGACCATTATTCGCGTCCCGTAAATTTCATTCTTTGGATACTTTGTGAAATTGCTATTGGTGCCTGTGATTTAGCAGAAGTCATAGGCTCAGCTATTGCACTCAACCTTCTCTTTCATATTCCCCTACCCGTGGGAATCATCATCACTGTCCTTGATGTTTTTATCATTCTTTATCTACAGGAAAAGGGATTTCGCAGAGTTGAAATTATAGTTGCCTCTCTAATTGCAATAGTAGGTATTAGCTTTCTCTATGAAATCATTATCACTCAACCTCAATTTTCAGCTATAGCCATGGGCTTTGTCCCCGCCACTGAGATTTTTTCTAATAAAGAAATGCTTTATATCGCCATAGGTATATTGGGCGCTACCGTAATGCCTCACAATTTGTATTTGCATTCGAGTATTGTCCAAACACGCAATTATTTGCGAAACAGCAAAGGAAAAAAAGAAGCAATAAAATTTGCGACCATTGATTCTACATTTTCACTTTTCTTAGCTTTTTTTATAAATGCTGCAATTTTAATTTTATCAGCTGCGGTCTTTCATGGGACTGAAAACGCCTGGATCTCAGATATTTCTGATGCCTACAAACTTCTAAGTCCCGCAGTAGGTGACCCTTGGGCTAGCACTTTTTTTGCCATTGCTCTGCTGGCCTCTGGACAAAACTCCACACTCACTGGAACTCTAGCCGGCCAAATAGTCATGGAAGGATTTCTAGACTTAAGATTAAAGCCATGGCTGAGAAGATTAATTACGCGAGCTGTAGCCATAGTGCCTGCTATGATTGTGGCTCTCAAATATGGCGAAGCTGGAGTGGGTAAGCTCTTAGTTTTAAGCCAAGTGATACTTTCACTCCAATTAAGTTTCGCAGTGTTCCCGTTGATTAACTTCACATCATCTCGGGATAAAATGGGAGAATTTGTAAATTCAAAATCATTAATAGCAATTTCATATATAACTGCATTTATTATTGCAGGACTCAATCTTTATTTAGTGATTCAGTTTGTGCTCAATTAATCGTTCCGAATGACTTAATTTTAGAATAGAAATTAATGACTTTTATCTAAATCCAAAGTTTCAATAGAATACGAATCATCAAACAATAAAATAAGAGCTAATTGATCAAAACTCACTTTCACAGTTAGGGTTTTATCTCTTTCATTTTCTTTGAGAATTTCAAGCAGAGAATTCTCAGCCATAGATAGAATTTTTTTTCTTAGAATCAAATTGTCTATTCCATGAGCAAATGCAATTTTAACGGATTGTTCGCCTGGATATTTTTTAAATTGATCCATCAAAAGTGCAGTAGAGCGATCCTGCAAAAGTTCTTCACTACTTTGAAACTTATTCACAGCCCTTGTAAAATTTTTCTCACCAGAGAGCTTCACGGCTACAAAATAAGGAGAAGCCATTTTCAAAAACTGGTTAATATCGTTTGAATTTCCTTTAAGCTTGCTAATGCCTCCCAAAGAAGATGCAGAATCATGAAGATTGATTAACTCAACTTTTAGCTGACGAGCTAAGTCGCTCAACTTATTTGAAAGAAATGCAGAACTACTGGCCGACATAACCCGTCTCAAAATTTCTAATTCAACAATCTCCTGAGTCGACTTTAATTTTTCGTCAACAGCATCACTCATCTTATTGATTAAAAATCTTTTAGAATCTCTTATGGCTAACAATTGAAGTTCTTTTGGAGCACTATGATTCAATATAGACAAAATTTCTTTTAAATCCCCTTCCATTAATAAGGAAATTTTTACTGAACTCGCCTCTTGATCGTAGGGTATATAATCTTTTTGCGTGGCTAAATGTACGAGACCTTTTTGCTGAAAAGCATCTAACAGTGAAACTAAATAACGATCTGAAAATTGCGGATTCTCATAAGTCCACTCAGCTCGAACTGTGGCCATCAATCCCTCTTTACTACAACTAAAAGGTCCTCCACCAAAATCAGTGAATTTCAATCTTGGAGTTGATTTTAAGAGATCTTCGCAAGAGTTTCCCGTAACTTTCAATTGAGAACGAGCACTTGTCACACAAATTAAAACTAGAAGAATAGCTAATATCTTTTTTGAATTCATTGGAAAGATGAAATAGCTGCCACCCAATCGAGTGACAAGCTCAAAAGTGTAACTACGCAGAAGAACCCAGGACTATAAACCACGTATTTTAACCGAATCTTAACAATGCTTTTAGAATTTCTTGATTTTACTCAATTCCCTAAAAATCCGATAATGAAATGGGGGAGACTGGTGTCTTTATTCGAAACTTTTCAATATTTTAGATCCTCTTTCTACCCATTCAGAATGGAATCTAAACTATTGTTTTTATTTTTTTGCGTAATACAATCCTGCGCTCCAAAAAAGCCGGGAGGACTGGGTGGTACTGGCAGTAGCGGTACAAGCACCACAACAAGTAGCGCTGAAACTGTCGATGCTGAACTTGTAATTTCATACACTCAATCCACAGTTGCAGTTACAGGATCGAGTACAATCAATAACGGATCGACCACTAAAGTATGCGCCACTTTTAAAAATGCATCGGGCGTATCACTCGCTAAACCTGATGAAAGCATGACTTTTTCTCTGACCGGAGCCGGCACCTCTTCAGGAACATTTTCTTCACCCACTTATGATTCTGGACTAAAACGTTGGTGCAGCACTTTCACGGCAACAACGGACGGCACAGCAAAAGAAGTCATGGCCACCCATCTACTCAATGGAAACCCACAATCACTCACAAGTACACTCCCCAGCATTACTGTAAATCCATTAAGCCCTATAGAAGTCACAATGAACATTCAGGGAGTCAGAGCTGCTGAGAGCCCTTTTGATGTCGATATAACATTCAGCCGTAGCGTAACTTCATTTGGCCTAGGTGGAATTATTAGTTATTCAGGCGGAAGTGGAACGGCCACATTAAGTGAAATCACACCCGGATTGCAATACAGAGTTAATATCGATCCAGACAATAGTGACGACGTTACACTCACTTTTGGTGGAGGCGAAGTTGCCGACTCGCTTGGATACATCAATAGTGCGGCTAGTTTTATTGCTCGCAGAGTGAATCCTTATTTTAATCAGGGAAATGGTACTTGGTGGCAAGGGCCTAACATTAATTTCGATGGAGTTTGTACATCGCAAGCAGGTGATATTTACGTACAACTCAGCGGGAGTCCCTCAAGTGGCGTATGCACAAATAACGCTTGGTCTGGAAGTGGTACTTTCTCACTTGGTTCAAATTCTGCAAGTGTTTGGCAGTTTGATGGTGATAATAATAATATTTCCTCAACCATAACTTTCTATTCAGACATCGACCCTCCTTCAGCCAGCTTCTCAGATAATAATACAAATTTTTCAGACGACACTAAGGCCGCTTACACATTCTCAGGAAATTGCACAGACGATTTATACATAGATAATATTTCTGTCACTTTAACGGATTCAGCCAATACCTCATATGGACCCTTTACGACTACTTGTACAAATGCCACTAATGGAACTTTTATAGGAACTGCTGATTTAAGCTCTATGACCACTCAAGGACAAATTTTAGCTAGCTTTACAATTAGTGACGTCTCGGGAAGAAGTTTTTCGCAAAACAATATCCCCGCAGGAACTTATATTCCATCTGGAAGTATCAGCAATCTTACAAGCGACTATACCTGCATTGGAGATTATTGCCCTGGAGGTGATATCAATGGAGCTACCTATTCTGGCAATTGCTCTAGCGCCGTTATTGGACAAGTGTCTTGGTCAATCATAGATGGATCAAACAATGTGCTCAATGGTAACGCCAATGGCACTCAAACTTGTAATGCTGGAAACTTTTCCCAATCAATGAATGAAACTGATTTAATCTTTACCTCTATAAGCGATGGAACCTACACTTTTGTAGCCCGACAATGTTCGGACAATAGCAACACGACAGGTTGTAGTGAGCAAACGCGAAGTTTATCTTTAAACAGAACAAATGATTGCTCTACAGGCCCGCAATATCAGAGCCCTGCCACTGCCGACATAGTCCCTGATACTTGCAATACCAGCGTTTACACTTACGAAGATTACACTTGCGATTCTGGAAGCGGAACAACTACCATCAGCGGTCCCTATACTGCTTGTAATTGTATTGGGAGTGGTGGCTCTACTTCTTATTCGAATTTTAATGGAAACTATGCCTACCAAACCTGCGCAGCTGAGCGCTATGACTCCTATTATAACATGGTACAATTTGGTGATTACTGCACTGCCAATTACAACAACACAAATTCAACAGAAACCTACGGCTGTCGAGCAACGCTTGGAGGCAGCAGCCAGTGTTTAGCCGATGGATGCATAGAACCAGGAAGTATCACAAACATTTCAGAAGTCATTGGTCCCAACGGCACTTGCGTAGGATTTGGTTGCAATGGTTCCTTTGGAACATATCTCAGCTTTCAAGCTTCTTGTAATCAAAATTCAAACTCAACCGTGCAAGAAATTTTAACGAACAATGATAATTCAAATGTTATATGGAATCATGACACGGCTTGTGTCAGCGGAACTGTCGGTCCACTCAGCCATTATTCAAATGGTAATTTCAATCTTCCAGATGGTGGATACTATTACACACTCAAACAATGCATTGATTACGGAATGTCTGAATCTGGCTGTAGTTCACAAAGCTATTACTTCGAAGCCAACAACGCCGGAAATTAACTTTTATCAGCTAAACTCACAGTCACGTAAAAATCGCCAGAATCACATTTTAATTGTGTGGCAAGCATTGTAGGTTTTTGCACCGGGGGAGCCGCAGGGCCCTGATTTAACAACACACTTGGAGTTAATTTATCAATCTGAATACTATTTTCAATAAAGACGCCTTTAGCACGACTATAAACAATATTCATAAGCTCTAAGGCAGCATCCGAGATATCAGCGTTGATTTCGCTATAGTCAGTGTCGAGCATTTTATTAACTGACTTTAAAATACAATCCTTGCTAAAAGAAAGATAAACACATGAATCCATTTTTGGACTTTGTATTTCCATAGCCACACTTATATCAGCAGCTATAGTCATGCCATTTTTAAATTCATAGCTTTTAATAGTTTCAATATCTTTGGCCTTACAAACACCACTCATGGTTTCAATGGCAGCCGATAAAAAATAATCTATAAAACCTAAATCCAATTTCACTTTAGTAATTTTGTTTTTAAAATTTTCTTTGAAGACTTCAGCTTTACGAGTGACGATTAATTTTCTAGCTTTCTTTATCAGTTCGAGATCATTATAAGGTTTCGAGATAAAATCTAAATGCTCAAGTGGTCCCATAGAATTTAGAACCATCTCAGCCTCTGGAATAAATGCACTGCAAACAAGAATAGGTGTTTTTGTATTTAAATGAGTTTCACGAATAGAAACTATCAAACTTTTTCCCATCATTTTGGGAAGTTTGTAGTCTAAGCAAATTAAATCAAAGGCCTCATTGATGCTTTTATTATGGGCCGCTATTCCATCATGAGCCTTCACAATATTCATCGGCCCCAGGGGGCTCAATTTTTCTACAAGGACGTCTATAAGAGCCGCTTCATCATCAACAACTAAAATATTCAGAGGATGTGACATTATCTAATATTACGACATATCCCTTTATATTCTAGAGGCTTTCTGGATTATTAATTTATTGAACAAACTGACAATTTATGAAAGAAACTCAATTCTTGAGCCTAAAACTTCGAAAAAATATATTTTTTTGTTTATTTTTTACTTATACACTTAGCTCTCATGCTTTTGAAATTTGGCACACTCCAACAAACACCCCAATACTCAAAGAAGCCAAACAATTACCCTCAAACGTTGAAACGCTATTAAGGCAGGAAGTAGAATATCGCACGTCTATAGAGTCCATTCAAAGACCTGCTGTTTATCTCTATATTTTTGCCTACCAAGGAATCAAAAACTTACCCATAGATGCTCACACCTTTGCCAGTGTTGTAAAAGTCAATGCAGATAAATCCCAAAGCTGGATGAGTATTAGTTGGCTTCCCGAACATTATCACCGCACTAGACAAATCTGCATATTTGAAAAAATGATGGGGGCCTTTACACAAGACATTCTGGGCATCACAGATTGCGAACCTCAATCTGCCCACAATTACAGCCTAAAAGAAACTCTAGAATGGGCGCAAGAAGAGGAGAAAACTAGCGGAATTTGGGGGCCCTACCTCATGAAAAACGAAGCTTATAATTTGGGCCTTGCGCGTCTTAGAGAATTGAAACAAAATAAAGTTAAATACATCGCTGATGATTTTAAATGGCGAGACTCTAAAATTGCCATTAACTGCATGCACGCTATCAGCGACCTCACGCCAATACTGAGCTCTAAAGGCGGATTACTCGGTACAGGTTGGGGTAATTGGGGAATCAACGGAGCCCAACATACGCTTCAGCATCTTTATAAAAATGGTGAGGAAATCTTCATCGATAATGTAAACGTTCATCATTATCGAAAATTTAATTCAAAATTCAGTTTATTAAATAGAAGCCGAATACTCAAACGACTGCGGTCATTAGGTAAAAGTTAAAAGATCTTCACCTCAACAATTGTTTTTGAATGCGTACTACAGTTCTAAATCAATGACTCTTTTTTACACTAAAATTTATTACCTGTAACTGGGCACCAGGAAGCTCCAATATAGTCTTTCCACTTTTAGGCTCAGGCTCAGGTGATTTCTTTGAATTCAGCGCAAGCCAATCCTTGATATCTGGGTAACCTGTGTATTCGTTTTTCATTTCGTTTGATAAAGAATTCCAATCGGCACCTGCCTTGAGCAAAGATAGCAGTGCTTTATTAAGTCCAAAAAAAGCAGCTCTTTGTATTGGAGACTCATTGTTTCGATTTAAGATTTTAACCGAAGCCCTATGCTTGATTAGCAAATCGATCATTCCATCATTATAAAAATTAATAGCTAAATGAATTAGTGAATTTCCGTTAGCATCTTTATAAGTGACCAAATCAGTTTGCTGACTCAGAATAGATTCAACTTCACTCAATCGACCTAGCACCACGGCATTGGCGAGCTTTTCTCCTTGTGTTTCAGCAAAAGTTTGAGTCACAAAGACCAAAACAATAAGGGGCAAGACTTTAAGAATAGATTTCATATGTCTTTATTAAAGCAAGGCGCATACCTCGCCAGAAGCAAGCCAAGTTATAGCTAAGCTATAAATAAAACTAAGGCTTACAATATGGGCCAAACATATGTCTAAAATCTAGACACTTAATGTAGATTCGTAGGCTTTCGAGGGGCTCGTAGAGACTCTAATAATTTGTAAGTTGGAGTGATGGACTCAGAAGGATGAATAATCAAATTCCAAGTCAGAATGGGCACAAACAACTCCTCGGGTGTCATACCACCATGTGCGCCTACCACACTTCTATGACTTGAAAAGTAAGCTCCTGTTTGTGCAAGAACAAGCAAATCGGGATATTGAGGAGCATTAAAAAAGCTAGCTAAATTTGTGGCAAAATACGGATAAAAAAATTTTTGAGTTAAAAGATTAATTTTTGATGGGCAAAGAAATTCTGAATTTTCTACACTGAGAGCATACTGACTCTCAGACCCACAATCAGCGGCCTGATAACGAAGCGTATAGCTTTTATTTCCAGAATAAATTTTAAGGCTTTCATTATCATTTAGAACACTAGCCTCCACACCGGGAAGTGCAGCGCTCCACTGAGCCCAAGCTTGCTTCTCAGCTTGAGAGTAATTATCCGTAAAATTTAAAGTTAAAAATCTACCTTCATTAATAAACTTTGAAGTTTTAATTTTAGTGGCTACTACCGCTTCAATATTAAAATATTTTTGCACATTCTGCATGCCATGATCGGCCGTAATGAGCGCTCCCACATCTCTCCCCTTATTGGCCGCGTCTTTTAATAATTCAAAAACTTTGCCGAGTTTTGTATCAATAAACTTTGCATGATTTATAACATCTTTTGAGAATTCACCGCTAGCATGTTCATAGCCATCTAATCCTACTAAATGCACAAAAATAAATTCTGGCCAAGATTCTGGGCGAGTGTTTTTTAGAACACTCACTAGAGAGTCGATTAGTTTAGAATCGACCGTTCTATAATCGCCTTTATCATAGGCCAAACCCATTTCTAAATCTAAGGGATATCTTGCCGTTGCTTGATCGCCATAATAGGGAGCGATACTAAGTGATCGACGTTTTTGAGAACTCAGCTCCGTAAAAATGCTTGGATTTTTTATAAGTTCGTTTAGTTTTTTTTGATTTTTCGGCAATGTAAAATCCACTATGTCATCGCTTAATTTTATTTTGTTTCCTAAAATTGGATGCTTATCAATATTCGATGAAGTGATTATTGAGCTAATATTGGGGTGAGTGAGACTTGGAAAAGTCGCCCTACCCACAAAAAACTGCGATGCATAAGGTAAAAAGAAATTTTTGATATTGGGAATGTGATTTTCTGATATCAACTTTTGAGTGAGTTGCACAGAGAGTCCGTCGAACAAGAAGAATACAAAAGTTTCCTTGGCTTCAGTATAAGTTTTATCGTCGCGCTTGAGATTTTCTACATACTCTTTAGCAACGCGGTTTTTTGAAACGCAGGACAATAAAGTTAAAATCAACAGAGAATAAATATAGCAGCACCGCTTAACTCTGAAGATCATCCTTTGTTTTCGACTTATTGGAATGCCTTCTTTAATGATTTAACTGAAATATTCACTATCCATGCGCAGGATACTCAACAGACACCGCAACTGGATCCAACGGTGCTCCAGGAATAGTGATTTTAGAGTACTAATTTCTTAACTCAATATTAACTTGAAAGAAGAATAGAAGCCCTTAAAAATAGTATCCATGGTACGTTTCTTCTATGTCATTTTATTGAGTGTTTTCTTGTCTAATAATTTGCAAGCCGTCACCACCGACATCAGTGGTGCCAATTCCAGCGGAGGACAATGCTCCTCTGTTTGGTGTGAGAGGTTTCACGACATCGTAGCGCGCTCAACTCAAATTGTAGATTTATGCGCACAAAACGTTAGTGCTTCTTTAAAACTTTTAGCTGGCACCGCCAATTGGTTTAAAAGAATTAAAGTCACTGGTTATGTTGAACTGAAAAAAGTCAGTTTATACGAAGGTCGAGGCCTCGATAGAGGAGTTGATGATTTAACAGAAATGGCCTGGGGACAACCCGACGTAGCCAACGATTATTTACAAGAAGAATACGCCGCTCTAAATGAAGAAAAAAGAGCCAACGTCTGTTCTACTATGACCCAAGATCTTTGGGCTTGGGTAGATCAAAACTATCAAAGCCTCACACAACACGCGCAAAGCCAGCCCAACCTAAGTGACACCAACATGTCTGATCCATTCACTTCTAGCTCTAGAGCACAAGATTTAAGTACCATTAATAATGACGCCAATTACGCAAGAAAGTTTTATGGAGACAGATACACAGGCTCTAGAAGTATTGCCATGGCATCTAACACTGTTGCTACAAACGCCAATGATAGTCGCGCGGCTACGAATAGTGCCAGCACGGCCACTACTGATCAAAAGCCAGGATTTTTTAGACGTTTGTTTGGTAGAGGAAATTCGAACACTGACAACTCTTATAACGCCTCAGGAAATTCGTTAAACTTCGAACAACAATATCAAAACAATGTAGAAGCCCAACAAGCTCAAATGCTCCAAGCTGCACCCGATGCCTATCATGATGAGAATTCAGCCAATCAAGGTAGTTCTGGTGGAATTTTCAGATCACCTTCAGCCGATAACTCGATAGACATTCGACACTGGTTTAAAAGGTAAATTTTTATAAATCAACGAGATCCAAAAGGCGGAGGTACTCTAAAAAGTTTTCCTGTATATGGACACTTCACTTCCATACCTACGGGCAAGCCAGTAACATCAACAAGCTGATGTGGGGCTGCAAAGGGACTTTGCACAAAACCAGGCTTATCCTTTATAGGACTTCCATAAGGTAAATCGTTCACTATCGTATCTACTGGTGCTTCTTTAGCTGTAGCAGGAGTTGGAAAAGTTTTAGTTGGACTTTGGGGCACTCTAAAAAGTTTTCCAGTATATGGACACTTCACTTCCATACCTGGAGGCAATCCAGTAACATCAACAAGCTGATTTTTAGCGGCAAAGGGACTTTGCACAAAACCAGGCCGATCTTTCAATGCAATTCCATAGGGCAACTCATTAAGTGGCGCAACTTGAGGAGCAGGCTTTGGTGCAATCTTCGGCAATGGCGACACTGGCGCGGGTGCCGGAGTATATCTTGGAACACTCGGTGGATATTTATTAACTGGAACTTCCTGAGCCAAAAGAGAGCCCAATTTATTTAAAGTTTCATGACTTCTTGTAAAATAAATTGAATTTTTTAGAGTGTTTGTAGGGAAATTTGCATAATTATTAAGAGATAATTTAGAAAGATCAAAAGCCGCATTATTCAACAAAACTAATTGATCAAGATAATTTTTGTTGCTGCTCATTAAAGACAAATACATATTGGACCTTCGCTGATCCATTTCTACAAGCAGATTCAAAGCTTCAAAGTTTTTCACAGGGCTTAGAACACGAATTGGACCCAAAAAATTTTTAAAAGTCGTTTGAGATACATTGTTAGTCAAACGCTCAATTTCATTTTCAATGGCTATATTTTGGTTTTTAAAATTCGTTAGAGCTAAAATACTATTGCTTTGTATGCTTCCCCATACGTTTTCCGTGACTGAGGGCTCATCTCTTTCAAAAAACAAATATTTCCAGCTATAGACCTTATATTTTGAAGCTTCTGTACTCGGAAGTTTAAAAATTCTACCTTGGGAATCTTCGCAATAAACTTCTAGAATGGCGTTAGCTCGCGCTGGACATAATAAACTGAAAATAAATGTGATGACTAAACTTCTAAAAATATGTGGCATTTCACGCGAACTTCTAACACAAATATGACTTGATGCAATATAATTTCTAAGAAGTCATCAAGGGGCAAAAGGGCTATAAATTACAGTTAGTTTCTCTTTTAATTCCTGACCCACTTGTTTCCTTGCAAGTACTCTTATTCCCACAGCCATAAACACCTGTAGCCTGTGATGTGGTTGTCCTAAGAGCTTGGCTACACGAATTAAATGAATTCCCCCTAGCCTCAACATGCCCCTCTTCTTCAACCTGAAGAGGAGTGTGGCAATTTCTAAATGTATTGCCTTCAGCAATTAAATATCCGCCTCGTGCCGGTCCCTTACCAGCCGATCGCATTCCATAACCACTGCATCCATCAATTGTATTTCCAACGGCCGTAATTTTTGAAGGAACCTTGCATGGAACTTTTCCGTGATCGCCTGGATCGGGATTTTCTGCACATGCGGCAATAGAATTTGTTTTGCCTTTGAAGTAACTGCTCTCCACGCGAATACTTCCACCTTGCACTAAAATCACGTGATCCGCAGGACCTTTGTTCACATAAAATTTACTATTAATAACCAAAGTGTTTTTGGCAGCATTCGAAGCTTTGTTTCCATTACGAATAGCTTTTTCACAAATTTCCGTAAAAGTTGCATTCTCAATGGTGTTGTTATTTCCAGTAGAAATATGAATTCCCTCTGGAGCTCCATGAGCTATAAAGTTTTTGAGTGTAACATTAGATGCATTCACTCCAAAAAAAGCATATTCTGAAGTGCGCGATTTTTTATCGCAAGCGCCCGCGCCCTTCCAAAGAAGTTTTGCCAAATCACCACCATCGAAGAGCCAACCACTTTTTCCAACAGCGATTCCTTTTTTGATTGCAATGATACCATCTGTATTGGTGCAACCTTCTTGTTTGTAAATGAAGGCTTTTCCTTTGCTAAGCGCTGCACGAATATCGCTTTCAGTACAAGTTTTAGCAAAACTTGATTGAGATGTTAAAAAGCCAAACATAAGAGTGAATGTTAAAATCTTAATTATTTTCATTGAATCTCCGAATGGATTATCGGAGATCTTTTAGACAATTAAACTTCAACTAAGCTTTTTTAGTTAACTTCTTATTATTAAGTCTTAACAACAATTGTCGCTTGGAGGTCTTTTGAATTTTCTTCAACCGGAGAACTTGGCAGCAACAAATCCTCTAGGAAAAATGCAGAAAGTTCTGCGCGACCCGCAAGTCCTGCTTTTTGATATATAGCCATAGACTGCACCCTAGCCGTTTTCTCAGTGGTACTTCTAATTTCTGCAATTTCTTTTAAACTAAATCCCTTGAGCAAAAGAAATGCAACTTCTTTCTCAGCAACACTGAGCTTCCATTTACTGAGCTGATGGTCTATTGCAAGCGCTAAACCATCAATATATTTTTTCGAATCGGCCCGCCAAAGTTCAGCCTCTTTCTTATACTCAGAAAAGTTTTCAATCTCGTTCTCTAATTGACGCTTAATCAAAACACTTCCACGAAGTATATAAAAGACTCCAAACAAAGCGAGCAAAGCTATTATTCCTTCAGTGATTGCATGCCATAGAAGCACGCCCTCCCTGAAATCCTTATATATATCAAAAGCCACCAACACTGTGACTAAAATGAGTATACTCGCAATTACAAAACGCTCACGCTGATTCAATGAAATAGGCCCTCAATCATCATCTTTTTCACTGTCCTTGTCTTGATTGCCTTTATCTTCATGCTCTTCGGATTCATTATTTTCGCCTTCTTCATTTTCACCAAGCTGCAATGTGTTTCCAAAAAGTTTTAAAGTTTGATTATTGCTATCAAAGTTCTTAAATAGATTCATAGCAAAAACTGCGACTAAAACCAAGAACACTAGGGCCACACCCATCTTAGGTCTTTCTATTCTATCTAGCAGAGGGATCTCACTTTTTGTCCCATCAATCATAGTCATCGCAATTCTGTCTTGATGTCGAAAGGCATGCAAAACAACACCTGCAATGTGCAGCAAAACTACAATCAAAAATCCATTCGCAAACAATTCATGCAGATCTTCATAGGCCTCTTTTTGACCACTAGCCATTTGGTAACCACTAAAAGCTAAACCAAGCGCAAAACCTATCATGGCCAAAGTCGCCCAACTTGAAGCAGGATTGTGGCCCGCCCATTTTTGCTTTTCCCCCGAAAAGATTCCCTTAATGTACGCAAGCAAATCTTTTGGGTGCAATGCAAAAGAGCTAAAGCGAGAATATTTAGAACCGACAAAGCCCCAAAGAATTCTTAAAAACACTACAAAGCCCAAAAGAAGTCCCGCCAGCATATGATAGGAAAATATCGGCGACTCATCGTCTATAGTCTTGGCAATCATAAAGGCACACACAAAGAGTCCTGCAAAAAGCCAATGGAAGATGCGAGTTGGAAGGTCGTATACAAGTTGCTTATTCATAATTTCTCCTACTGAAGACGACTCAATACAGTCGCCTTATAAAGATACTATCGTTTGGAAGCCTAAAGAATACCATTGGACAAATGGACTATGGCTATAAAATACAAGCTTATAGGTCATTTGCAGTATATAAAATTATATTGTGCGCGAAGAACCGGGCCTGGAAATCTATTCATATCTTTAAATTCAACAACAAGCGCGGCTTGGGCGACCCCTGTGGCTTGGGGCCATGCCCCAGCGCCCACCCCAAGATGCGCTTGTTGT